>PMPX01000332.1:4633-5060 GCA_003169235.1 Acidimicrobiaceae bacterium | reverse complement strand
TGAAGACGCCGCCGTCGGTGGCGACCATCCAATAGCCCTGGTCGCCCGCGCCCTGGCGGTCCGAGGTCGTGGTGAAGCCGCAGCTCGAGTCACCGGTGACGTTCCCACCCCCCGAGCTCAGGGGGAGGCCCTGGGGCGACGGTCCGATCAGCGCACAGTCCTGCTCGGTGCCTGCGGGGGTCCGGTTGTCGGCCACGGTGCTGTCGGCCAACGTCCCGCCGCCGGCCTGGGCGGGGCCGGCGGCACTGGCGATGGCGAACCCCGCGCCGAGGCCCGCCACGTTGCCGGCCACCGTCACGGCCTGGAAGTCGGCCCGGTTGGCCCCGCTCGCCGGGAAGTAGAGACCACCGCCGGCGTTCGACGGGCCCGATGCCACGTTGTCGACGACGGCCGAGCTGCTGGCCTGGAGGTTCCAGTCTCCGAAGAT
>PMPX01000332.1:0-4582 GCA_003169235.1 Acidimicrobiaceae bacterium | reverse complement strand
GAGGACGACTCCGGCACCGTCCTCCGAGATCGCTCCTCCGTCCCCGTCGGTGACCGTGTTGCCGGAGAACGTGGAGCCGGTGATGTCGACGCCGCTCTCGTCGTAGAAGGCTCCGCCTTCGCTGTCCGGGGCGGTTCCCGAGGCCGTGTTGCCGGTGAAGGTGCTCCCGGCGACGGCGATGAGCCCGTACCCGTCGTAGACGGCCCCTCCGTCGCCCTGATTCGTCGAGGACGTGCCGCCGACGTGCGTGGAGACGGCGGAGTTCCCCGTGAAGCGGTCGTTCGTGAGCTCCATCTCGTCCCCGGCGACGACGGCGCCCCCCGTGGCGGAGCCGGATGTGTCGGTGACGGAATTGGAGGTGAAGGTCGAGTTGTCGATGGCGATAGGGACGTCGGCCTGGTACACCGACCCGCCACTGCTCGCCGCGGTGTTCCCGGCGAACGTGTCCCCGTCGAGGCGCACGGAGCCCTGGTCGTCGAAGATCGCCCCTCCGTCGACCGTGGCGTGGTTGTCGGTGAACGAGCTGTTGGTGGCCCAGAGTTGCCCGGCGTCGTAGACGGCCGCACCGTTGCCTGCGGTCGAGCCTGTGATGCCTGACCCGTTCAACTCCAGCGTGTCATTCGTGCCGTCGACCGAGACACCCTCGGCGCCGCTCAACGTGATGGTGGTCAACGCGGCAAAGCCTCCGGGCGCTGACGCGGANNAGGAGCTGCACACCCGCCGGGTCGGTCACCTCGAGCGCGCCGATCGTCAGCGGGTAGCTGCCCGCCGGGATGTTGATCGTGACGGTCTGGTCGATGGCGTCGGCGACCTCGACGGCGGCCCGGATGGAGCAGGCCCCCGCACTGTCGGCGCAGTGCCCGCTCGTCGGAATGGCGGCGTGCGTGTCGTTCGCGGTGTTCACCGTGAACGACACCTGCGCGGGCGGAATTGTGCGCGGGGCCCGGGTCAGGAACGGCAGCTGCGTGTGGGCCGGCGTGCTCGGCACGACCGCGGGTCGCGACGCCGCGGCGACCGACAGGGGCGCGACTACGACGGCGAGGCTGAGGATCCCACCAAGGACGACGCGGCGGCGCAAGGAAGACGTCGACATGGACCCACCCCTCTTGTCGGGTCGCAGCAAGACGGCGACCCCGGGGCGACCCTAGCGAGGCGGGAGGAGGAGCGCCATCGACCGTGCACGTGCACGCGCGCCCGGGCGGTGGGCCCGTGTCGCCGAGCCGACCGGGTCGGCGAGTATCAACGCAGGGTCAACGGAACGAGTGTCAACGCACGGTCAAAACGAGCGCGGCCGGCCCGACACCTCCGGGCAACGCCCCCAGTGGCACTTGCGGATCATCTGGCGTTGCGAGCGGCGCCTCACGTGGGTCTCCGTCTCGGCCGAGAGCGACTGGTGCAGGGCCAGGCCGAGGTCGCCGGGGTAGGCCTGGACGCCGTGCACCTCCACGCGCCATTCGTAGTCGGCGCCGTCGAGGGCGCCGTCGGTGCTGACGATGGCGGCGTCCGGGCATGCCCGGCGAGCCTTCGAGAGGAGCTCGAAGCGCGCGTCGTAGGCGTCCTGGCTCGCGTCGCGGAGCCGCAGCGCACCCGAGAAGCGGTCCGACTCAATCACGACGACCCACGTCTCGCCTTGCCGGCAGAGGTAGAGCGTGGCGTGGTCGACGACACCGTCGCGCCCGGGGACCCTCGAGGTGTGGTTCGCTTCCATCGCCTAGGGGAACGCCCTTCTCCGGGTCGGCTTGCTGTGCCGGAAGGTCCAAATGTGGGCCTGGAGCGGCGCCATACCCGCGTCGACCAGGCCCTGTCGTGCCGGGGCGGTGGAGGGCTCCTCGCCGGCTCCGACGGTCGGTGGGCCCGATGTCGCGGCTACCACGTCGACCTTCCTCCCTCTTCCCGGCCCGCTGCCATACCGCGGGCACCTTACGTCCCCGCCAGTGTGCACGTGAGGCGGGCCGCGGCGCCAGTGCCGAATGTCCCCTGGTGCCGACCGCCGACCGGCTCGGTAGGGTGGACCGGTGACGGGGGACGACGTACTGGCGGCCGCCGAGGTGTGCCGGCGTGCGCTCGAGCCCGAGCTCTCGTCCGACTGGACCGTGCCGGTGCCGGGCCTCGACTTCACGGTGGCCTCCGTGGTGGCGCACGCCGCCGAGGCGCCCCTCTGGTACTCGGTCGACCTGTGGAGCGGGCCGCAGAACGCGGCCTTCGAGCTCAAGGTGGTCCCGGACGCGGCCAACGAGACGCTCCTCACCAGCCTGCTTGCCTCGGCGCGGACGCTCGCCGCCGCGGTGGACGCCGCTCCCGCCGGCACGCGGGGCTTCCATCCCTTCGGATCTCCCGACCCCGCCGGCTTCGCGGCGATGGGGTGCGACGAGTTGCTGGTCCACGGCGCCGACGCCGCCCGCGGCCTCGGGGTCGAGTACGCCCCCGCGCGTCGCCTCGCCGCGGGCGTGTTGGGGCGCCTGTTCCCCTGGCACGCGGTCGGCGACGGCGACGACCCCTGGGAGGTGCTGCTCTGGGCCAACGGGCGGACGGAGCTGGCGGGCCGACCCCCGCAGGGCAGCTGGCGCTGGCAGTGCGCGCCGCTCTCGGAGTGGGAGGACGGCAGCGGCTCCTGAATCGACGCCGGGCGTGGCGCCGACGGCCCGGCGCTACGGGACGAGAGGCACGAGCGCGGGGTGCACGGCGACGCTCACGACGGCGATCAGCAGCGCGCCCTGGAGGCAGGCCATCACGCCGACGACGGCGGCGTCCAGCTTGCGCGGCAGCGCCCAGGCGAAGGCGACGAAGAGCGGGAAGGCGGCCATCGTGTAGCGCGGGATGCTGTCGGTGAAGTACGCGCTGTACGCGGTCAGCAGCGCGCCGACGGTGTAGACCCACCAGCTCGCCGGGATGGCGATGGTCCCCGCCCCGGCCGTCATGGCGTCCCCGGGCCGCCCCATCCGGTCGAGTAGCCAGATGCCGGCGACACCGATGACCAGGGCGGCCCCGGCCATGGCGTCGGGCACGAAGGTCAGCCCGCCGGGACCCTGGTGCAGCGCCCCGATCAAGGCCTCGAGCGGCGTCGTGAACCAGACGAAGTGCTGGTGCTGCCAGAAGTGCTCGGAGGTCAGGAAGGCCACCGGCGTCCCGACCATGGCCCAGCTGTAGGCCATGAAGGACACGAGCCCGAGCGGGGCCACGGCCGCGGCGACCGCCGGGCGGAGGGAGCGGCCGCGCCAGGCGGCGGGGAGCGCGGTCACGAGCACGGCCGCCACGACCACGGCCCCCGTGTTGCGGGTGAGACCGGCGAGGCAGGCGCACAGGGCCGCCGTGAGCCAGTAGCGGCGCGACAGGGCGAAGAGGCAGGCCGCCGCCGCCGTCAGGAAGAGGCCCTCGGTGTAGGCCATGGACAAGATGTAGGCCGTCGGGCAGAAGACGAGGAGCAGCACGGCGCGGTCGGCGAGCCGGGAGCCGAACACCTCCCGGACGGCGAGCCAGATCGCCAGGGCGGCGGTCAGGCCGAAGACGAACGCGGCGACGAAGGCCGCATCCGGCAGGCTCAGCCGCGTGACCTCCGCCAGCGCCCGCACGGCCGTGGGGAAGGCCGGGAAGAACGCCCACCGGCTCCCGTCGCCTTCGTTGACCAGCTGGTGCGGGTAGCCGTGCCGGGCGATCTCGAGGTACCAGCGACCGTCCCACACGGATCCCATCGACTGCACGACGCGCAGCCCCGGATACATCGTCGTGGCGACCAGTGCGGCGGCGAGCACGGCGACGCGTGAAGCCACGTAGTACGCCGCCGGACGCAGAAGGGGTCGCAGGCGCACCCCGAGTGCCGGGCCGGCGGTCCCTCGGGGGTGCGCCCCGGGGAGCGACGCGCTCGGCTCGCTCGCGACCGGAGGCGCCGCGGCCGGCGCGGGCGCCGGCGCGTCCATGAGATCGGTCACGGCATGGGGGCGTGGGCGGTGGCCAGGATCGGGTCGCGCCGCCCGGCGGGAGGGCGGAAGGCCCACCCGCGCAGCAGGGTGAAGCGGGCGAGCGACGCCGCGCAGCTGGCGATGGTCGCCGCCAGCGCGTCGTAGGCCAACGAGGGCCCGGCCACGGCACCGGCCACGGCGATCGCCGTCGTTGTGGCCACCAGGCTCACGCAGTACAGGACCGCCACCACCGCGACGAACGACGGCTGCCCGGACGGTCCCTCCCGTCCGGTGCGGGCCCGCCGGGCCAGCGACCGGTGCAGCGCGGTGTTGACCAGCGTGCAGAAGGCCAGCGCGACGGCGTTGGCGATCCACGGCCCGAGGGTCGACCAACCGAGGGCGAAGAGGAACAGGTAGCTCAGCGTGCTGAGCACGCCCACCCCGGCGAACGACAGCAGCTCGTCGGCGTTCACCTGGCCGCCGCCCGCCGCGCCGTCCGGGTGCTGCGCCCGGGCGCGGGCGAGCCGGGGGGCGCGGGCGAGCCGCCAGATGCCCCGGAGGTCCTCCGCCGCGGTGGCGACGATGTCCACCGACGAGTCGGGGTCGTCGGTCCAGTCGACCGGGGTCTCGGCGACCCGCACTCCGAGCCGCTCGGCCGTGACCAGCAGCTCGGTGTCGAAGAACCA
>PMPX01000255.1 GCA_003169235.1 Acidimicrobiaceae bacterium | reverse complement strand
CCCCGATCAGCACCGCCGCGGCGGCGTCGCCACCGGTCCGCATCGACATCGAGCCACTGAACGACGAGCAAGCTGAGAACGCCAGGAGATCGGCCCGCTTCATGGAAGGGAGCGGATCACCGTCGTGGCGCTATGGACTCGACGAGCGAGTCAGCCAGGACGTCGATCCCACCGCTTCGGTTCACCTCATCGACAAAGTCGTTCAGCGCGGCCTGATCCGACATGTCGATCCCTCTTTGCTGGAGGGCGAGCGCCATGGTCTTCGCCGGTCCCCACGCCTCCGGGTCCTGGGACAGCTCGATCATCTCGGGAGCGAACTCGTACGTCGCGTCGACGGAAGCGCGGATCGAATGCTCGGGAATGGCCCGCCTGCGCCCGACGAAGCGAATCCATGCCGCCAGGACGTCGGGGAGCAACGTGAATGCGTCACCGCCCAAGGCAATCTTTCGGGGTGCCCAGTCGAGACAGAAGATCTCGACCATGACCGGGCTGAACCGCAACGGCGTTCCGAGCGTGTAGTCGAGCGAGAAGATCAGCAACTGGTCGGCCAGCTGTTCGACCGTCATGTTCTCGTTGTCCTCGTCTTCGATGCCCATGAGCCCGATCACCTCATCGGACTCCAGGAACTCGGCCAACAGCTCGTCACGCTCCTCGTCGTTCAGCGTGGGCGCCTCCGCCACGTGCCCGCGCGCGGGAAGCGTGGCCAGGCGCGCCAGGACGAGGGCGCGGAGGTGATCGAGGTCCTCGGTGGTGGGAGGGTCGAACGTCCGCTCGGTCATCTCCAGCGCGACCCCCCACCGGGTGGCCGCCTCCTGCAGGGAGATCTCCTTGTATTCGGGGTCCTCGGGATCATTGTGGTTCTGCCGGAGCTCGGCGAGCACCTCGGCAATTCCGGCCGGCACCGCGAATACATCCTTGGCGATCCCGCCGAGGTTGTAGTCGACGTAGACGCCGATCGTGGTCTGGTGGCCCGGACCGTCGAAGCCCACCATGACCGACACCCCGTCGTCGTCGATCGGGTCGAACGAGAGCCATGCGGTCGTGGGCCGTTCCGTGCCGAGGACCGAAGCCCACGATCTTTCGGGTATCCCTTTGGCGGCGAGGCGTTCGGCCTGAAGACGGGCGCGGGAGCCGTAAGGATCGGGGGCGACGGTGCTCAGAGCGCGCAAGACCATGAGCGCGGCCGGCGTGGCCCGTCTGGCCGCGTAGTCGATCATCCCGCCCCCGAAGACCTCAACGGCGTCCATGCCGATCAGTTCGGAACCGGCCCAGACGGACCACATCTGCGACGCCCACATCTCGACCACGAGCGGAGGGATGTCGTCGGACAGATCCCTCGGGGCGGAGCGGAGAAGCCGTGCGAACATGTCCTCCAGGCTGGCTCGCTCCGCCGTGCTCAGTCGACCGGAATGACCTTTCGGGGTAACCCGGCCGCCCTTCTTCTTGCGCTGTCCACCCACGTCACCCACCTCTCAACCTTGGCCGAGCGTCAACCTATCGCTGACCCCTGGTGACGATGGGGAACCGTCGCTGACGAGGAGGAACGGTCGTCGCGGCGGCTCACAACCCGGGTAGGGACAGCGGTTCGTCACCATGGGGATCTACCGGTTGCCCGCGGCAGAGGTCGCTCCGGCCCGTACGCGGCGGTGTCAGTGCAATGGGGCATCATGCGGAGGTGCGCGTCCTCCACTCGACCTGGCTCGCCCGCGACGAGCTCCTCGCCTTCTGGGGTGAGGACGGGACCCTGTCCTCGACTTCCGTGCCGCGGCGGAGCCGTCACCCCAAACACCCGCGTCCCGTCCCTCACCCTTTCGCCCTCGACGCCGACGGTATCCGCCTCGCCGCGGGCGAGGTCGGAGGGGTGGCGGCCGAGGACCTGATCGTAAAGGCCCGTGAGGTCGATCTCCACCTGCGCCTGCCCGGCGCCGGAGGCGGGCCCATCGGCTCACCGCTGCTCGAGGACGACAGGATCGGGTTCGCCCCGGGATCGCCCGGCGACCCGTTGCCGTGGACGGCGGCCGGACTCGTCCTCGACCCGTTCGACGCGGCACGTCTCGTGCTGGCGCTCGGGACGGCGGGCGCTTGGGACGGGCCCGCCCCGGAGGCGCCCGAGGTGGCCCTGGGCACCGACCTGCGGTTTGCCGCCCGCGCCGCCGAGGTCGTCCTGGAGCTCCTCACGCGGGGTCGGCTCCTCCCGGTGCTCGAGCGCACCGCACAGGGCTCCGTGGCGCGGTAGCGCCCGCTGGTGGACCGCCACGACCGGGGACGGGTGGAGATGCTCTGCTGGAACCTCCCTGGGTCGTTCGTGTGCGCCGACGCGGTCGACCCGGCTCGCGCGAGCCGGGTGGGCGGGCCGCCTCGGGATGCGCCGCACGAGGTTCTCCGCTCCTACATGTGGAGCGTCACCGATGCGTTCGCCCGCCGCTTCGTCGCCGACCGGCCGCCACCGGCGGCGGCCGCCCGCAGGCAACGACCATCGACCTCCGACGCCGTCGATGTATGGAGGGCCGCCTTGTCTTCCCCGGACGCCGACGTTCCCCTCGACCACGACCTCGAGCCGCTCGCCGCGGCACTCCGTGCCTGGCACGCCACTGAGGACACGGCCGCGGCTGCGGTACGGACCTGCTTTCGGATCCTGCCCCCGCCGACGGAACCCGACGACGATCCCGGCGACGGCGCTGGCGCGCCCGAGCGCGCGCCCGGGAGCACCGGTGACTGGCGGATCGAGTTCGCGCTTCAGGCAGTGGACGACCCCAGTCTGCTCGTCACCGCAGCGGCCGTGTGGGCGGACGGCCCCGAGCTGACCGCGCTGGAGCACCACGTGGTGCACCCCGACGAGCACCTCCTGCGCGGCCTGGGACTGGCGGCCCGGATCGTCCCGTCGCTCGGCGCGGCCCTGGCCTCCCCGACGCCATCGGAACAGGCGATCGACGCGGCCGGCGTGCTGGCGTTCCTCCGCGAGGGCGCGCCGGTGCTGGAGCAGGCCGGCTTCGGCGTGCTGGCGCCTCCGTGGTGGCGCTCGGCGCGGGCTCGCCTGAGCCTCCGACTGAAAGCGAGGACGAGGTCGAACAGGGGATCGCCGGCCGTCATCGGGCTCGACGGCCTGTGCGACATCCGTTGGGAGGCGGCGCTCGGTGACGACACGCTGGGGCTCTCCGAGCTGCGGGCTCTGGCTCGTCTGAAGCAGCCGCTGGTGCGCGTGCGCGGCCAGTGGGTGGAGTTGGGCGAGGAGGAGATCGCCGCAGCCATCGCGGCGGTGGGCAGGAAGGGGTCCGCTGCCGGGACGATGTCGGCCGGCGAGGTCCTGCGGACGGCTCTGGGGCTCGAGCCCGCTGCGGGCGCCCTGGCGCTCTCGGGCGTGGAGGCGGACGGCTGGCTGGGGGACCTCCTGGCCGGGGCCGAGGACCGCCGGCTGGTGGCACTGCCCACGCCGCCCGGGTTCGCCGGGCAGCTCCGCCCCTACCAGGAGCGCGGGCTCGGCTGGTTGGCGTTCCTCGGCGACCTCGGTCTCGGGGCTTGCCTGGCCGACGACATGGGTTTGGGCAAGACGGCCCAGCTCCTTGCCCTGGTGGTGGACGAGCGGGCCCGGCGCCACTCCCCGCCCCCGCGGCGTGGTCGCGCCGCGGCCCGGGCGCCCAGACCACCCGCCTCGCCACCCGGCCCGACCCTCGTCGTCTGCCCCATGTCGCTCGTCGGGAACTGGCAGCGCGAGGCGGCGCATTTCGCCCCTGAGCTGTCCGTGTACGTGCACCACGGGCCGGATCGGCTCCACGGCCGAGCCTTCACCAAGCAGGCGCACCAAGCGGACCTGGTGCTCTCCACCTACGGGCTCGCCGCCCGCGACCGGGATCTCCTCGCTACCGTCTCGTGGCGGCGGTTGGTCCTCGACGAGGCGCAGCAGATAAAGAACAGCGCGGCCCGCACCACCCAGAGCGTCCGAGCCATCCCCGCCCAGCGCCGGATCGCCCTGACCGGGACTCCGGTGGAGAACCGCCTGAGTGAGCTGTGGTCGATCATGCAGTTCCTTAATCCGGGGTTGCTGGGCTCGGAGCGGTCGTTTCGCGAGCGCTTTGCCACCCCGATCGAGCACGGGGGCGGCGACGAGGCGGCTGCGCACCTGCGCCGTATCACCGCGCCGTTCGTGCTCCGGCGCCTGAAGACCGATCGGTCGATCATCGCCGACCTGCCCGACAAGATCGAGATGAAGGAGTTCTGCACCCTCACTCGCGAGCAGGCGACCCTCTACCAGGCCGTCGTCGATGACATGCTGGCCCGGATCGAGGAGTCGGACGGCATGGAGCGCCGGGGCTTGGTCCTGGCCACCATGCTGAAGCTCAAGCAGGTGTGCAACCATCCCGCGCATTTCCTGGCCGACGGCTCCTCGTTGCCCGGCCGCTCCGGCAAGCTGACCCGCCTCGTCGAGGTGCTCGAAGAGGCGGTCGAGGAGGGCGACCGTGCCCTCGTGTTCACGCAGTTCGTCGAGATGGGCGATCTCCTCGAACGTCATCTCCGGCGCCACCTGGGCTGCGACGTGCTCTGGCTCCACGGCGGGATATCGAAGAAGAAGCGCGACGCCATGGTGGAGCGTTTCCAGGGTCCCGATGGCCCGCCCGTGTTCCTTCTGTCGCTGAAGGCCGGTGGCACCGGCCTCAACCTGACGGCGGCGACCCACGTGGTGCACTTCGACCGCTGGTGGAACCCCGCCGTGGAGAACCAGGCCACCGACCGTGCCTTCCGCATCGGCCAGCAGCGCAACGTGCAGGTCCGCAAATTCGTGTGCGGCGGCACGCTCGAGGAGCGCATCGACGACATGATCGAAGCGAAGCGCTCGCTGGCGGAGCGGATCGTCGGCTCGGGCGAGGGCTGGATCACCGAGATGTCGACCGAGCGGCTCCGCCAGGTCGTGGCCCTGTCCGCCGACGCCGTGGGGGAGGACTGATGCCGCCCCGCCGGCCCGCCCGCCGGCCGGAGCGACGGCCGCGGCAGTGGAGCGGCGACCCGTGGCCGCCCACCTCGACCCCGATCCCCGTGGAGGGAGGCCTGCAGGCCCGTAGCCAACGGGGCCAGATCGGGGACACCTGGTGGTCACGGCGCTTCGTCGCCGTGCTCGAGTCGTTTGGCATCGCCAGCCGCCTCCAGCGGGGAAAGCGCTACGCCCGGACCGGTCAGGTGCTCAGCATGGAGATCGCCGCGGGCGAGGTCCGGGCGTCGGTCCAGGGCTCGCGGGCCAGGCCGTACCGGGTCTTCGTCGAGACCCCGACCCTCACGCCCGCCGAGTGGGACGCGGTCGAGAGCGCCATGGTGTCCAGCGCGGTGTTCGTAGCGCCGCTGCTGGCCGGTGACATGCCCCACGAGATCGAGCATGCCTTCGCCGGCTCGTCCGTCTCCCTGTTCCCGGCCAGCGCCAGCGATCTCGACGCCGCCTGTTCGTGTCCCGACTGGGAGAACCCGTGCAAGCACATCGCCGCCGTGTTCTTCCTCCTTGCTGAGGCGTTCGACCGCGATCCCTTCTTGATCTTCACCTGGCGGGGCCGGAGCAAGGAGGAGCTGCTCGCCGGATTGCGGGCGCGTCGGAAGCGCGCCGACCCCACCCACGACGAGGCCGGTACCGAACCGCCCGAGGTCACGGGTGCCCCCGACGTCGGTCCCTTCGGGTGGCCGTCGGGCCACCAGGACGCGGCTCTCAACGAGTGGCCGGCGAGCGCGGAGGAATGGTGGGGCCGGCCGGCTGAGCTGGCGGCGATCGAGACCCGACCACGGCTGGCCGTTGCGCCCGACCTGCTCCTCCGGCAGCTCGACCCGTCCGCACTCGGTGCGCAGGCGGAGCGGGTCATTGACGCGCTCCGTCCGCTGTACGAGGCGATCACCGCCGGTGCGGCGGATCTCGTCCTTGACGACGAGGCTCGTACCTGACGGCGAGCGGTGACGGGACGAGTCGGGTCTCGCCCAGCTGAGATTGTCATGAGATTCGCCGGTAGGTCCAACTCATGATCGACGATCCGGCGCCCGGCCACGCATCGCAACAGGTGGGCACGGACAGACCGGTTCACTGAGACTCACGTCCACAGCGCCGCAATCGGGACCGCGATAATGCTCTGACTCAGCGTATAGACCGACGGACCCGTGTGGAAGAGGATGCCCGATGTAAAGCGATCAGCGAGGCGGTCACGTAACCAGGCAAGGTGTCGTGCGTCCGAGGTTGTGGGTGCGGCCGTGGCTTTGACCTCGCACCCGATGACACGTCCTCCGCGGATCTCTGCGAGAACGTCGATCTCATGACGCCCCTGGCGTTCGCGCACGTGGTAAAGAACAGGACGCGAGCGGCTGACCTCGCGTTCGGCCCGGAGTTGGGCAACGACGAAGGTGTCGATCAGTCGGCCGAGGAGGTCGACGTCACGCATCACGGTCTCCGTGTCGGCGCGCAGCACGGCTCCGACGAGTGACGGTTCGATGAAATAGCGCTTAGGCCCGTGTACGAGCCGTTGGAGCCGGTTGGATGTCCACGCCGGGAGCGGTTCAACAACGAACAGGTCGGTCAGTAGCCGTTCGTAGGCGTTGGCCGTCTTGCGGTCCAGCCCCGATGCCTCTATGAGACTCTGCTCGGAGACCGTTCCGGCGGTGCTCATGGCATACGCCGACACGTAGCGCCGGAGGCGGGAGGGATCCCGCAGGCCCGCGAGGGACACGGCATCCCGGGTGATGATCTGGTCGACGTAGCTCTCCAACCATGACTCCCGAAGGTCTTGTGTCTGATCGAGAACCGAAGGGAAGCCACCGCGCAAGGCCAGCTCGACGTACCCCCGCAGGTCGGGAGGGTCCATCGGGCGCGATGGCGTGTGACCCGCGGCAAGTTGGTCGAGAAACGCCGGGGCGTCGATGCGGCCAAGCTGCTCTCGCATCGACAAGGTCTGAAGGGTCACGCGGACGACCCGGCCCGTCCCGGGCCATGTCTCGCCAGTGAGATCACCCCGGACGGATCCGGTTATGAGGAACCGACCGGGCCGGGGGTCCCCGTCAACGGCCCGCTTGACGGCACCGAGAACACCGGGGACCTGCTGCCACTCGTCGAGGAGGATTGGTTCGGGGAGGTCTCGGAGTGCGGCGTCGGGGTCGGCGACGAAGGCCCCCGCCTCCGCGGCACGGTCGAGTCGGACGGTGGTCGCCGCCCGGCGGGAGGCGGTCGTGGTCTTGCCGGCTGCCCTCGGCCCGACGAGCAGGACGGCCGGCTGGGCGGCCATGAGAGTGTCCAAGAGCGGGTCAACCAGCCGGGTGCGGTACGGGGGCACAGCGCCAGGTTACCTCTGGTCCTGTTTCTGCGCGGGATCTACTCCCGATATTGCGCGCTACACACTCCTGATGGCGCGCGAGGTCCCTCCACCACCTCTTGCCATTCTCCCTGATCAGAGAGGGTGATTAGCGCTGATGCCCATGGCGACGGTCCAGCCACTAGGTATTCAGGGGGGGCCTCGATCGGGCCCACGGTCTCGGGTGTCCGCAGCCGGCGGCGCTGACGACGGGGGTGTCGTTTAGCCAGCGAAAGCTGAGGACGGCCCGGGGCCCGCCTCTGAATTTCCAGCTTGGGAAGCCCTCCAGGGCCAATTCTGATGTCCCAGCTCAAGTGGTGGTATTCCCTGGTGTCGGTGCAAATCTGGCGCGGATCGAGTGGTCGCCTGTACGCGCCAATACGCCCCATTTCTCGTGGCGTGTTGCACGA
>PMPX01000339.1 GCA_003169235.1 Acidimicrobiaceae bacterium | reverse complement strand
CAGTTCCATCTCATCCCCCACCTGACCGCGCTCGGCAACGTGGAGACGGCGCTCCTTTACCGCGATCTGCGTCCGAAGGAGCGCCACGAGCGTGCCCGTGCCGCCCTGGACCGCCTCGGGCTGGCGGCCCGGGTGGACCACCGGCCCGTGCAGATGTCGGGCGGGGAGCAACAGCGGGTGGCGCTGGCNNATCCTCGCCGACGAACCGACCGGGGCACTCGACTCGGCCAATGCCGCCCACGTGCTCGAGATCTTCGCCGGCCTGGAGTCTCCGGAGCGGGCGGTGGTCATGGTGACGCACGACCCGACGGTGGCCAACACGGCGCGCCGGAAGGTGTCCATGCGCGACGGCGAGATCGTCGCCGACGAGCAACGGGCGGACGTGATCCCGTGAGCCAGCTGCGCGACCTGCTCGGGGTGGCGTGGTCCGGCCTCAAGGCCCGAAAAGTCCGGACCCTCATGATCATGCTCGGGCCGGTGATCGGCGTCGCGGCCATGGTGAGCGCGATCGGCCTGACCGAGAGCGCCAAGGGTGAGCTGCAGGCGCAGCTGGCCGACCTCGGCACGAACCTCATCATCGCCCAGGCGNNTTCGGTTCCCAGAACCCGAGCTTCCCCCTCGACGCGGTGCAGCGCGTCGAGAACGTGTCGACCGTGACCGCCGCGGCGGCCACGACCAACGTATCGGGGGTGGTAGCGCTGCCCGTCCAGGGTGCCAGCAACTACTACGAGGCCTTTCCGGTGCCGATCCGTGCCGCGGACGACAGCCTGCCGAGAGTCCTCGATGTCCCATTGATCGACGGGCGCTGGCTCAATAGCGCGGACAGCAACCTCCACCTCAAGTCGGTCGTGCTCGGCTCGGGGATCGCGAAGCAGTATGGGTACCTGCCCGGCGAGATCCGGACCATCCGGCTGAACGGGACGAACTTCGGCGTCGTCGGTGTGCTCGGGTCGGTCGCACTGGACCCGGACCTCGACAACGCGGCCTTCGTCACGCAGTGGGCGGCGAAGCACATCCTCAATACGAACGGCCATCCCAACCAGGTGTATATCCGTGCGGTGCCGGGCACGACGCAGGCCACCGCGAACGCCATCCCGACCGCGATCAGTCTCGGGGGCACCGACCAGGTGTCGACGCAGATCCCGAGTGACGTCCTCCAGGCGGCCGCCCAGGCGAACCGGACCCTGCAGGAGGTGGCGCTGCTGGCCGGACTGCTGGCTCTGACCGTCGGCGGGATCGGGATCGCCAACGTCATGTCGATCTCGGTGATCCAGCGCTCGGCGGAAATCGGCATCCGCCGTGCCGTCGGCCACAGCCGCTCCAAGATCGCCGCGCAGTTCCTGCTCGAGTCGCTCTTCGTCGGCGTGCTCGGGGGCATACTGGGCGCGGTGCTCGGCGTGGCCGTCGTCTACGCCGTGTCGTCGTTCGCCGGGTGGGTCGTCGTGATCTCCTACGCCGACATCCCGATCTGGATCGGCCTCGCCATCATCGTCTCGGTCGTGGCGGGGCTCTTCCCGTCCATTAAGGCTGCCCGTCTGGAGCCGCTCGAGACGCTGCGTCTCGGCTGAGCCGGCGCACCCTCTCAGCCGCTGGCGCCCAGGCCCCCGCTCGAGGTCCCACTGCCGCCGGTCGTCGTGCCGGCACCACCCGTCGAGCCTGCCGATGTGCCCCCGGCCGGTGTCCCGGCGCCGGCGTTCGCGCCGCTGCNNCTGCTCGAGCTGCTCGAGCTGCTTGTCCCGGCCCCGCTCGACGCGCCCTGGCTCCCGGCCCCGCTTGCGGTCGTTCCACCCCTAGAGCCGCTGGTCCCGGCACCCGAGGTCCCGGCTCCCGAGGTCCCGGCACCCGAGGTCCCGGCACCCGAGGTCCCGGCACCGGAGTTTCCCGCACCGGAGTTTCCCGCACCCGAGTTTCCCGCACCCGAGTTTCCCGCACCCGCACCGCTCGCAGCGGACTGGCTGCCGGCGCCGCTGTTGCCGGTACCCGAGTTCCCCGAGCCGGAGTTTGCAACTGCGCCCGAGTTCCCCGCCGCCGTGTTCCCGGTTGTGCCCGAGCTGCCGGTGCCGGAGGTGAAGCCCGGCCCGTTCGGATTGGACCCCACCGGGCCGCCGTAGTTGGTCCCGTCGCCGGACGTCACCAGCTTGAGCGAGATCCCGAGGACCACGAGCAACGCGATCCCGACGATCGCGAGAGCGACGGGCCTGGCCTTCCACCACTCCGGCTCCGTGCGCACGGGAGTGTCATCCGCGGTCGGGCCGGGCGGCACCACGGGTACCGGTTCGGTGATCGGTTCCTGGTCGGACTGCGGCGTCACGGCGGCGGGCGCCGTTCGGACCTGGTCATCGGCACCACCCTACGAGTCGAGGACCCCGCTCGCCCGGACGCCCACGTCCCATGGATCCGTTTGCAGTCACTGAAGTCCCTGGGCGCCGAGATCGGGCCTGGTGGATCAGGAACCCACCTGGTGCGCGCATCGCCGTGACGCGACCTGGGCGCCGTCCCCGGCCCGCACCCGATGTCGATCACGCAGTCGGCGGGGGTGGGCCGGGGGTTGGCGACCACGGAGGCCATCGGGCCGCGACCGAACACGAGGCGCACGGCATTCACGACACGGCCGATCGCCGAGTACGGGTGACCGGGCTATCGGCCGTCGGCACCGCCGTGGTGTCGATGGGCCGTCATGGTGGCCGCCGCGGTGCTCCGTGCCGGCGGAGTCTTCCGCCGCTCGCCTATGCCCGTGGTCCGCAGCCTTGTCGTCCGGCCATGGACAGAGTCGTCGGTCGCGGTGCCGTCGCTGTTGTCACGTGGTTGTCACGGTCGAGACGCGCACGCGACCTCCTCGGCCGCACGAGAGGACGCACGGACAACGCATGCACCAAAGTCTCGTTGGTCCTGGAGGGCCACGCGCCGCTCAACTATCGTTGCCGCCGATAGCGCACTCGAGGCGTCGGCGGTCGGTTCCTGAGGCTCCTTCTCCTGAGACGAAACCCGGGAGGCGGACATGCCGCAGTCGTTTCGTTGGTGGAGGTGGCTGGGCGCACTGACGCTCGTCGCCGTCGGTCTGCTCGCCGGTGTCTCGGCGGCCGGGGCGCAGAGTGCGAACGGCGTGCAGGGTGCTGCAGCAGTGTCGATCCTGCCGAGAAGCTCTGACGCGGTATCGGCACCCACGCTGTCCGGCGGGGGATGGGCGCACCCGCACTCCGTCTCCTCGGCGCAGCTCCACACCGAGCCCCCACAATTCGTGACCCCTCCCCGGCCACACGTGGGCGGGGTGCAGAACGCGGCTGCGTCGTTGAACTGGTCGGGGCAGTACGCCACCGGGACGACGTTCTCCGAAATCCAGGGCGAATGGAAGGTGCCGACGGTCCAACCCACGCAGGCCACCGAGGCGTCGGGCACATGGATCGGGATCGACGACGGCTCGGGAAGTTCCGACGGAGACATCATCCAGACCGGCACGGGACAGCTCGCGCAGGGAGGCAGCACCGAGTACTACGCGTGGTACGNNNGATGTCACCGAGAGCGTCGGCGGTCCAATAGACGTGACCTATAGCGGCCCCGCCACGACGGGGGAGTGGATCGAGGAGGTCCCCACGGCGGCGAGTGGACCCCAGCCCTACCTCGCCAATTTCGGATCGGTCACCTTCACGGGACTGGGCATCACTCCCGCCGATCCCAGTGCGGCAGTCATCACCCCGCTGGACATCGTCGACGGCGACGGGAACGTCATCTCCTCCACCGGGGCCATCACCCCGGCCCCGGCGTTCACCATCACCTACGTGCCCGAGCCANNGCCGGGCAGGCGGTCACCTACTCCGCCACGGTCCAATCGCCGGGTCCGCCGCCGACGGGCACCGTGGCCTTCACCGACGGTGGGACCGCCCTGTGTACGGCGACGATCTCCAACGGGGCCGGGTCGTGCAGTGCGACGAACACGCCCGTGGGGAACGGCACCGTGACAGGGCAGTACTCGGGTGACGCGAACTCCGGTCCTTCGAGTGGGACGACGAATGTCGTCGTCACGCCGCACGGTTACTGGCTGGTCGGCTCCGACGGNNACGGCTACTGGCTGGTCGGCTCCGACGGAGGCATCTTCACCTTCGGATCGGCGCAGTTCTACGGCTCGACCGGCAGCCTCAGCCTGCAGCGGCCCGTCGTCGGCATCACGCCGACGGCCAGCGCCAACGGCTACTGGCTCGTCGCGTCAGACGGCGGGATCTTCAGCTTCGACACGGGCTTCTACGGCTCCATCCCGGGTCTGGGTCTCCATCCGGCCGGCTCGGGACAGCCCCACAGCCTCAACGCGCCCATCGTCGGCATGGTTCCGACGGCCAACGGCGGTGGCTACTTCATGGTGGCCTCCGACGGCGGGGTGTTCTCGTTCGGAGACGCCAAGTTCGAGGGCTCGTGCCCCGGCATCGGCGGCTGCGCCGGCAAGGCGGTGGCGGTGGCGCCCGACGCCAGCGGCAACGGGTACTGGGTCGTGACGTCGACCGGGAACATCTACACGTTCGGCGACGCCGCCTACTTCGGCGCGCCGGGGCCGCAGAGCTCGGCCATCACCTCCATGGTGCGCACGCCCAACGGCCAGGGGTACTGGATCCTCGACGCCGACGGCCAGGTCTTCCCCTATGGGAACGCGGCCGGTCTGGGCAGCGTCGCCCCCAACACGACGGGGGGCCTCAACCCCGCCACGGCCATCGCGGCCACCTCGGACGGCGGCGGGTACTGGGTGGCCTCGGCCTCCGGGGCCGTCTACAACTTCGGCGACGCCCCCAATGACGGGAGCATGCTCGGGACGCACCTCAACGGGGCGATCATCGCGGCCACCGGGTTCTGAGCCGCTGAGCCCGCCGCCGCCCGCCCCGGAACCGGCGAGGTTCGCCCGCCCTGCCCAGGCGGGGACGTGGTCCGGGGCGAAGACGGCCCCCCCAGCAGCGTCCGGGTGATCCCTCGGGCCCGACGCGGGCCGATACCCCCGGATCGGGTGCCGAAACGACCCGCTCATGCCGACCCCCATTTCGGGGTCGGGTACACTGGTGCGTAATCCGAAGCGACTTGGCGAACGGAGAGACGCGTGCCCGCAACCGTGGTGGTGGGGACCCAGTGGGGCGACGAGGGGAAGGGCAAGCTCACCGACCTCCTCGCCCGCGAGATGCACATGGTCGTGCGCTACCAGGGCGGCCACAACGC
>PMPX01000050.1 GCA_003169235.1 Acidimicrobiaceae bacterium | reverse complement strand
CAGGATGATGGCCGTCGAGACGCTGAACCAGATGCGGCGCTTGCCCACGAAGTCGAAGCGAAGGGCAGCGGAATTGGTCAAGGTGGAGCGCCAAGGGGGCGACCCGCTACGGGCCGACCCACCGGCCTTCGCCGCCTGGAACCGCGGCAAGCGCACGGTGGAGCTCGACCTCACGACGGAGAGCGGTCGCCGTGAGCTGGGTGCGTTGCTGGACGAAGCGGATCTGCTCATCGAGAACCTGCGGCCGGGGTCCCTGGAGCGTCACCTCGGCGGCGGCGGCGACGACGGGCTGCGGCGAGGACGGCCGCGGCTGGTCACCTGCTCGATCAGTGGCTGGGGCAGCAGTGGGCCATCCCGCGACGAGCCGGGGTGGGAGCCGCTGGTGCAGGCCCGGGCCGGCATGCAACAGGGCCTGTTCACTGGCGACGACGCCATTTGGCAACCCTTCCCGGTGGGCAGCGTGGCCGCCGCCCTGCTGGCCGTGCTCGGCGCCGGCGCCGCGCTGGTCAAGCGCGAGTCGACCGGCTACGGCCAGCACGTCGAGACCTCGCTGCTCGACGGGCTGCTCTTCCTGAACGCGGCGCCCATCTTCCACCGGCCGGGCCACCGGCCCCGCGTCTCGCGTCAGAAGAACTCGGTCGTCCTGCGTCCCTACGAGACGGCCGACGGCCGCTCCGTGATGGTGAACCTGAGCGGCACCGAGCGATGGCGCGAGCTGTGCCGCCTGCTCGAGATCGACGACGGCGGGCTCGACTACGCCACGCCCGAGGGACTGTCGAGGCTCTCGGACAAGGAGTGGAACCGGGCCAAGCTGGCCGAGGTCACCGCGGCCTTCGCCTCCAGGACGGCGGACGAGTGGGAGGCCGCCCTGCTCGAGCGCCCCGCCGCCGTGGCCAAGTGCAACACGCTGGCCGAGTGGTTGGGCAGTGAGCAGGCCCGGGCCAACGAGCTGGTGGTCGAGACGGACGACCCCGTGCTGGGGCGGGTGCCGTTGCTGGGCCCGCCCGTGCGGATCGGGGCCGAGCCCGGCGAGCGGAGGCCCGGCCGCCGGCACGGAGGCGAGCAGGGGGCGCTCGGTGGGCACCGCATCGTCGACCTGTCCAGCTTCTGGGCCGGGCCCCTGGCGTCGCGCCTGCTCGCCGAGCTCGGGGCCGAGGTGGTGAAGGTGGAGCCGCCGGGTGGCGAGGGCGGGTTCCAGATGATGCCGGTCCTGCCCAACATCTACGTCGACGGCAACCGGTCCAAGCGGGGGCTGGTCCTCGACCTCAAGGAGCCGAGCGACCGGTCCCGGCTGCTCGACCTGGTCGCCGCCTCCGACGTCGTGGTCGAGAACGCGGTGGCCGGTGTGTGGGAGCGGCTCGGGCTCGACGAGGCGGCGCTCCGGGCGGTCAACCCGGCGCTGGTCTACGCCCGGGCCAAGGGCTTCGGCGCGGTCGGGCCGCTGGCCACCCGGCCCTCGTTCGACTACGTGGTGCAGGCGGCGACGGGCATGGAGATGATCCAGGGCGGCGGGGCGACCCCGGTGGCAGGCAACGTGGTGGTCAACGACTACGGCACGGGGTTGCTGCTGGCGGCCGGGATCGTGTGCGCCCTGCTGGGACGGGCCCGAGGGGCGGCGGTGACGACGGTGGAGGCGTCGCTGGCGGTGACGGCGACGTTGTATCAAGCGGCGGACGTGGCCCGGCTGGCNNTCGACCAGGTCGGGGCGCCCGAGCTCCGTGGTCCTTCCGTGGGCCGGCGCCTCTATCGGGCCAAGGACGGGTGGGTCGTGGTGTGCTGCGTGACGTCGTCCGACGTGACGCGGTTGGGTTCGGCGGTCGGTCTCGGCGCGTCGCCGGTCGTGGCGGCCGACGACGTGGCCGAGGCGGTCGGGACCATGACGGTGGACGAGGTGCTGGCTCGGTTGCGGGACTCGGGTGTCCCTGCGGCTGCGAGCGTGCACCACTCCGCCGTGCCCGACGACCCCCAGGTGGTGGCCCGGGGCCTCCTACGCCAGTACCGGCATCCCGCGGCCGGGCGCTTCGTCCAGGTGGGGATCCCGCTGACGCTGTCGGTGGACGCGCCGGCGGTCAAGGGTCCCGCACCCACGCCGGCACCGGTGCGCCGGCGGGCGGGCTCGGGACGGGCGGCATCGGCGTCGTGAAGATCGACAGCGGGCTGGGCGCGGAGTTGCCGAGGGTGGCCGACCGGGTGACGGCGGCCGAGGCGGCCGGGCTGGACTGCCTCTGGGCCGCCGAGACGACGAACGACCCCTTCTTGTCGTTGACGTTGGCGGCCGAGCACTCGACGTCGGTGCTGCTCGGGACCGGCGTGGCCATCGCCTTCGCCCGCAACCCGATGAGCCTGGCCTACACGACCAACCAGCTGCAGGAGTACTCGGGCGGCCGGGTGGTGCTGGGGATGGGCTCGCAGGTGCGACGGCACATTGAGAAGCGGTTCTCCATGACGTGGTCGCGTCCCGCGGCACGGATGCGGGAGTACGTGCTCGCCCTGCGCTCCATCTGGGCGTCGTGGAACGAGGGTGCGCCCCCGGGCTTCGAGGGCGAGTTCTACACGCACACCCTGATGACGCCCGTCTTCGCGCCGCCGCCGCACGCGTACGGCCCGCCGCGGGTCTTCCTCGCTGCCGTGGGCCCGCTGATGAACGAGGTGGCCGGCGAGGTGGCGGACGGCGTCATCACCCACGGCATCTGCTCGGCGCGGTACCTGCGCGAGGTGATCGTGCCCGCGCTCGACCGCGGCCTGGCGAAGTCGGGACGCTCGCGGGACGAGTTCGAGGTCACGTGCCCCGGCTTCATCTCCGTCGTCGACGACCCGTCGAAGATGGACAAGGCCCGCGACGCCATGCGGCGCCAGGTCGGGTACTACGCCTCCACCCCGGCCTACCGTCCCGTGCTCGACCTCCACGGGTGGGGCGACCTGCAGAGCGAGCTCTACGCCTGCTCGAAGGAGGGGCGCTGGGCGGACACGGCCCGGCTCGTCGACGACGAGGTGCTCGACACGCTCACCATCGTCTGCGCCCCCGGCGAGCTGGCCGGCGAGGTCGCCCGCCGCTACGGGGGGCTGGTCGACCGCATCAACGTCTCGTGGTGGCGCAAGGAGTGGTGGCCCGACGTCGAGAAGGAGCTGCGGGCCCTGTGACGTCGGTGTCGGTGTCGGTGTCGGGGTACGCCGCTCCGGGCTACGAGCCCGTCGCCCGGGTGCTCGCCGAGGGCGCGTCCGTCACGGTCGGCGAGCGGCGGCGACGGGCCGATCTGGGCGACGGTGGCGGCGCGTTCTGCGCCTACGTGGACGGCGAGTGCGTGGTGGACCTGTGGACGGGACCGGCCTGGGCGGAGGGCACGCGGGCCGTCGTCATGTCGTCGACGAAGGGCTTGACGACGCTGTGCGCGCACCTGCTCGAGGACCGGGGCGAGCTCGACCTCGACGCGCCGGTCGTCCGCTACTGGCCCGAGTTCGGGTCCGAGGGGAAGTCGTCGGCCACGGTGCGCCAGCTGCTCAGCCACCAGTCGGGCGCCATCGGGCTCCCCGGCTCGGACGAGCTGCTCTCGTGGGACGGCCGGGGGTGGAGCGACACCGTCGCCATCGCCGCCGGGGTCGCGGCCGGCGCGCCGGCCTGGGAGCCGGGGACGCGCCACGGCTACCACGGCGTGACGTTCGGGTGGCTTGTCGGCGAGCTGGTGCGACGGATCAGCGGGTCGAGCCTCGGGACGTTCTTCGAGGACCAGGTGGCGCGGCCGCTCGGCCTCGCCGGCTCCATCTCCATCGGGACGCCGGCGGCCCAGCTCGGGTCGGTGGCCACGGTCCTGGAGTTCCCCGTGTGGCCCGGGAAGGAGAGTGCGCTGCGGGCCATCGACCCCGAGTCGAAGTCCGGCCGCTCCGTCCTGGCCGGCGCGCACGGGAGCCTCTTCGCCGACGAGGACGGCCGGCCCCGCTTCGCCGAGTTCATGAACACCCCGGCGGTCCTGCAGGCCGAGATCGGCGCGCTGGGCGCGACGGCGACGGCACGGGCCCTGGCCCGCGTGTACGCCGCCCTGGCCACCGGTGAGGAGCTCGTGTCACGCGCCTCGGTGGAGCGCTTCCGCGTCGAGCAGGTGTGCGGTCGCGACGCCGTGATGGGGGTGCCCACGCGGTGGGCCGTGGGCTACTCGCTCGAGCCGCCCGCGCTGGTGCCCGGCGTCCCGCCGATGCACGGGCCGAACGACGGCGCCTTCGGGCACATGGGCGCCGGTGGCCAGATCGGCTTCGCGGACCCGTCGGCCCGCGTCGCCTGCGCCTTCGTGCGCAATCACCTGGAGAACCAGGCGCTGCCCCTCATGGGCGCCTGCCTGGTCGACGTGCTGTACTCATGCACGGGGAACGGTCGGACCTAGGGGGAACGGTGTACGCAGCAGAGCACGCAGCCGAGCATCCAGATCATGCGGCCATCGTCATGGCGCCCTCGGGGCGCACGCTGACGTTCGCCGAGTACGAGGCCGCGGCCAACCAGGTGGCCCATCTCCTGCGCGAGACGGGCCTGCGGCGCCAGGACCACATGGCGATCTTCATGGAGAACGACCCCGCCATGCTGCTCGCCGAGGCCGGCGCCGAGCGGACCGGGCTCTACTTCACGCCGGTCAACTCCTACCTCTCGGCCGAGGAGGTGGCCTACATCGTCAACGACTCCGAGTCCCGTGTCGTCGTCACCTCGGCCGCCAAGGCGGAGGTGGCCCAGCAGCTGCCGGCGCTGTGCCCCAAGGTCGAGCGCTGGATCATGGTCGGCGACCCCGCCGGGCCCTTCGAGTCGTGGGAGGAGGCGGTGGGCACCCAGAGCACCGGTCCCGTGGCCGACGAGCAACTCGGCGCGCCGATGATGTACTCGTCGGGGACCACGGGGCAGCCCAAGGGGATCCTGCGCCCGATGTACGACATCCACCCGTCCGAGACCAGCATCGCCGTGCTCGGGATCGCCGGGCTGTGGCGCTTCCGCGAGGACATGGTCTACCTGTCGCCGGCGCCGCTGTACCACACCGCCCCGCAGGTGAGCGTCGCCATCGCGCTGCGCCTGAAGTCGACCGCCGTCGTCATGGAGCACTTCGACCCGGCGCTCTACCTCGACCTGATCGGGGCGCACGGGGTCACGCACTCCCAGGTCGTGCCGACGATGTTCACCCGCATGCTGAAGCTGCCCGACGACGTGCGGGCGGCGGCCGACCTGTCCTCGCTCGAAGTCGTGATCCATGCCGCGGCGCCGTGCCCGGTGCCGGTGAAGGAGCGGATGATCGAGTGGTTCGGCCCGATCCTCTACGAGTACTACGCCGCCACCGAGGGCAACGGCTGCACCTTCATCACGTCGGAGGACTGGCTGGCGCACCCGGGCAGTGTCGGCCGGGCCGTGCTGAGCGACATCCACATCCTCGACGACGAGGGGAACGAGTGCCCGACCGGCACGTCCGGCACGATCTGGTTCGCCGGCGCCACCGACTTCGAGTACTACCGCGACCCGGAGAAGACGGCGAGCAACCGTCGGGACGAGGGCACGACGAGCACTGTCGGCGACGTGGGCTACCTGGACGAGGACGGCTACCTGTTCCTCACCGACCGCAAGGCGCACATGATCATCTCGGGCGGCGTGAACATCTACCCGCAGGAGACCGAGAACCTCCTCGTGACCCATCCCCAGGTCCTGGACGCGGCCGTCATCGGCGTGCCCAACGAGGACCTGGGCGAGGAGGTGAAGGCGGTCGTGCAGCCCGTCGACGGCGTGGTCGGCGACGAGGCACTCGAGCGCGAGCTCATCGCGTTCTGCCGCCAGCACCTGGCCCACTTCAAGTGCCCGCGCAGCGTGGACTTCGTGGACGAGCTGCCCCGCCTGCCGACCGGGAAGCTCTACAAGGGCGTGCTCCGCGAGCAGTACTGGGGCGACCACGACACCCGGATCGTGTGACGGCGACGGCCGGGCTGCCCGACGACCTGGTGTCGTGGGTCGAGGAGGTCGGGGGCGGGCGCCTGGCGCTGGCCGACCGCAAGCAGGGCGGGGCCCGCAAGGAAGCCTGGTTCGTCGACCTGGAGCGACCCGACGGCACGACGGCGCACCTGTTCCTGCGCTACGACCGCTCCGACCCGGCCCGGACCAAGGACCCGTGGACGCTGCACCGCGAGGCCTCCGTGTACCTCGCGCTGCAGGACGGCCCGGTACCGGTCCCCCGTGTCCTCGGCGTGCACCCGGTGCACCAGGCCATGCTGGCCGAGCGGGTGAGCGGTGAGAACTGGTTCTCACGCATCAGCGATCCGGCCGAGCAGGAGGCGACGGCACGAGACTTCATCACGAAGCTGGCCGCCCTGCACTCCCTCGATGCGGCCACGCTCGACCTCCCCGCCTTCCCCCCCGTGCGGACGGTCGCCGACGCCGTGCGGGCCGAGCTCGACGAATGGGACCGCGTCCTGGCCGACCGGGGCGGGGCGCCGGACCCGGCCCTCGCCTTCTCGCTGCGCTGGCTGCGGCGCCACGTCCCGGACTACGACGGGCCACCCGTGCTCGTGCAGGGGGACACGGGCCCGGGGAACTTCATGTACGCGGACGGGCGGGTCACCGCCGTGGTCGACTGGGAGCTGGCGCACCTCGGGGACCCCATGGACGACATCGCCTGGCTGTCGCTGCGGGCGACCCAGGAGCCCCTCCCCGACTTCCCCGCCCGGTTGCGCGAGTACGCCGCGCTCTCGGGCAACGCGATCGACGAGGGGCGAGTGCACTACTACCAGGTGATGGCGGAGACGAAGCTCCAGGTGATGGGCCACCGACCGGAGGCCGCCGGAACCGGATCGGCGGACACCGACGTCGGCAATGCGTTCATCTACCAGGTGCTGCACCGGCGGCTGTGGCTCGAGGCGCTGGCGACCGCCACCGGCCTGGTGCTGACGCCGGTCGAGGAGCCACGGGCCCGTGACCGCAGCGACCACGACTGGATGTACGACGCCGTGCTCGCCCAGCTGCGCGACGTGATCGTGCCCCGGACCACGGACCCTTTGGCGGCGGCGCGGGGGAAGGGGGTCGCCCGGCTGATCAAGTATCTCGGCCGGGTCGACACGTACGGTGCGTCCTCCGAGGCGCTCGAGCTCGACGATCTCGAGGTGTTGCTCGGCCGGCGCCCCGGGTCGGTGGCGTCGGGGCGTGCGGCGGCGGCGGACGCGGCGGCGTCGGGCACGATCGGGGACGAGGCGTACCTCGGCGTGCTGTGGCGGCGGGTCGCCCGCGAGACCGAGCTGGCCCGGCCGTCCATGGGGGCACTGGCCGACCGGCACTGGCCCGACCTGGTGGCGTCGTGAGCGAGCTGTTCGGTGTCGACCTCGACCGGCGGCGCGCCGAGCGCACGTACCGCACGTTCGGCCCCGAGGACGACGACTTCCACGACGAGGAGATGACGGACCGCTGGTGGGAGACCGAGACCTGCTGGTTCTCGTGGAACGTGCCCGAGCGGAGTTTGGGCGGGTGGACGTACTGCCAGGCCCGGCCCAACGCCGGCCTGTGCAACGGAGGCGCCTGGGTCTGGGACGCCAGCGGTGCCCTGCCGTGGGAGCTCGCCTACCGGGCCGAGTACTCGGGCCTGCAGCTGCCGCCCCGTGGGGAGCGTGACATGCGCGACTTCGAGTGGCCCAACGGGGTGCGCGTGCGCGTGCTCGAACCCTTGGCGCGCTACGCCGTGTCATACGCGGACCCCGGCGGGTTGGAGCTCGACCTGGAGTTCGAGTCGATCATGGCGCCCAACCCGCACCCGACCGGCGTGATCCCGTTCTTGAAGGGCGTGCACCTCGACCAGGCGGGCCACGTGACCGGGACCATGGTGCTGGCGGGCGAGACGGTGCCGATCGACTGCTACTCGGTGCGGGACCGCTCGTGGGGGCCACGACCGCTGGGCCGGCCGAGGCGCCGGGCGTCGACGGCCGGGAGCTTCGGCGGCGTGGGCTATTCCTTCTGCGCGGCGGGGCCGGGCGAGGCGTGGCTCGTCTACGCCGTCCCCGGGCCCGAGGCCGAGCCCGTCTCCTGCGGCTTCCTGCTCCGGGACGGCCGGTACGGCCACATCCTGGCCGGGGAACGCCGAGTGACCTTCGACGCGGTGACGGGGTGGCCACTCACCTTCGAGATCGAGGCGGTGGACGAGTTCGACCGCCGGCTGTCGGTGCGTGGTGACGCCGTGAGCCGCCACTGGCGGGGGCACGGCGGGGACTCGCTGGTCCACTGGCGCTGGGACGACGGGGTTGACGCTGTGGAGGGCTGGGGCGAGGACCAGAGCTACTTCAGCCGCGACCAGTGGGAGGCCAACCGGAGGCGCTGACGTCGTACGGGGGCAGATGGTGCGACCGTTCCCCTCCGATGGCCGCCGTCCAGACCGCAGGGCCCCAGGCTCCAGCTACGGCGTCGGCGGGACTGCTGGGTGCGTCGGCGCTCGCCTCGCTGCCGAGTGAGGCGCTGATGGAGTCCGCGGCCGAGACGGCGCGGCAGATGGCAGCCCTGGTGGGACGCTTCGTGGAGCTCCTGGGCGAGCTCGACCGGCGTGAGGCGTGGCGCGACGAGGGGGCGACGTCGCTCGAGGTCTGGGTGGTCGAGCGCTGCGGGGTGTCGGCCTCGACCGCCCGGACCTGTGCGCACGTGGCCGGCCGGCTCTTCGATCTCCCCGAGCTGGCGGCGGCGCTCGGTGCGGGCGAGCTCAGCTTCGACAAGGTGCGCGCCGTCGTCGACGTGGCCACGCCCGAGACCGACCATGACCTCCGTGCGCGGGCGGCCGAGTGCTCGGTACGGCAGCTCGCCGACCTGGCCCGCTCCACCCGCGGGACGTCGGTGCAACGCGACCACGAGCGACGGACGCTGCGGTGCAACGACCGGCTGCGCACGGTCAGCATCCAGCTGCCGCCGGCGCCGTACGCCGAGGTCCGGTCGTGCCTCGAGGCCCGGGCCCGGCGGATCCCCTCCGACGGCGAGACACCGTGGGACCAGCGGATGTGTGACGCGTTCCTGCAGGTAGTCCGCTCGTCGGGCACGGGTGGGTCGAGCCCCTGGCTCGTGGTGGCCCACGTCCCCCTCGGGTCCCTGATGGACGAGGCGTCCGCGCTGGCGGGCGACCTCGAGCGCGGCGGCCTCCTCAGCGCCGAGACCGTCCGACGAATCGCCTGCGACGCCACCGTCGTCATCGCCGTCGATGACGACGTGGGCCACACCATGTACGAGGGTCGGGCCAGACGCGAGCCGACCGACGCCCAGCGCCGAGAGGTGAGGCGCCGGGACCGGCACTGCCGGTTCCCGGGCTGTACGAATGCGACCTTCACGAACGCCCACCACATCAGGCCGTGGAAACCCGACGGGCGGACCGACATCGACAACCTCGCGCTGCTCTGCGACTACCACCATCACCGGGTCCATTCCACCCAGTGGACGATGTCCGGAGATGCCAATGCGGAGCTGAGCTTTGTCGGCCCGACGGGCCGGGTCATGACGTCGCGCCCCTCGCCATCGTGGGCCCGGGGGAGCGGCCCGTTGCCTAGCGAAGCCGCAGGGGCAAGCTCCTGAATCCCCGCAGTGCCTGCACCGGCTTGTAGCGCAGGTCCTCCCGCGGCACGGCAAGGCGCATGGCCGGGAAACGTCGGACGAGCTCACCGATGGCTATCTGCCCCTCCAGGCGGGCCAGCTGGTTGCCCAGGCAGAAGTGCTTCCCGAAGGCGAACGTCAGATGTCGGTTCGGATCCCTTCCCAGATTGAGCTCGTCCGGACGCTCGAAGACCGTCTCGTCGCGGTTGGCCGAGTTGATCATGCCCAACACCTTGCTGCCCTTGGGCATGGTCGTGCCGTCCACCTCGACGTCGTCGAGCAAGGTCCGGCTGGCGCCACAGGGGACGGGTGTGGTGAAGCGGAGGAGCTCTTCGACGGCCCTGGGTGTCAGGGCGGGGTCGGCCCGCAGCCGCTCCGCCTGCTCCGGGTGCTCGATGAGCGCCAGTGCCGAGCTCCCGATGAGATTGGCGGTGGTGTCGTGCCCGGCCAGCATCAGGAGGAAGATCATGGCCATGACCTCGTCCGGGCTGAGGGAGTCACCGTCCTCACTCGCCGCGAGGAGGGCGGAGATCAGCCCGTCGTCGGGCTGCGCCCGACGCTGCTCGGCCAGGCGTTCCAGCACGGCGTAGAGCTTGCGCGCCGTCGGGACCGCGCGCATGGCGTCGGCTGCCGACCCGCTCCCGAGACGGACCACGAAGCGCTCCATGAGCACGTGGAACTCGTTGCGGTCCTGGTCGCCGACGCCCAGCATCGTCGAGATGACCGAGAGCGGCAGCGGGACCGCGACCTCGGCCACCAGGTCGACCGTCTCACTCCCCCGGGCGTCGACCTTGTCGAGCAGCTCGGCCACGATGCGTTCGATCTCGCCTGTCATCTGCTGCACCATGCGGGGGGTGAACGCCTTGTTCACGAGCCGGCGAAGCCGGGCATGGTCGGGGTCGTCCTTGTAGACCATGCTGCTCGTCAGGAGCCGGAACATGCGCGGCAGGTGCCGCATGAGGAAACTGGAACCCTGGCTCGTCGGGTCGCTCGAGAAGCGCACGTCGTTGTGGAGAAGCAGGACGTGCTCGTGGCGCGTCAGCATGTAGCCGGTACCACCCAGCAGCTGCTTGGAGAATGCCCTTGACACCGGGGCGTTGCGACGCAGTTCGGCGAAGCGCGGATAGGGGTTCGAGAACATCACCGGATCAGCCAGGTCCGTCGTTTCGAGCTGTCCTGCGGCTGCGGTGTCGGTCACCACTTCCCCCCGTCGATCACTCCACCAGGGGTTCAGGCTCCTGGCACCTAATTCAGTACATTCTATTCTAGGGGTTGGCTACCCCCGTGCACTTCGCTCAGGTGGTCGAGAACACCTTGCGCGAGTAGTACCAGACGGCGAACGCGCTCAAGACGACCGCGAACACGGCCAGCGCGCCGATCTCCGGCAGCGTGTCCGCGAACGTGGCGTGGTCGGAGATCAGCTTGATGAAGGCGTCCATGGCCCACGCTTGCGGGACGATGTGCCCGACATTCTTTACCGTGGAGCTGACCGTACTGAGCTGGTAGACGCAGCCACCGAGCATGCCGGCGATGATCGCCACGATCACCGCCGTCGCGATCGCCTGTTCCTGCGAACGCGCCCAGGTGCCGATGATCACCGCCAGTGCGGCGATGCTGATGCCCAGGAGTGCAACGACGAGGAACACGCTCATGGGGTTGCCCCAATGGACGTCGAACAGCACGATGCCGACGAAGATGAGACCGATCGCCATCGCGATGGCGGTGACCATCATGCTCGCCATCTGACCGAACACGATGGCGCGCTTGTGCACCGGCGCAGCCGAGATCCGCTGCAGGACGCCAAGGCGGCGCGTCTCGACCATGCCGGCGGAGAGCACCAGCACGGCGATGCCCACGAAGAGCACGAGATTCGCAGGGGCCACGTACCAGAAGGGGCTCAACGGTGCCTGGGTCTGCGTGGCGTGCAACGTGGCATCCGTGAACTTGGTGTTCGAGCCCTCGGCGGCCATCAGGTCCATCAGCGCGACGACGTCGGTCCGGGCCTGCACGGCGTCCGTGGTGGCCGACTCGATCAGGAAGTCGGCTCGCACCGAATTGCTCTGTGACGGGAGCTGCACGATTCCCGCCACCACCCGGCCGCGCAGGATGTCGTCGGTCAGGTCGGTCCGGCTGCTCTCGACGCGGACCTTGATGCCGTCGGTCGTCTCGGCCAGGTGCAGCAACCGCGGCGAGGGGTGGAGGAGACCGATCGGCTCCTTGGGGCTGCCCTCCAGGAGGCCCGTGATGAGGATGATGACGACGGGGACCAAGGTGCCGATGATCAGCAGCCGACGGTCGCCCATGGCGCGGCGCAGGTTCACCCAGATGACGGCGATCACGGCTCGACCATCTTCCGCACCCTGGTCAGAGCCAGTCCCCCGGTCACCAGGGCGATGGCCAGCAGCACGAAGAATGGGCCGATGACGCTGCTTGCCGGTTCACCCAGCTGGTCGAGCCGGCCGAACCCGACCAGGGCCCACCCGTTCGGCGTCCCCAGCGCCAGCACCTGGAAGACGTCGGGAAGCGAGCCCGAAGGGAGCAGGTTGCCGCCGAGCAGAGCCAGGAAGAGTCCCACGAGCATGGTGATGCCGAATGCCTGCTGCTCGGTCTTGGCCAGGGAGGTCAGGAAGACTCCGATGCCGCACATGGCGACGGTGGCGCCCACGCACATGAGCAGCACACCCAGAGGATCCCCCCAGTTGGCGCCGAAGGCGAACGTGGTCACGGCCCAGATCACGAAGATGGTCACCAGGCCCGTCACGAAGATCGCCAGCAGCTTCCCCAGGACGATCTGGGTCGGCCGAAGCGGTGCCGCCGTGATCCTGGCCAGCGTCCCGGCGGAGCGCTCCATCAGGAGCGAGCGCATGCCGAGCCCGCTGCCGATGAAGAGGAAGACCACTGCGATGTTGGGGGCGAAGAAGTTGAGGTTGACCTTGCCGCCGTGCCCGACGCTCTGCGTGGTGATGGCCACCGTCGCCGGATGGGCCGTCACGTGGTGAGGCACCTTGTCCGCATAGAGCACGCTGGAGATCCCGGCGGCCATCGACTCCGCGTACTCCTGCCCGAGCTGCGAGGTCCCCCGGGTCACGACATCGAACCCGGGGGTGTGGGAGGCGCCCGGGTCGACGATGGGGACGAGCAGGCTCGACAGCTGCATCTGCCCGGGCAGTACGGCCACCCCACCGTCGAGGGTCCCGCCGGCCACCGCGGCCTTGACGGCCGCCTGGCTGGGCATCGCGACGACCGTGACTCCGTGCGGCAATTGGCTGGCCTGCTCGGCGGCGGCCATCAGCGCCGGCGATGCGCCCGACACGCCGACGCGCACGGCCACGGTGGAGGCTGCTCCGGCGAAGGAGATACCCAGGACGGCCGCCATCAAGAGCGGGGCGGCGAGGCACCCGATGAGCACGGAGCGATCGCGGAGCCGGCGCCGAAGCTCGTTCAGCGCGATGACGCGGATCAATCCCGAAGCTCTTTCCCCGTGAGGCTCAAGAAGACGTCTTCGAGGTTGGGCGAACGCACCTCCACGCCCGTGAGGTCGACGCCATGCCGCGTGGCCACGGCCACCACGGCCGAGAGGACGGCAGGCCCATGGTCGGTGCTGAGCTCGAGGTTGCCGTCCACCTCGTGCACGTCATGGATGTTCTCGAGCTCGCGGCACGCGGCGGCCAGCTCGTCCAGGTCTGCGCCGTCGCAGGACAGGTGGACCTTGTCGCGGCCTCCGTGGTCGCCGATCAGTGCATCGGCTGTCCCCTCCGCGATCAGGTGCCCGTCATCGATGATGCCGATGCGGTCGCACAGCTTGAACGCCTCTTCCATGTAGTGCGTCGTGTAGAGCACCGCGATACCGAGCTTCCCGACGGTCTCGAGGATGGCGTTGCGGCTCTGGGGATCGACGCCGACGGTGGGCTCGTCGAGAACGAGCAGCTTGGGCCGATGGAGCAGCCCGGCCGCCATGTTGGCGCGCCGCTTCATGCCACCCGAATAGGTCCCGATGCGGTCTTTGCCGCGGTCGGCGAGCCCGACCAGCTCGAGTGTCTCGCCAATCCGCGTCTGGAGCTCCTTGCCCGACAGCCTGTACAGCTGGCCGAAGAAGGTGAGGTTCTCCACCGCCGAGAGGTCCGGGTAGAGAGCGAGGTCCTGGGGAACGTAGCCGACGGCGGCTTTGGCCTCGAGCGTGCCACCCTCGAAGCCGTCGACGGTGATGTCGCCTTCGTCAGGGACTGCCAATCCGCACAACATGGAGATGGTGGTGGTCTTGCCGGCGCCGTTGGGACCCAACAACCCGTAGCACTCACCCTCCGCAATAGAGAAGGTCACCCCGTCCACCGCCAAGCGGTCGCCGTACCGTTTGCGCAGGCCCTCACACCGGAGCATGGGGGAAGGCCCGAGCGTCGTCACGACCGCCTCGCTGCCCCCCACCGCCTGTTGCATGCACCCTCCCCGAGGGAAAAGAGGACCCTCTTTTTGCAACCTAGCACGGGGGCATGCCGTCCACACTGCGGTACGGGTAGGTGGTCACGGCCGACGGTCACGCCTCCAGCACGACGAGGGGATAGGAGGACGAGGCGGCCACGGCCAGGATCTCCGCCCGGTCCTCACCGAGGATGAAGCCGGCCGCGATCGTGGCGTCGAGGGCCACCTCGAACTGCTCGAGGTACGCCGCCTTGCCTCCGGGGTAGAGGGCCGAGAGCGTTGCCTCGTCGAAGGGCTCCGTTCGTCCGAAGAGCATGGCGAAGGTCTCCCCCGTCTGGCCGAGCCCCGACATGACCGAGGTCGGGACCTCGACCCACGGCGTCCGGATGCCGCCGAGCGCGTTGCCCTGCTCGTCGAGCCGGTAGCCCGTCGCGTCGGCATCGAGCTCGAGCCGGGGCGCAGAGGGGGGTGCGTCGCCGCCGGACGCCCACCGCACCAGGTGGCCCAGGGCGGCGTGAGAGACGTAGTGCTGCTGGGGGCCGGCGTTGATCGGCGACTCCGTGTTGCCGATCATGAGGTTCGTGGTGGGGCGCAGCAGCTCGGCCATGCGCTCCGGGCTGAGCGTGCCGTCGTCGTGGCGACCCGCGCTGACCGTGTAGGTGTCGGCGTGCGCCGCCCCCGCCATCTCCCAGACCCTGATGCGCTCGGTGTCCGGCTGGTCCGCGAGACGACCTCCGAGGAGGATGACATCGGTCTCGCTCTGCAGCACGAGGACCGGCACCCGGACGTCCTGGCGGATGCGCTCGCCCTTGTACGAGATGGCGAGGCGCGTCGCCTCCATCCCCTCACGCTGGGAGGACGGGATGAACACGCCGTCGATCGAGACGCCGACACCGGGGCGCCCGTGCACGAAGAAACCGTCGAAGAGCAGCGCGTGGGGGTCGACCGCGTTGACGTAGGTCACGAGGCATGCGGCCGACTGCGACTCGCCGGCCGCCAGGATCTGCTCGGACGCCAGACCCCTGAGCGGGTTCTCGTCGGCGGGCAGGCGCAGCAGCGCACCGACCTGGCTGAAGATGTCGAAGGACCAGGCGTCGCCGGGGTGCTCCAGGTCCCGGTAGCGCTCCGGCGCCAGGACCTTCAGGTGGATCCCCTCGACGAAGCCACCGCCGTCGATGCCCACCTTCTGCGCCGACACACCGACCCAGGCGTGGCCCCGGGCAGTGAGGTGGCGGTGGAAGAAGCCCCAATCGGGCGCGGCATCGATGCCCGCCGACACGTTGTGCCACTCCACCACGACCGTGCCGCTGAACCGGGCGGGATCGATCGGCCGGCGCACGACGATCCTGGTACGGAACGGTGCGCCGGCGCCGGGGGTCACCTCCCAATGCCCGTCCGCGCCCCGCTCGCCCTGCAACTCGTACGACGTCGCCGTCCCCTCGACGCTGAACTCGGTCTCCTCGTAGCCCAACGCCGCCAGGTCGTAGGCCCGCATGACGTCGGGGGCGGCGCCGGGCATCTCCTTGAACACAGCGTGCTGTGAGCTGGTCACCGTCACCCTCCCGGCCGGGGCGGGAGCCCGACTCGATCGTCCTGCCTTATTAGGATACTCTTTAGGTCCAATGGGCCTCCGGCCCACGTGCGGATCTTGCGGAACCCGCAGACCGCATCACTACAGGATCGAGGATAGGTCGTGGCCGAGGCTTGGATCATTGACGCATGCCGCACCCCGCGGGGCATCGGGAAGGTCGGGAAGGGTGCGCTCGCCGAGCTGCACCCCCAGGTCCTCGGCGCCACCGTCCTGCGCGCCCTGGCCGAGCGCAACGGCCTCGACACGGGCGACGTCGACGACGTCGTGTGGGGCACTTCCATGCAGGTGGGTTCCCAGGGCGGCGACCTCGGCCGCATGGCCGCGCTCGATGCGGGCTACGCCATCACCGCCAGCGGCGTGACCCTGGACCGCTTCTGCGGGTCCGGCATCTCCGCCGTCAACTTCGCCGCCGCCAGCGTGCTGGCGGGCATGGAGGACGTCGTCGTCGCCGGCGGCACCGAGATGATGTCGTCGTACGCCGCCAACGCCTCGAAAGCGCGCTCCCCCTTCCTCGACAGCGGCAACGACCACCTGCGGTCGATCCACCCGCAGACGAATCAGGGCGTGGCCGCCGACGCCATCGCCACCCTGGAGAAGATCGACCGGCGCGCCGTCGACGAGCTGGCGGCCGAATCCCAGCGCCGGGCCGAGATCGCGATCAAGGAGGGGCGCTTCGACAAGTCGTTGGTGCCGGTGCACCATCTCGACGGGTCGGTGGCGCTGGACAGGGAGGAGTACCCGCGCCCGGGGACCACGGTCGACTCACTGGCCTCGTTGCCCTCCTCGTTCGAGGCACTGGCGGACATCCCCCTGGACGAGAACGGGACCACCTACCGCTCCCTGGTCCTGCAGAAGTTCCCCGGGCTCGAGATCACCCACGTGCACCACGCCGGCAACTCGTCGGGCGTGGTCGACGGCGCCGCCGCGCTGCTCATCACCAGCCCCGAGTACGCCACCGCGCATGGCCTGAGGCCCCGGGCGAGGATCGTGGCGACGGCGAACATCGGTGACGACCCGACGCTGATGCTCAATGCTCCGGTGCCCGCCACGAGAAAGGTGCTGGCCAAGGCCGGCATGTCGTTGGACGACATCGACCTGTTCGAGGTGAACGAGGCATTCGCCGTCGTCCCCGAGAAGTTCATCCGCGACCTGGACATCGACCGCGAGAAGATCAACGTCAACGGGGGCGCCATCGCCCTGGGTCACCCGATCGGGGCCACCGGGTCGCTGCTGGTCGGGACGGCACTCGACGAGCTGGAGCGGCAGGACAAGCAGGTCGCCCTGATCACCATGTGCGCCGGTGGCGGCATGGCGCCGGCGGTGATCATCGAGCGGGTCTAGGCCCGTGGGTCCGGACGGGGACGCGGACGAGGACTGTCGTGACGTCGCTGCGGGAGACACTGGAGTCGGACGACTACGACGAGTTCGCACTGCTGCACGAGAACGCGGCCGAATGGGACATTCCCTTCGAGCGGCCGCCGGTCGTCTCCCGCTCCACCTTCGCACTGCCGTCCGGGCAGAAGCTGTCGTACCTGCGTTGGGGCGAGGGCGCCCCGGAGCTCGTGTTCCTCCACGGTGGAGCGCAGAACGCCCACACCTGGGACACCGTCCTGCTGGCGCTCGGGAGACCGGCAATTGCGGTCGACCTGCCGGGCCACGGTCACTCGGACCGACGCGCCGACCGCGACTACGGACCCTGGAAGAACGCCGATGCCGTCGCGCCGCTCCTCGAGTCGGTTGCGCCGGCCGCCCGCTGCGTCATCGGCATGTCGCTCGGCGGCGCCACGACCATCCGCCTGGCGGCACAGCGACCGGACCTCTCCCGGCGTGCGGTGTTCGTCGACGTGACGCCACAGATCAACGATCCGACCCGCGAGCTGACCACGGCCGAGCGGGGCACGGTCGCGCTGATCGCCGCGCCGCCCACCTACGACAGCTTCGAGGAGATGGCCGATGCCGCGGTGGCGCTCAGCCCGTACCGCGCTGCCGCCAGCGTGCGGCGCGGCGTGCGCCACAACGCTCGTCGCCTGGACGACGGCCGCTGGACGTGGCGCTACGACCTCTTCGGCCCCCCACCGGATGCACCGACCGGGGTTGTCGGCGCTCCCCCCTGGGTCGACTTCACGTCGCTCTGGGAGGACGTCAGTGCGATCGGCGTCCCTTGCCTCTTCGTGCGCGGCGGGCTGTCGCCCTTCGTGCGGGAGGAGGACCTCGTTGAGATGCAGCAGCGCCTTCCCTCGCTCGAGGTCGTCGTCGTCGAGGAGGCGGGCCACGCGGTGCAGAGCGACCGGCCGCTCGTGCTGGCCGACCTCATCCGTGCCTTCGCCCTGTGACGCCCACCGGTAACCGGCGTGCCCGTGACGCGTTGCGGGCTAAGTGGCGAGCGGCCGGGGTATACCCCGACCTCACCATCGGCGAGGCGATCAGGGCCGGCTGCAGTGCGCACGCGGAGGACCACATCGTCTTCGCCCGGGTAGACGGTGACACGACCGCGGTGACGCTCGGCGATCTCCTTCAGCGATCGCTCGCCCGCGCCGAGCGGCTCGCCGGCGCCGGTGTCGTGCCCGGCGACATGGTGGTCGTCCAGGCACCGGCGGACCTGTCGGGAACCGAGATCCTCGCCGCGGTCTGGTTGCTGGGCGCCGTGGCGGTGCCGATCACCACCACGGCGACGGCCGTCGAGGTGGACCATGCGGTCCGCCAGACCGGCGCAACCTGCGCCGTGGTCGTCCCGGAGTGGCGCGGCCGGGACCTCGTGACGCCGTTCGTCGAGGCCCCGGGACTGCGGCAGGTGATCGCGGTGGGCCACGATGCGGTCGACGGCGCCGTGCCGTTCGACTCCATCAGGCTCGGCCCGGTGCCGACAACGGGAGGCCGCCCACACGGGCCGTCGTCGGTGGCCTGCGTCCTCTACACCTCGGGTTCCACCGCCGAGCCCAAGGGGGTGCAGCACAGCCACGAGACCCTGCTGTGCGGGCTGGCCGCCGTGCCCGCCGACGCGACGAGCCGCATGCTCGGCACCTTCCCCGCCGGTCACGTGGCCTCGCTGCTCTCGCTGCTCCGCCCGTTGGCGGCCGGCGGGACGACGGTGGTGATGGACCGCTGGAGTGCGCGAGCCGCCGCCGCGCTGATTGAGGAGCATCGCATCACGACCAGCGCCGGCACCCCGTTCTTCCTCTCTACCCTGCTCGACGAGGCGGAACGTTCCGGACGTGACATCTCGTCGCTCGGCCGCTTCCTGTGCGGCGCCGCCGCGGTGCCGCCGGCACTCGTCGCCCGGAGCGAAGCGGCCGGCATCGTCACCTGGCGCACCTACGGATCGACCGAGCACCCCGCGATCAGCTCGGGTGGCCCGATGGACCCACCCGACAAGCGACGACTGACCGACGGCAGGGTCACTCCCGGCAACGAGGTGCGCCTCCTCGACGAGGAGGGTGCCGAGGTCGTTCCCGGCGAGGAGGGCGAGATCGTGGCCCGGGGCCCGAAGCAGTTCCTCGGCTACCAGGACCCGTCGGCCGACGACGGCGCATTCGTCGACGGTACCTGGTTCCGCACCGGAGACCTGGGCCTTTTCGACGAGGACGGCTACCTCGTCGTGACCGACCGGGTGAAGGACATCATCATCCGGGGTGGGGAGAACATCTCGGCTCGCGAAGTGGAAGAGGCGTTGGCTGGCCACCCCGCCATCGCCGAGGTCGCGGTGTGCGCCGCGGCGGACGAGGTGTGGGGCGAGGCGGTGTGCGCCGTCGTCGTACCACGACCAGGCGAGTCGGACCCCACCGTCGAGAGCCTGGCCGGCGCAGCGGAATCGGCGGGCCTCGCGGCGCACAAGCGACCGACCCGGGTCGTGGTCACCGACGCCCTGCCCCGGACGGCGACGGGCAAGGTGCGCAGGCGGGACCTCCGGCCGCTGCTCTGAGGCGGGCGCCGGAGTGCCGGCCTTGACTCCCGCTCCGGAGCGCGCACGTGGAGCGCGGGCCCGGGAGGTGTCATCGCGACCAACCCCCCTATCCGGCTGATGCCATCCCCGGCACGAGCGCACCGTCGACGAGCACGTCGATGCCAGACACGAACGAGGCATCGTCGGACAGCAGGAACGCAGCCACGGCGGCCACCTCGCCGGCTCCTCCGAGACGCCCCAGCGGGACCTGCTCGAGCATGGTCCGCATCACGGGCTGTTGCTCGAGCTCCTGCCGGCCCATCGGCGTGTCGATGATCCCGGGCGCCAGGGAGTTCACCCGCCCGCCCCTCGTGCCCCAGCGCACGGCGGCACGCGCCGAGGCCCGCACGACACCCCGTTTGGCCAGCCCATAGGCGTACCCGCTGTCGGTGACCAGGCCCGAGATGCGGTCGAGGAAGTCGGCGGCCAGGGGCTCGTCGATCACGGAATCGAGGGCGGGGTCAGCGAACGGTGCGATCTGGTAGGCCGCCAGCGAGGAGAAGCAGACAGCCGCCGAACCGGGCACCACCAGTGGCTCGAAGGCGTCGAGCAGCCTCTGGGTGGCGACCAGGTCGACGTCGAAGATGCGCCGGGAGTCGGCCATCGTCGGGGAGATCCCGGCGACGTGGGCGAGCGCCCGGAAGGGCCCGAGCGCGTCCACGCGCTCCACCAGGGTGGCGATCGCAGCGGGATCCGAGACGTCGCAGGCGAGGCCGATGGTGCCCTCGATCTCCGGAGCGACGAGATCGACGGCGACCAGATGCTCGGTGAGGCCCCTGAGCTTCTCCACACAGCTGCGGCCCATCCCCCGCCCGGCGCCCGTGACCACCGCCACCGTCATGGTCCCACCTCACGGTGATCCGACGGTCCGGTGGGGAATCGCGATGGCCCCTGAACGCATGCAGTCATGGCCACCCAACCTATCTGCACGGAGGTGCCGCGGGACTCGAGCACTCGGCGTCCGAGCAGCACTGTGGTCCGGTGCTGCGGCACGGGGCACCTGGGCGCGGTGTCCCGCTCGCGACTGGCTAGCGGTACTGCGTGTCCCTGTCCTGTCGGGCCGGGGGCGCGAACGGGAAGTTCCCGAGCTGCGTGTAGGAGATGCCGTTGTGGAGGGCCGTCGTGCGCGGCATCTCCAGGGATTCCCAGATGGCGCGGATGGTGCCCTGGATCGCCTTCGGGTTGCGCTGCGCGATGGAAAGGGCGATCTCGCGAGCCCGGTCACGCAAGTCGTCGCGGGGCACCACCTCGCTGACCAAGCCGAGCCGGAGTGCCGTCTCCGCCCTGATCCGCTCCTCGTTGCCCATGAGGGCCCAGCGCAGGACGTCGCCGAGGGGCACGCCGCGATGCAGCATCCCCATCGGCTCGAGCGCGGAGACGATCCCCACGTTGGCGTGCGGGTCGAAGAACACCGCGTCGTCGGAGCAGATGATGATGTCGGACTCGTTGATGAAGTACTGCCCTCCGCCGGCGCACAACCCGTGGACGGCCGCCACGACGGGCTTCCAGACCCGGTGGTAGGTCTTGGGGGCGAGCGTGAGTCCGGGGTCGTAGCTGTTCCAGACGTTCTCCTTCTCGAACCAGTGACCCTGCTCCTTGATGTCGACGCCCGTGCAGAAGGCCCGCTCCCCATTGGCCTGGAGCACCACGCAGTGGATGTCGTCGGTGTCTCGGATCGTCTCCCAGGCCCAGGTCATGTCCGCCGCCATGGCGTTGTTGAACGAGTTCAACTGGTCGGGGCGATTGAGCGTGATGGTCGCCACGTTGTCGGCAACGTCGAACAAGATGGCTTCGCGTTCCATGCTTCCTCCCTGGGCGGTACGTGATGAGGGCGAAATGGTACACTCTTTTGCCGAGTTTGCGGCTGGGCCTGCGGGCCAGCCAGCATCACACAATCGGGTCGAGACACAAGACAGAGAACGCAAGAGACAAGAGAGCAAGAGAGAGGAACCCGCCGTGGAGATCAAGGGGAAGAAGGCCGTCATCGTCGGTGGCGCGTCGGGCATGGCCAGAGCCTCGGCCGAGCTGTTGCACCAGAAGGGCGCGGACGTCGCCATCCTCGACCTGCCGAACACGGCGGGCGCCGAGGTGGCCGCGGAACTCGACGGCACGTTCCACGAGGTCAACGTGCTCGACGACGCCCAGGTCGAGACCGCCCTGGCTGATGCCGTCGCCGCTCTCGGCGGCCTCCACATCGCGGTGAACACCGCGGGAGGCGGTGTCGCCAAGCGGACCCTCACCAAGGAGGGGCCGCATCCCATCGACGAGTTCCGTCGCACGATTGAGCTGAACCTGGTGGGAACGTTCAACCTCAACCGTCTGCAGGCCTTCCACATGTCGACCAACGAGCCCGAGGACGGCGAGCGTGGCGTCATCATCGACACCGCCTCCATCGCCGCCTTCGAGGGCCAGATCGGGCAGGTGGCCTACTCCGCGGCCAAGGCGGGCATCGCCGGCATGACCCTGACCATGGCCCGTGACCTCGGCAGCCTCGGCATCCGGGTGCTCGCCATCGCCCCCAGCCTCTTCAGCACCGGCATCACCAAGGGGATCCCCGACGAGTTCGCCGAGGTGCTGACCAAGGACGCCGCCTTCCCGAAGCGCATGGGACGGGCCGAGGAATACGGCAAGCTGGCGGTCGCCATCGTCGAGAACCCGATGCTCAACGGCTGCTGCATCCGCCTCGACGCCGGCACCCGCTTCGCCCCCAAGTAGACGCCGGGTCGCACGATGCGGTCGCTCGACCTGCAGGTCGACGTCACCGAGGCGGCTGGCCTCGGTGAAACGGCACACGTCGCCCTCACCGTCACCGTGCCGGACGAGGTCCCTCCGGATCCCGTCGTGTGCTTCGGCAAGCCGGGCGGCGGGTACGCCCGGGGCTATTACACAGAGGACCTCCCGGGCCCGGCGCAGGGTGCGCAGGCGACGTGGCACGCGCAACGGGGCTGGGTCTTCGTCTCCGTCGACCACCTCGGCGTCGGGGGCAGCTCGCAGCACGATCCCGAGCGACTCGCCTACACCCCGGTGGTGGCGGCGAGCCAGGCCGCCGAAGCCGACGTGCTGCAGAAGCTGGCGGCGGGCACCCTGGTCGAGGGGCTGGCGAAGGTCGAGCACCCGCTGACCATCGGTCTCGGGCAGTCGATGGGCGGCTGCCTCACCATCGTGCAGCAGGGTCGGTACCACGGCTACGACGGCATCGGCGTGCTCGGCTACAGCGCGCTGCACACCCACCCCCCGACCGCGCCGGGGACCGCCCCGATCGTGACGCCGTGGGTGCCGCGTGACGTCAAGCCCTCCGAGGGCATCTTCACCAACGGGCCGGCGCTGGCGGACGCCGGGCCCGGCGAGTCGAATGCGGCGGCGATGGCCTGGGGCTTCCACTTCGACGACGTGGACCCGGCCGTCGTCGCCCGTGACCTCGACGACTTCCCGGCGCGGCACGGTGACGTGCCGCCGTGGGGCTCGGCCACGGTGCCGGCGACCGTCGCGCTGTGGTGCCTGGCTCCCGGCGCCGTGCTGGCCGAGGCGGCAGCCGTACGGAGCCCCGTCCTCGTGGCGCTCGGTGAGCGCGACGTGCTGGCCGACCCGCGGGGTGAGCCGCGCGCCTACGAGTCGGCCCGCAGCGTCGACCTCTTCGTCTGCCCGAGGATGGGGCACATGCACAACTTCGCGGGGACCCGCGAGTTGTTCTGGCGGCGTATCGAGACGTGGGCGGCGTGGGTGCGGGCCGTGCGCGACGACGCACGGGGGGCGGGCGGGGGTACCTGATGGACCTCGAGATGGCCGACGACCTGTCCACGCTGCTGACCCTCGAGCGGGTCGACCGTGACCTCTTCCGCGGCCGCAACGCCAACTACGGCCCGCGCCAGAGCCTGTTCGGCGGCCAGGTGGCCGCGCAGTGCCTGCTGGCGGCGGCGGCAACGGTCGAGCCCGACCGCCTGCCCCACTCGTTCCACGGGTACTTCCTGCGGGCCGGGCGCGTCGACCTGCCCATCATCTTCGAGGTGGACCGCGATCGCGACGGACGGTCGTTCTCGGCGCGCCACGTCGTTGCCGTGCAGGACGGAGAGGTGATCTTCTCCATGATCACCTCCTTCCACGTGGAGAGCGGGGGCTCGGTGTTCGACGAGGCGCCGCGACGGGAGGCCCCCGACCCCGAGCTCGTGCCGTACAAGGCGTGGAGCACGCTGCTCGAGGTGCGCGAGGTGACGCCGACCGACTTCCTGAGGGGCGTCTTCAGCGACAGTCTGTGGGTCCGATCGTCCACGAAGCTCGGCGACGATCCCCTGCTGCATCGCGCCGGGCTGACGTTCCTGTCGGATCTCGGCACCGGCTTCGGCCAGCAGGACCGGTCCGTGGTGGGGCGCGGCGGGCCGTCCATCGACCACGCCATGTGGTTCCAAGAGGACATCCGGGCAGACGACTGGGTGCTGGTCGACCTCCGCCCGGTGAAGGCCCGCAGCGCGCGGGGCGCCTACCACGGCTCGCTCCGTGACCGTCACGGCCGGCTCGGTGCCACCCTCTACCAGGAGCAGCTCCTGCTGCCGGGGTCGGCGGCCGACATGGTCCGGGGCGAGGCCGAGCTGCTCGACCAGGCCCAGGCTGACGCGGTCACCGTGGTCGACCCCGAGGGGCGGCGCGACTCGCTGGACCAGCATCCGGCGGGCGGCTGACCGGCTGACGGCCTACGCGGCGACCGCCACCCTGAACTGGTAGGAGGCGGCGGTGATGGCCCGGTCGCCGTCACCCTCGTCGTGCAGCACCATGCGCACCGCCACCAATCCGTCGGAGCCCCCGATGGCCTGGCCCTCGGCGCGGAACGGGCCGACCTTGCCCCGGGCGAGGAACATGACGTGCGAGGACACCCCCTGCAGGCGGTCCGTCCCTGTGGCCGCCGCGGCCAGGTCGAGCGCGGCGCTCTCAAGGAGGACGAGCTGCGGGCCGAGGTGCAACGCCGCGTCGGGTGAGGCCACCTCGGCCGACAGGACCGGGAGCGCCCATCGGCCGTCGGTGCGAGGGGCGGCGCCGAAGACCTGCCACAGAGGCGGCAGGTCCGGGCCGTCGACGACGACGAGGGGCTCGACCGGCATCCTCTCGAGCCCCTCGGGTGGCGGGCCGAGGCTGATGCCCTGACCCGACGTGAGGGCCAGCACCCGGATCGGCTCGTCGGCGTCGACGATCCGCGAGCGGCTGTAGCCCATCTGCCGTCCCTGCTTGAGGACCTCGGACACGATCTCGATGCGCCGGACGTCGCGTCCGGGGTCGAGGACCTGGCACGAGTGGATCACCGGGTTCGGCACGGCCTCGAGGTCGGACAAGCCGCCGCCCTCGGGTGAGGCGATCCCGAGCACCGACAGGAGGATGCCGCCCGCCGGGTTGCGCATGTCACGGCGGAGGGTGACGGTGTCGTCCGCCGGGCCCAGGTCCATGGACGAGTAGGTGCGGCCGAGGTAGCGGTAGCTGAGCAGGCCGCCCCACCGCTGCCGCAACTCGGCGGCGTAGGCGGCCGGGTCGTCGCGCAGCTCCCGGATGTCCCGGGGCATCAGCGCCGCACCGACGTCACGAGGGCCGCACGCATCCCCGCATCATGCAGTCACGCGCCGGGCTCAGGCGAGCCAGCCCGCGACCGTCTCGACGTCCTGCATCCGGTTGGGCCCGACGGGCTGCACGTTGAGCACGGTGACACCCGAGTCCCGGTAGGCCTCGATCCGGTCCCTCACGTAGCCGGCGTCGCCCACCAGCGACATGCCGGCCACCAGCTCCGCCGGCACCAGGGCGGCGGCCCGCTTGCGGTCGCCACCGAGGTAGGCCTCCTGAATCTGCTCGGCCTCCTCCTCGTACCCGTAACGCTTGAGGACGTCGTTGTAGAAGTTCTTGCCCCGCGCCCCCATGCCGCCGTAATAGAGGGCCAGCATCGGGCGGTCCCGGTCGCGCAGGTGCTCGACGTCGCTCCCGATGGCCAGCGACCCGCCGGCGACGATCTGGAGCGGGGGCAGGTCCGCCGACCGCCTGGCCGCGCCGGCCTCGAGCGAGGCCCCCCACAGCTCGTGGGCCCGCTCGGGCCAGTAGTGCAACGGGAGCCACCCCTCGGCCAGCTCGGCCGTCATCTCGACGTTCTTCGGGCCGAGGGAGGCGACGTAGATGGGGATCCGCTCGCGGACGGGGTGGTCCATGATCTTGAGCGGTTTGCCGAGCCCGGTGCCCTCCCCCTCGGGCAACGGCACCTGGTAGTTGGCGCCCTCGTGGACCAGGCGGTCGCGCCGCCACACGGAGCGGCAGATGTCGATGATCTCGCGGGTGCGAGCGAGCGGGGCGTCGTAGGGCACGCCGTGGAACCCCTCGATCACCTGGGGGCCGGAGGCGCCCAGGCCCAGGATGCAGCGACCCTTCGAGAGCTTGTCGATGCCGACCGCCGTCATGGCCAGGAGCGTGGGGGTGCGCGAGTAGAGGGGCAGGATGCTCGACCCGATCTGCGCCGTCCTGGTCACCGCGGCCAGGAACCCCATGGTGGACACGGCGTCGGCGGTGTACGCCTCGCCCGTCCAGAGGTACGCGACCCCGGCCTCCTCCAGCCGCCTGGCGTGGGCCGCGAACGCGTCGGGGTCGTCGCGCACACCCACCGTGGCGCCCAGCTTCATCGTCGGCTCCTCCCGCGGCATGTGCGCCCGTCCGGTGCCCGCACATACCCTCTCGGTGGTCGGGGCGTCCTGCCCCTCCATAATAGAGGGTACTATTTATTCATGTCGATTGCGATCACCGAAGACCACCGTGCCCTGGGCCAGACCGCCTCGGACTTCCTCGCCAAGCGTGAGGCCCGAGGGGCCGCCCGGGCCCTGCTCGAGGCGGACACGGAGTCACTGCCCTCCTTCTGGGCTGACCTGGCGTCGCTGGGCTGGCTCGGGCTCCACCTCCCCGAGGACAAGGGCGGATCCGGCTTCGGCCTGCCCGAGCTCGTCGTGGTCACCGAGGAGCTCGGCCGCGCCGTGACCCCGGGTCCCTTCGTGCCGACCGTGATCGCCAGCGCGGTGATCGACGCCGCCGGTCCCGAGGAGCTGGCGGCGCGCCTGCTGCCCGGGCTGGCCGACGGGTCCGTCCTCGGCGGCGTCGCGTTGACGTCGGACATCACGGTGTCGGACGGCAAGGCCGCCGGGACGGCTCCGGCGGTCCTGGGCGGTGGCCTGGCCCAGGTGCTCGTCCTGCCCGCAGGCGACGACGCCATCGTCGTCGAGGTCGGCGCGGGCGGGGTGACGGTCGAGGTCCCGGACAACCTGGACCCGACGCGGCGCAGCGCGCGCGTCGTGCTGTCGGGCGCGCCGGCCGAGGTGATCCCCGGCGGGCGGCGCGTGCTGGTCGACCTCGCCCGTCTCGTCACCGCCGCCGAGGCCGTCGGCATCGCCACCGAGTGCACGGAGCAGGCGGCCGCCTACGCCAAGGTGCGGGTGCAGTTCGGACGGCCCATCGCCACCTTCCAGGCGGTCAAGCACCACTGCGCCAACATGCTCGTCGCCGCCGAGCTCGCCACGGCGCTCGTGTGGGACGCCGCCCGGGCGGCCGCCGAGGGCGGCGACCAGCTCTCGTTGGCCGCGGCCATGGCGTCGACGCTGGCACTGGCGGCGGCGGACGAGTGCGCGCAGCTGAACATCCAGGTGCACGGAGGCATCGGGTTCACCTGGGAGCACGACGCGCATCTCTACCTGCGGCGGGCCACGGCGCTCGAGGCCTTCGTGGACGCCGAGGCGGGCGCCGGCGACGTCACCGACCTGATGCGGAGCGGGGCGCGGCGGGTGCGTACCATCGACCTGCCGCCCGAGGCCGAGCCGATGCGCGACGAGGTGCGGTCGTTCGCCGACCGGGTGAAGGGGCTGGACGCGGCGGCGCAGCGCGACGCCATGATCGAGACCGGCTATGTCATGCCGCACTGGCCCACGCCGTGGGGGCGGGCGGCGGGCGCGGTGGAGCAGCTCGTGATTGAGCAGGAGTTCCGCGCCGCCGGCGTGTCGCGCCCGCAGTACGGCATCACCGGCTGGGTCATCCTGACGCTGATTCAGCACGCCACGGAGGACCAGGTGACGCGGTGGGTCATGCCGGCGCTGCGCCAGGACGTCATCTGGTGCCAGCTCTTCAGCGAGCCCGACGCCGGCAGCGACGCCGCGGGGGTCAAGACGCGGGGGACCCGGGTCGACGGCGGCTGGCTCGTCAACGGCCAGAAGGTGTGGACGAGCGGCGCGCATCTCGCCGGCTTCGGCCTGGCGACGATCCGCACCGACCCCGACGCGCCCAAGCACAAGGGCATCACGACCATGGTCATCGACATGCACGCCGAGGGGGTCGAGGTCCGCCCGCTCCGCATGGTCACCGGCCACTCGGAATTCAACGAGGTCTTCTTCAACGACGTCTTCGTGCCCGACGACATGCTGGTGGGGCCGATCAACGGCGGCGGGACGGTGGCCCGGGCCACGCTCGGCAACGAGAGCGTGTCCATCGGCGGCGGCCAGGGCGGCTCGTCGATGCCGGCGGACATGGTGATCGCCCCCTTCGACGCCCACCCCGAGCGCCTGGCGGGCGGGGCCGGCCGGATCGGCCGCTACATCGCGCAGTCCGAGGCCATGGCGGTGCTCAACATGCGCACCGCGCACCGGGCCGTCATCGGCGGCGGACCCGGGCCCGAGGGCAACGTGACCAAGCTGGTGCTCTCCGAGATCGGGCACGAGGCGGCGGCGATCGTGGCCGCCGTCGGCGGGCCCGACACGTTGTACTCGGACGGCGCTGGGGCGGGCATCACGATGATGGTGCTGATGCATCGAGGCATGTCGATCGCCGGGGGGACGTCGGAGATCAAGCGCAACCAGATCGGCGAGCGCATCCTCGGGCTGCCCCGGGACCCGTTGATCAACTAGTCACGGACCGGGCGACGCCCGGTTGGCCGCGACGACCCGGGGGTAGGCGGTGCCCAGATCGGCCAGGCCGGCGGTGCTGGTGTCGAATCCGAACACGTGCCGGAGCTGGGCGGTGACCGCCTGGCGGATCACGGGCCATGCCTCGGGCGGCGGCAGGTCCGGGGCGCGGCATCCGTCCGAGGCCAGGGGCACAAGCGACGCCGGGATGGGGACGTGCAGGACGGCGGCGATGGAGAGCAGGCCGCCGTGCGACGAGCCGACCTCGCACAGGTCGGCGAACACGAGGTGGCCGGCACCGCGCAGCAGGATCAGCCGCTTCGGGCTGAGCATCCGCCCGTAGGCGGCGATCATGCCCAGGTGACTGACGACGTGGTCCGATGTTCCGGACATCAGCATCCCCGGCTGGTGCGGGACGACGCTCCCGGAGCCGGTCTTCGTCTGGCCGAAGGAGCCGACCGTGGCCCCCGCCAATCCGATGAACGTGGTCACCTTGGGGTCGGTGGCGGCCAGCGCCTCGACCGCGGCGCCGCCGGCCGAATGGCCCACGGCGCCCACGAGGCCGGTGTCGACATGGCCGTGGAACGGGCTCGACGCCGACGTGTCCTGGTCGCTCATCAGGGTGATGGTCGCCTTCAGGTCCTCCACGTCGGTCGTCTTGGACGTTGCGGCGGTCGGGCCGCCCAGGACCTCGGTGAGGTCGCGGCTGTAGTGGTCGGGCGCGGCGACGACGAAGCCCCAGGAGGCGAGTCGAGCCGTGAGGAAGGTGGACTGGTCGCGGAAGCCGGCGTACCCGTGGCTGAACACCACGAGCGGATACCGTCCCGGCGCGACCGGCACGCCGCGCACGCCGCCGCTCGGGTAGCTGACGCTGAACCCGGCCGGGATGAGCTTCTTGAGTGCTTCCGGCAACCAGTCGACGATGTCGTAGGTGGCCTCGGGCTTGCCGGCCACGCTCGCCTTGGTCGCGGGATACCACACCTCCACCGGCGCCCCGTCGGTCGGCAGCGTCAGCGTGGTCTCACCGACGCCGAGAGGCCCGGGCCCGGTGAAGCTGTCCGAGCCCAGGTGCGCCACGGTCGGCACGGTGTCGCCGTTGACGATCTCGGTGCCCGGCACTGGCCCCGCCCGTGGTGACGGCGACGACGACGAGGTCGAGCAGCCGGCCAGGACGGCGGCGGCCAGCGCCAGGGCCAGCACGGGGGCGACGCGCCCCGGTCGACCCGTCATCGGCGTCGCCATCGTCTCCGCTGCTGTCCGCGGCCGCTCACGCGTCACTCTCTCTCTCCGCCTCTCTCCGCGCCGCCGAAGGTCGAGTCCGGCGAGTGCCAGTCGACCGAGACGAACCGGTGGGCGAGGAGCCATCTGTCACCCACGGGGACCAGGCGGTCCCGGTACCGCCCCACGTGGTCCGGGCCCACCTCGGTGAACACGGTGAAGTAGCTGGCCACGATGGCCTCGGTCGGCGTCACGGCCTCGAAACGGATGTTGGTGACATTGTGGCGGACGACCCTCCTGGTCGCACCCGGCTGCTGCTCCCTGGCCGCCTGGCGCGCCTGCTGGGCTGCGGTACCGCCGCCGAAGCGCTCCATGATCGCTGAGCGGCCCCGGATCGGGGCGCTGCCGCGTATCTCGAGGACACCGTCCTCGCAGAATGCTCCCGCGAACTCCTCCAGCAGGTAGCGATCGCCCGCATGCGAGTACTGCGCCAGCGTGTCCCGGCACGACTCACGTGCCACGAGCTCCCAGATCTCCATCGGTCGAGGCCCCTCCTCTCAGGCACGACCATACGACGACTCGTCATCGTCTCGCGGACCATGCGCACCCGGCCCGGGGATGGAGTCGGCAGAGCTCGAGGAAGCCACCCGGTGCGCCGCGCCGCAGGACCGGCATCCTCGTAGAGTGCCCGTGATGGCTGATTCCCATGGCGGCAAGGCGACCTCGGCATGGCACCTGCTGGTCGGGCCACCGCGTCCGTCGCGGGGGGACGGGAAGGAGCGCATCACCCCGGTCGAGGGGCTGTCCGCACTGTCGCTCGACGCCCTGACCTCGGTGGCCTATGGGCCCGAAGCGATCATCCTGGTGCTGGCGGTCGCCGGGGCCGGGGCGCTGCACCTCGTCCTTCCCATCACGATCGCCATCGTCGCGCTCCTGGCCATCCTGGTGTTCTCCTACCGCCAGGTGATCGATGCCTACCCGATGGGTGGCGGCGCCTACGCCGTGTCGAGGGCGAACTTCGGCGCGCACACGAGCCTCGTCGCCGCCGCGTCGCTGGTCGTCGACTACACGCTGACGGTCGCCGTCTCCATCGCCGCCGGCGTCGCCGGCCTGCAGTCGGCCTTCCCGGCGCTCGACGGCGCAACGGTGCCGCTCTGCCTGGGGATCCTCGTGTTCATCATGGTGCTCAACCTGCGGGGTCTAGGCGAGACGGCGCGCGCCTTCCTGCTGCCGACGATGGTCTTCATCGTCGGGCTGCTCGCGATCATCGCCATCGGCCTCATCCATCCCCTCGGCCTGCACGAATCGCAGCCGGGGACCTCGCAGCTCCCGACGACGGGACTCAAGACCGTCACCATCCTGCTGATCCTCAAGGCCTTCTCGGCCGGGTGCAGCGCGCTGACCGGGGTGGAGGCGATCGCCAACGGAGTGCCCCTCTTCCGGGAGCCCCGGACGGTCCGGGCCAAGCGGACCGAAATGCTGCTGGGGCTCATTCTCGGGGTCATGCTGCTGGGCCTGGCCGTCCTCGCCAAGCGCTGGCACATCGGGCCCCGCTCCGGCCAGACGGTGTTGAGCCAGATCATGGGCATGGCGGTGGGGCGCGGGCCGTTCTACTACCTCATCACGATCACGATCACCATCGTGCTGGCGCTGGCGGCCAACACCTCGTTCGGTGGGCTTCCCGTCCTCGCCAGCCTCGTGGCGCGGGACAACTACCTCCCGCACCTGTTCACCATCCGAGGGGACCGCCAGACCTTCGCGAACGGGATCGTGGTGCTCGCCGTCCTGGCGGGCGCGCTGCTGATCGCAGTCGGGGGCAACACCAACACGCTGATCCCTCTCTTCGCCATAGGGGTCTTCATCGGATTCACGCTGTCGCAGGCAGGACTCGTGGTCCATTGGCGGCGGACGCGACCGCCCGGTTGGAGACGACGGTCAGTGATCAACGGAACCGGTGCGTGCATCACCGCCATCGCCACCATCGTGTTCCTGATCTCCAAGTTCACCGAAGGGGCATGGGTCGTCGTCATCGCCATCCCGGCGTTCGTCTTCCTCTTCCTCCGCATCCACGCCTACTACGAGCGAGCCAGGAAGGACCTCCGCATCGACGAGACGCCGATGAAGCCGGAACCGAAGTACACCATCGTGATCGTGCCGGTGAACCGGATCTCGCGGCTGACCGAGCACGCACTCTGCGAGGCCGAGTCACTCGGGCAGGAGGTCATCGCCGTGACGGTCGTCCTGCGGGGCGCGGACGAGGGCGCCAACGACGCCGACGTTCTCCGGCGGCAGTGGCGGGAGTGGGATCCGGGGGTTCGCTTGCAGGTGCTCTACAACGAATACGCCTCCGTCGTGCAACCGATCGTCGGATTCATCGACGACGTGCGGGCGGATCACCCCGACGACCAGATCGTCGTGCTGATCCCGGTCATCCGGCCGGACAAGCTCCGCTACCGGATCTTGCACAACCAGCTGGACCTGGTCCTCTCATCGGCGCTGCGCGGCCGCGAGGACGTCGTCGTGGCCCGGGTCTCCGTCCCGCTCGAGCTGGCGCCAACGCCCCCCGTCCCTGCGCCCCTCCAACGACCAATCGAGTGATGCCGGGTCTCCGGCGCCGTGCCGGCGTGCTCCGGGAAAGGAGCTCAGCGAGCTCAGCGAGCTCAGCGGCCCTTCCATACCGGATCGCGCTTCTCGATGAAGGCGGTCGCGCCCTCCTTGGCGTCCTCGCTCCCGAAGACCTTCGGCTGCCACTCCGCCGCCAGCGAGCGGGCCTTCTCCAGGTCGGTCGACGCCGTGCGTACGAGCTGCTTGGTGGCCTGCAGCGCGAGGGGNNCCCGGTGGGACGACCTGGTTGATCAGGCCCAGGGACAGCGCTCGCCCGGCGTCCACCAGGTCGCCCGTCAGCGTCAGCTCCAGGGCGACGGCGAGTGGGATGCGGGTGCTCAAGAACACTCCGCCGCCCGCCGCGAACAGCCCGCGCTTGACCTCGGGCAGGCCGAACTTGGCCGCCTCGGACGCGACCACCACGTCGCAGCCGAGCAACAGCTCGAAGCCGCCCGCCACGGCGGTGGCATTGGCCGCCCCGATGATCGGCACGCCGATGTCGCCCTGCGTGAAGCGCCCGAAACCCTTCATCCCCTCGGGATCTCCACCGACCGATCCGCCCTCGGCGAAGGCGCGCAGGTCCATGCCGGCACAGAACGCCTTGTCGCCCGTCGCCGTGAGCACCACGGCGCGCACCTCGGGATCGTTCTCGGCCTCCACCATGCCGAGGCCGATCGCCGTCAGGAGCTCGGGGTTGAGCGAATTGCGGGCCTCGGGGCGGTTGAGCCGAAGGATCAGCACGGCCCCCCGACGCTCGGTCACCAGCACTTGTTCGGACTTCGTCTCGGTCTCGCCCATCAGGCCACGACCTTCCTCTCTCTCAAGTCGGCGATGGCCTCGACGGGGTAGCCGAGCTCGCGCAGAATTGCGTCGGTGTGCTCACCCGCCAACGACCCGGGCTCGGCCACGGTCTCGCTGCGGGACAGCCCAATGTAGGGCTTGAGGCGAACGTGCTCCCCGAACGTCGGATGATCCACCTCGACCAGCATGTCCGCCGCCCCGGCGAAATCGGCCGATTGCAGCACGGTCTCCGGAGGCTCGCGATGCGCGACCACGCACCCGACATCGGCGGCCAGCAGCGTGTCCTCCCAGTGCTGGGCCGGCCGGCTGGCGAACAGCCCCGCCAGCACCTCCGCCAACGCGGCATCGTTGGCCTCGCGGGCCTCCTCGTCGGCGAAGCGCGCGTCACCGGCCAGGTCCAGGTCCGCCGCGAGGGCTTCGCAGAGCGCGCTCCATTCGCCGGCGTGGGGCGCCGCGAGGTACACCCAGTCATCGGCGGCCTCGTAGAGGCGGTACCGGGCCGAGTAGCCCAGCAGCTCCGGATCGGCGCCCTGCGTCACCTGCCGGTTCTCGTACTCGACCATGTCGTCGGCCAGCGCGTGCGCGGTCGACGTCAGCATGGTCGTGAGCATCTCCTGCGATGTGCCGACCCGGTCCCGCACGAGGAGGCCCAGCGTCATGGCGCTGGCCGCGGTCAGCGCCGAGATCCCGTCGGCCTGGGCGTATTCGGTCGTCCCTGCGCCGGAGAGGCGCATGGCGTCGGCCCGGATCTCCTTCAGTGTGAGGCCGGGGCGCTCGACGATGGACGTGCCGATGTTGCGCATGACGAGGCCGCTGCCTGCCCCGATGGTCGGCGCATAGGCCGGCCGGTCGCCGCAGGGGCCGTCGATCCCGTAGCCCGGCGCGTTCAGGTACACGAGGTCCGGATTGATCCCACGGAGCGTCTGGGCGTCGACGCCTTGGCGCTCCGCCACGCCGGCCCTGAAGGACTGCAACACGATGTCGGAGCCTCTGACCAGGTCATGGACGATCTCCCGGCCTTCGTCGGTGGACAGGTCGACACAGATGGACTCCTTGCCCTGCATGCACTTCGCCGCGCCGACCTCCGGGAAGGGCAGCAGGCCACGCATCGGCTCGCCACCCATGGGCTCCACCTTGATCACCCGGGCGCCCAGCTCACGGAGCACCGTGCCGCCGAACGGCGCGGCAAAGAAGGTGCCGAGCTCCAGCACGGTGACGTCGCCCAGGGCACGATCCCCCGGTGCCGACCCCGCGCCGCCCACCACCTCCGGCCCTCCGAGCGCCTTCCAAGGACTCGCTCGCAGTGCGGCCCCGTCGGCGTCCAGGCGGGGGGCGCCACGGTCGAGGACGGCCGGCGTGCCGGACATCTTGACGATCGGCCCCGGCTGGCGCACGAGCCCGCGCTCGGCGTCGTCGATCTCGACGACCGCCCCGAGATGCTGCATCTGCGGGTGGTCCAGCAGCTCGCTCCCCCGACGCATGGTCTCCGCCCAGACGTCGTGGTCGGCCTCGAAGACCTCGTTCCACTCGGACAGGGTCCTGGACTGGACCGCCTCGTAGAGCTTGTCCCAGAACTCGCCCGTCTTGGGGGAGTCGGCCGCGAATACGGCGTCCTTCCATTCCTCGTCCTGGAGCATCCAGTCCAGCCCCATCACCTTGAGCATCTCCACGTACAGGTGGAGCTGGACCTGGGAGAACTGCAGCCAGCGCCCGTCCTTGCTGAGCGCGATCAGGAGCATGAAGATCATCGGCGACAGCGGCAGGCCGTGCGCGCCGAAGGGCGTCGACGGCGTGAACGCATCGGGAAACTTCGAGGTGATGACGTTGAGGTACCAGTTCCACGTTCCGAGGGATGCGAGCCCGTTCACGAGCGTGGCGTCGACGTGCTGGCCCTCCCCGCTTCGCTCACGCTCGTGCAACGCGGCGCACAGACCCGTCAGGAGCTGCTGGCTGGCTCCGTAGCTGCAGTAGGGCACCGACACGTGCGCCGGCCCTTGCCGCGCCACCATGCCCTGGGAGGCCCAGAGCGCCCCGACCCGCGCCATGACGAGGGCCTCGTACGCCTTCGCGTTGGCGTAGGGGCCCTTTCGACCGAAGCCGGTGACCGATCCGTAGACGAGGCGCGGGTTGGCGGCGGCCAGATGGTGATATCCGAGTCCGAGCCGCTCCATCACACCGGGGCGGAACGTCTCGATGAGCACATCGGCCCCGAGCGCCATCTCCCGAGCCAGAGCGGCGTCACCCGCAGCGTGCAGGTCCAACACCACCGACTTCTTGCCGCGGCAGATCAGCGGATAGGACGGCAGATCGCGCAGCGCACTCCCGCCCGGTGGCTCCACCTGCACCACCTCGGCCCCGAAGTCCGCCAGCGTCTGGCTGGCCTGCGCGCCCGCCGGGCTGTTCGACAGGTCCAGGACGCGGAGGCCGGCGAGCGGCCCGGTCGGTGTTTCCAAGGTCGGATCGTGCTCCATCAGCCTGTCCCCCGGTCGGGACCACCAGAACGTCAGAGGGGTCGGTGGCCGCTTTGAGTATACTGAATAAGGCACGAGCGAGACGAGCCGGGAGACCCCGCAACCGTGGCAGAACCATCCGCAGCAGGCGCCGACGACGAGGAGCCCGTGATCCTGACGGACGTCACGGATCGGGTGGGGACGATCACGATGAATCGCCCGGCACGGCGCAACGCGCTGAACGGCGCGCTCATCGCTGCCCTCGACGATGCGGTGCGCCAGATGGCCGACGACCCGGACGCCAAGGTGATCGTCCTCACCGGCGCCGCGGCAGAAGGCGTGCACGGCGGCTTCTGCTCGGGGGGCGACGTCAAGGGCGGCGGGCGTGGCTCACCGGGGAGCGAGAAGGGCGTGCCCAGGGACGCGCTCTCCGGCGACCTCTCGCGGCACGACCTCCACGCGGCCGTGCTGCTGCACCTGATGCCGAAACCGACCATCGCCATGGTCGGTGGGCCGGCCATCGGTGCGGGCTGCAGCCTCGCCGCGGCCTGCGATCTCCGCTTCGCCTCCGAGGACGCCGTGTTCGCCGCGAATTTCTCGCCGAACGGGTTGTCCGGCGACTACGGGGGATCCTTCTTCTGGACGCGGATCGCCGGCACGGCTCTGGCCCGTCGGCTCTACCTGCTCAACGAGAAGATCCCCGCCCCACGGGCGCTCGAGCTCGGCATGGTGCACGCCGTGCTCCCCGCCTCCGAGCTCCGGGCCTACACGTACGAGGTCGCCAACACGCTGGTGCGCACTCCAGCCACGCTCTTGGCCCTCGTGAAGGACAATCTCAACGAAGCCGAGGACGACGTCGAGCGGCGGCGCTGGCTGTTCGCCCACGAAGCCGAGAACCAGGCGCGTTCAGCGGCGGCGATGATGGAACGGATGGCGAAGAGACAGGCCGGTTCGGAGGCCGCGGACGCTGCGGAGGCCTCGGCCGGAAGCTGAGCGCCTCCTACGGCGCGTCGTGGGAAGCGGTGACCTGGACCTGGCCCTGGGCACCCGAGTGCAGGGCTCCCGATGCCGACGCCAGCGCTGCGCTCCACAGTCCCACCGTGGCGGCGATGGCGCACAAGATCCCCACGGCGATGGCCCGGCCCAGTCGATTCCTCATGGTGGAACTCTCGTCCCCGAACGTTGGGACATCCCGAGCGGACCGTAAGAAACCCCGAAGAATTCCCCGGACGGCGGTTGGAGGTCGGTCGCCGATCAGGCGGGCCCGGCGGCCTGCGTCCCCACCCTCAGGTCGCGGTAGGGGACGTCCTTGTCGGTGCTCGGCTCCCTCGGCAGCCCGAGCGCCCGCTCACCCAGCAGGTTGAGCTGGATCTCGTCGGTGCCGCCGCCGAGGCGGTTGCCCGGGCTGGCCAGGTTCACCGTCTGGAGGTCACCCTCCAACGGGGAGACCCGGCCGGCCAGCATGCCCCGCGCTCCCACGATCCGGTAGGAGAGGTCCCGGGACTCCTGGCAGATGCGCGCCGTGGTCAGCTTGGCGATGGAGCCGTCGGCCCCCGTCAGCTTCCCGCCGGCGGCGCCGCTGCGGCGCATCGTCCATCCGTTCACGCGGACCTGGGAGACATAGCGGGCCAGTTCCTGGCGGATGACCGGGTCCCCAGACACCCCGGACTTCTGGGCCAGCTCGATCATCAGCTTGACCGGCACCGCCCCCGCTCTGATGGGGCTCTTGCGGGCCTTCGCCACCTCACGGGCCCGATCGAGCACCTCGCTCACCGTGCGGTCGAGATCGCCCCGCGAGCCCGAGCGGGCCATCACGAGTCCCGGCAACCCACCGCCGGCCACCGAGTTGCGCTCATGGAACAGCGTCGACTGCGCCACCCGCCAGCCCCCATTGACGTCGCCGATGACGTGGCCGCCGCGGACTCGGGCCTCCGTGAGGAAGACCTCGCAGAAGTTCGCGGCTCCGTTCATCTGCCTGAGCGGCCGCACCTCTATCCCGGGCTGCTGCATGTCGATGACGAAGTAGGTGAGGCCCGCGTGCTTGGGCACGTCGACGTCGGTCCGGGCCAGCAGCATGCCGAAGTCCGCCGAGTCTGCCGAGGAGTTCCACACCTTCTGCCCGCTGACGACCCATTCGTCCCCGTCCCGCACCGCCCGCGTCCCGACGCTGGCCAGGTCCGATCCCGAGCCGGGCTCGCTGAAGAGCTGGCACCAGGCCGCCTCGCCAGTCGCAATGGGGCGCACCAGCTCCATCCGCTGCTCCTCGGTGGCGTGCTCGAGCAGCGTCGGCGCAGCCAGGGTCGCCGCCATCGCTCCCACCGGCGGCCCGATGACCTCATTGCGCGCCAGCACGGCGGCGACCGTCATCGCGTCGCGTCGCGGCGCACCGGAGCCGCCCAGCCCGACAGGCCACGTGGGGTAGGCGTAGCCGGCGTCGGCCAGGCGCAGCCACCACTCGCGCACTGTGAGCGACCGGTCCCAGTTGGCGTCCACCCAAGCCTGGACCTGGGCGCCCAGATCGCCGTCGGTCACCCCAGCGTCACCCCTCGCCCTTGGCCCTGCGCGCGGCGACGATCTCGTGGTGCCGCTCGAGCATGGTGACCGCCTGGGCCTGAAGGTCGGCCGGAGGTTCGGGCAGCCGGACGGGACCGTGCTCGCGGCTCGGCAGGGCGACGGTGGCCTTCGCCGGGCAGGTGACCGTGTCGCGCTGGTTCGTCCCGCGCATCTCGATGTCGACGACACAGCGCCCGTCCTCCTGGCGCTTGTCGACGACCTCGCCGGTCAGGATGTGGGTGTCACCGATGTAGTTGAACTTGCGGATCTCGCTCGATTGCGACACGAGCCAGCCGTCGTCGCCGACGAAGTCGGTCATGTAGTGGCTGAGCCAGCAATCGCGCATCACTCCGTAGTCGTACGCCATCGGGTTGCCGATGGCCTGGGCCCACGCCGAGTCCCAATGGACCCGCTGGGCCACGTCGGGCACGCCGTATTCGTTCTTCACGTAGAAGGGGGCGATGCGCTGGCGGTTCTTGTAGGCGATCCGGTTGGTGCAGGGCTCGTACGGCACGAAGCCGTAGCCGCCGGCGTGGAAGACGATCATGTCAGTCGTCGTCAACGGTCCCTTCGCCATGGGGTTGAGTGCGTCTCCGACGTGCACGTCCTCCCAGTATCGGGGCTCCGCACCGCGGACCTCCTCCGCCTCGTAGATGGCGTCGATCTTCGCCATGTCCTCGTCGGTGTAGGTGGCGGGCTCGAGCGCCGAGTACTTGCCCTTCTCCCGGGCCGTCTTCCGTTCGGTGTGGATGGCCAGCGTCCGCGAGATCGCCACGATCTCGGCTCGCTGGTTCATCTTGACGCTGGTGTAGGTGACCAGCAGCGAGCGCTCCGCGAACTCGGACTTCTTCTCCACCACCGACTCGGTCCCACCGAAGCTGTAGAGATGGTCGCCCTCCTGGAGCGGGCGGAACCACTGCCAGGTGCTGCCCGAGACGAAGACGTGGATGCCACGGAAGGACGGCCGCTTGATCCTCTCCTTCGGCGGATCGCCGTAGAGCGGGCTGTTCAGGGCGATGGGGATCATGGGCGGCGCGATCTGACCACCCCAGCGCGTCGTCGCCCCGTACTCCGCCGAGGCGAAGAGCGGGTTGTCGTCCCCGTAGCCCCGAGCGAAGTTGCGCATGGAGTCGGGCGTCGCGGTGGTCAGGAATTCCCGGGAGCCGGATGGCGACCACCGCCCGACGAGCGCCTTGGCCCGTTCGATGTCGTCTTCCTTGAACTGGAAGTCGGTCGCCTTCTCGAACTCTTCGGATGTCGTGGTCGCCATTGCTCCCCCTGGTCGCTCCCGGGTCGGATGTGCCTAAAGAGTATACTAAAAGCCGAGGGCGGCCCGCCGCAGGAGCCGGCCGGGATCGCTTCGGGACGGCGCAGGGCGCGGTGTCGCCGCGGTGGTGCTCCCGCAGGGCGTGCGGGAGCGTGGCGCGCCAGGGTGCCGGGTGGCTCGTCCGAGCGGGTCAGTCCGCGGGCGGTTCCGGGACGCTCGGGAAGAGCTCCTGGAAGGCGCCGACCCGGATGCGCCGGCTGACGGTGGGGTCGACACCGTCGAAGAGCTCGTGCAGCGTCTTCTGGCTGTGGCCGAACGTGCCCTCGAAGTGCGGGTAGTCACTGCCCCACATGACGTTCTGCCATCCCATGGCCGAGTTGGCCGCCACGGCCGAGATGTCGTGCTGGAACGACGCGTAGACCTGGTCGTACAGGAAGCGGCTCGGCAGCTTGGAGAGCGTCGGCCGGACCGCCGCGCCGTGCTGGCGGTAGCCCTCGTCCATGCGGTCCGCGATGAAGGGGCCCCACGTCGCGCCGCCCTCGGACACGAGGACCTTGAGCTCGGGATGCCGGTCGAGCGCGCCGCAGGCGATGAGCTGGGTGACCGCCCGCTGCCCGCCGTAGGTCGTCTCGACGTAGTTGAGCACCGCACCACCGCGGCCGCGGTAGTAGACACCCGTGCGCTCGGTGGGGTCGTGGGGCTCGGTGCCGATGTGGAAGCCGATGACCATGCCGGTCTCGGCGAACGCGGCCCAGAGCGGGTCCCACTCCTCGTCGTTCCACTCCGGGCGGCCGATGGGCGGGCGGGTCGGCAGGAAGCCGCACAGGAAGCCGCCCTCGTGGGCCCTCCGCACCTCGGCCACGGCATCCTCGATGTCGATGAGCGGGACGGAGGCCACGCACACGAAGCGGGGCGAGTGCCGCTGGAACTCGAGGGCCCAGTCGTTGAGGGCACGGCAGCCCTCCTTGACCACTCGCGGGGTGCGGACGTTGAAGGTCCAGATCCCGAGCGAGGGGTACATGACCTCGCCCCACACGCCCTCGTCGTCCAGGTCCTTGATGCGCGCCACCGGGTCGTTGCCCCCGACCACCCGGTTGATGAAGTCCTCTTCCTTGGAGCCGACCGGGCGGGCGTTGATGCCGAGCCCCGTCTTGGGCTTGTCGCTCTTCGGCAGGTCACGCCGGAATTCCTGCCCGTCGATGTAGATCGTCTCGAAGTCGCCACTGGGGTCCTTGACGCTGCGGGGCAGGCGCTCCCTGATGTCATCCGGCAAGGAAGCGAACAGGTCCGGGGGCTCCATCAGGTGGGAGTCGCCCGAGTTCGCCCACAACTTCTTCTCCGTCAGGTCGCCCATGCGCCCTCCCTCATCCCGCGCACATGCCGTGCCGCTCAATATGCAAATAGTGTTCTCATTTCATTGCCGTGTCAAGGGCGGAGCCGAAGCACGGGGCTGGGGGAAAGGCGGGCACAAGGACGGGCAGACGAGCGGTCGGACGGACGGCGTCAGCGCATGAGGGCGCCGAGCGCCTCGAGGTGCCGGCGCATCCGGTGTCGGGCCAGCTCGCGGTCGCCGTCCTCGATGGCACGGGCGATGCCCTCGTGGGTGCGCAGCACCTCGTCCTTGATCTGCTTCTGGGTCTTGGGGGCCAGCCGCTCGATCTGGTACAGGCGGCTCAGGCGGATGAGCACGAGGGCGACCAGGTGCAGCACGCGGTTCTGGGCGGCCGCCGCGACGGCGGCGTGGAGGTCGTGCACCGCCTAGACCCGCTCGGCGTCGGTGGCGTTCGCCTCACGAGCCAGCGCCTCGTCCAGCCCCGCGGTGCCCACGTCGTCGATGCGCGCCGCCGCGAGGTCGGTGATGGCCACCTCGACGCCGGTGCGCAGCTCGGCCAGATCGGCCAGCTGCATGCCGCGCCGCACCAGGTAGATGGCGGCCACTTCGGTCACGGCGTTGGCGCTCGGCGCCATGACGAACAGGCCGCCTCCCGGGCCGCGGCGCATGCGGGCGATCTGGTGGTGCTCCAGCAACCGGACGGCCTCACGGAGCAGGGCGCGGCTCACCCCTTCGCGCTCAATGAGCTCGGGCTCGGTGCCCACCAGCTCCCCCGGCTGCAAGCCCTCGGTGACAATGGTCTGCGTGATGTTGCGCGCCACGACCTCCGCCCCCTTGCCCTGGCCCGACTGGGCCAGCACCACGGAATCGGGCAGCAGTTGACGGGTGGAGCGACGGCGTCGGAAGAAGTCGGCCTCGGCCTGGAGGTGCTTGCGCATCCGGTTGCGGGCCAGGCCGGCGTCGCCCGCCATGATGGCCTCGGCGATCATGGAGTGGGCATGCCTGGTCTCCGCAGCGACCCCGCTGCCGAGGCGCTGCCAGTCCGGCGAGTACAACTGCGCCACCCGGTTGAAGACGTCGACGAAGAGCTCCAGTCCCGAGTTTCCACTAATTGACGCCACGAGGGCGTGGAACTCACGGGGGTCACCCCCGGGATCCACCGGCTTGTCGTCGGCGAAGCGCCGCAGTTCGGCGAGGTCGTTCTCGTCCGTGCGCTCCGACGCCAGCTGGCAGGCGATCTCCTCGAGGATGATGCGCGCCTCGAAGATCTCGTCGAGGCGCGCATCGACCCGGTGCAGGTACAGCACCACGGCGTCGATGACCGCACCCACGGTGGGCTCGGTGATGACCAGGCCGCCGCCGGGGCCGCGGCGGGTCCGGGCGACCCCCTGGTGCTCCACCAGGCGCACCGCCTCGCGGAACACGGCCCGGCTGACCTCGTAGCGCTCCAGGAGATCGGTCTCGGACCCGAGCACCTCACCGACCGGCCAGCCGAGCGCCATCACGTCCTCGACGATGAGGTCCGCCACCTTCGCCGCCCGCTTGGCGTTCGAATCCGCACCCGGACGCGGCATGTCGCGGGTCGCCGTCGGGGTCGTCATCGGCCAATCCTACCGGCCCGGCCTGGCCGCGATCCGCTTTTGACCAGCACGTTCGCCAAAAGAGTGGTCCGAAAGGGTGCGCGGCCCGGACCAGCCGCATACGATGAAAACATGATTTGCGAAGAGGCGGGTGGGTGGAGACGCGGCTGACCCCCGCCCCGGCGGATCCCGTGGTCGCCCCCCCGGCGCGCCGCCCGGGGTCGGTCCGGCGCACGTCGACCGTGCTCATGTCCTGGCCCGGAGGCCTCGGCACCCCCGAGCTGTACCTCCAAGGTCGGGCCCGCGACCTCCTGACGCCGGCGCACGGCGCTCCCGAGGTCCTGGCCGCGGCTGACCTCGAGGCGGTCACCGGACGCGAGCGCGACATCCAGCGCATCGTCGCCGATCCTCCCGTCGCTGGGCTGCAACGCCTCCTCGGCGTCCGGGCCGGCTCCGGCCTGCGGGGCGCCATCGCCCGGGAGCTGCCCGAGGAGGTCGAGGGCGGGACCCCCCTGCACCTCCTGCTCGACGACCTGGGCGGCACGACCTTGATCGCCGGGTACACCTACTTCCGCTGGGCCGACGTCTTTCCCGAGATGCGCCGCCGCATTGAGAACGCTCCGCAACGCGTCATGCAGGGCACCTGCTCCGGGTTCCGCCCCGGATCGATCGGGCTCAAGGACGACGGGACCCTGTCGCACGCCCGGCAGAACACGGCACGCACCGCGTCCTTGGTGGACCCGTCCGACCCGGCCGGCTGGCACGAACTGCACGAACACCCGCAGATCGGCATGCGCCGCGCCCGGCGCATCGACCTCTGGGTGAACGAGGGGCTGATTGAGTTCGATGCCTGGTTCCGCGACAGCGTCTGGGTGCCCGAAGGGCACGAAGAGGCGATCCACGAATACCAGATGCTGGGCCGGGCCGACCGGGCGACACGGACGCTCCTGTCCGTCACCGCGGTTCCACGAGTGCTGCCCTACGCGGAATGCCCGGGCGCAGCGCCCAACGCGTCCTGGATGGCCGGGACGGACCTGCGGACCATGCGCACCGAGGTGCTGCAGCGCCTGCGCGCCACCGACTGCTGCACCCACCTGAACGACGGCCTGCGCTCGCTCGCCGAGGTGCCGGTGCTCGCCGAGGCACTTCCGACATGACCGACCGAAGGGACCCCGCACCGCGATGACAGAGACACTCAAGGACAACACCGCAATCGTCGGCATCGGGGCCACGCCCTACTACCGCCGCGGTGAGTCGCTGCCCCAGACCGAGCTGGAGCTCGCGTGCAAGGCGATCCTCGCCGCGCTCGACGACGCCGGTCTCACGATCAAGGACCTCGACGGCTTCACCATCTACTCGAGCTCGTGCGACCCCGCGCAGGTGGCGTCGGTCCTCGGCGTCCCGGAGGTGCGGTTCGCCGCCTCACTGACGTCCGGCGGCGGAGGCTCGGCGGGCTCCCTCGGACTGGCGGCGTCGGCCATCGTGTCGGGACAGGCCGAGGTCTGCGTGACGCTCATGACGCTGCAGCAGGCCAAGCGCCGGCTCGGGGGCACCGCGGTCGGTGGCGGCGGCCCGGGGCTCGGCGGCGGCGGGAGCCCGTACGGGGGCGGTGGCGTGCCCAACTACGCGGCCTTCATCAGTGGCGCGGGGCTCATGGCGCCCGGGCACAGCTTCGCCCTGCTGACCAGGCGGCACATGGAGCTCTACGGCACGAAGCGTGAGCACCTGGCCGAGGTGTGCATCTCGCAGCGCGAGAACGCCATCCGGCGGCCGACGGCCATCCGCACGGACCCGTTGACGCTCGACGAGTATTTCGACGCGCGCATGATCAGCGACCCGCTCTGCCTGTTCGACTACACGATGGAGACCGACGGTGCGGTGGCCGCCGTCGTCACCTCGGCCGAGCGGGCCAAGGACCTGCGCCAGAAGCCGGTGTACATCGGCGGCAGCGCGCACGGGGGCGCCGGTCGGTGGGGCTCGGCCATCTTCACCTACTTCCAGATGCCCGACGAGTACTTCGCCTCCTCGGGGAACCGGCCGATCGCCGCCCGCATGTACGCCATGGCCGGCATGGGTCCCGAGGACGTCGACGTCGCGCTGTTCTACGACCACTTCTCCCCGATGGTCATCATGCAGCTCGAGGACTACGGGTTCTGTCCCATCGGCGAGGGCGGCCCGTTCGTCGCCGACGGCAACATCCGCTGGAAGGGTGGCTCCATCCCGGTCAACACGCACGGCGGCCACCTGTCCGAGGCCTACATCATCGGCATGACGCATGTCCGCGAGGCGGTCGAGCAGCTGCGGGGCGTGGCCGTGAACCAGGTCGACGGTGCGGAGGTGGCCGTCGTGACGGGCGGACCGTCCGGCCTCCCCGTCAGCGGCACGCTGCTGCACAACTGATCACGACGACGACGATGACGAGCGCGAGGAACGGAGACCGATGACCGACCTGAAGAAGGGGACCTTCCCCTCCATGCTGCAGGACCCCTTCGCCGACGGCTCGACGCAGCCCTTCTGGGACGCCGCCGCCGAAGGCCGGCTGTCCGCGCCGAGGTGCACCGTGTGCGGCACCTTCGTCCTGCCGCCACAGCCGTTCTGCTTCGAGTGCCAGAGCCAGGCCTTCGAGTGGGTCGACCTGCCCGGCACCGGGACGATCTACACCTACACCGTGGTGCGCCATCCCCTCTCCCCGCAGCTGGCGGAGGTGGTGCCCTACGTGTCCGGCGTGGTGGAGCTGGACGGGACCCAGGGGGCTGGGGCCCGGCTGCTGCTCAACATCACCGACGCCGACCCCGAGACGGTGCGGATCGGCGACAAGGTGCAGATCTGGTTCGACCGGGTCAGCGACACCCTGCCCCTCCCCAGAGCCCGGATGGCCTGACCTCGCCATGGGTGGTGTCCCCGAGACCGCGCCGGTGACCCGGGCCGGGCGACCACGTCGCTTCGAGCCCGCCGACGAGCTGCGCATCCTGCTTGACGCGGCGCTCGTCGTCATGGAGCGCAACGGGTACGCCGATGCGGCGGTGGCCGACATCTTGCGCGAGGCCGACCTGTCGACGCGCTCGTTCTACCGGCACTTCGAGTCCAAGGATCAGCTGCTGTGCGCCCTCTTCCGCCGTGAAGCGGAGGCTGCTGCGGCGCGGCTGCACGACAAGGTCGAGGCCGCCGCCGATCCGCAGGCCGCGCTCGACGCCTGGATCGACGAGATCCTGAGCTTCGGCCGCCATCGCGTCAAGGCGGCCCGCGTGATGGTGCTCGGCTCGCCCGCCGCCATGAGGGCCGAGGGGTACGCCGACGAGATGCGCCATGCGTCCACGCTGCTGCTGGCGTCGCTGGAAGCCGTGCTGACCGCCGGTGCGGCAGACGGCTCCTTCCCGCTGGCCGACCCCGCGGCTGATGCGCCGCTCATTCAGTCGGTGGTGTGGGCCGCCGCCGGCCTCACCCCGACGCGGGACGCGCCGGCCACACGGTCGGCGGCGGCACGCCACGTGCGCGCCTTCTGCCAGCGCGCCCTGGGGGTGTCGGCGGCGGGCTGCGCCCCGGGCCGGGG
>PMPX01000142.1 GCA_003169235.1 Acidimicrobiaceae bacterium | reverse complement strand
CCCCCGGGGGGGGTTACCGATTCCGTCACTGCCTGACGAGCGGGTGGACGTTCAATTCCGCTGCGAGGCGTACTCGATCACCCGGGTCATGACGGTGTCGTCGGACTTGGCCACCGACCCGCAGTCGAACGGGGGCTGCGGGTCGTACTCGATCATCAACTGCGCCGCCTCCGCCGCCGTCCGGTCCACCAGCAGCTCGGTCAGGCGCAGCGCCATGTCGATGCCGCTGGACACGCCGGCCGCGGTGATGATGCGCCGGTCGAGGTGCTCGACCACTCGTTGGGCCGTGGGCTCGGCACCGTGCGCCGCCAGCTCGCGGTAGCAGGCCCAGTGGGTGGTGGCGGTCAGGCCCGCCAGCAGGCCCGCTGCCCCGAGCACCAGCGAGCCCGTGCAGACCGACGTGGTGTACCGGCTGCCGGCGTGGGCGTGGCGGACCCAGTCGAGGATCCGCTCGTCGTGCTCGAGCGGCCGCGTCCCGACACCGCCGGGAAAGACGATCACGTCGGGCTCGGGAACCTCCTCGAACGTCGCGTCGGCGGTCAGGGCCAGCGTGCCGTTCTCGCTGCGCACCTCGCCCCGGGCGTGGCCGAGGAAGGTGATGTCGATGGTCGGGACGCGCTGGAGCACCTCGTAGGGCCCCACGGCATCGAGCGCCGTGAACCTCGGGAAGAGCGGGATCGCGACGTGCACTCGGTCGGTCATGCGGGTGTCCTCTCGGTCGGGGCGGCGCGGAACCGCCGGCGATAGGCGTCGGGTGAGGTGCCGAGGTGGCGGTGGAAGACGCGGCGCAGCGTCTCCGCGCTGCCGAGCCCGCAGCGCTCCGCCACGACGTCGAGCGTGTCGCCGGTCGTCTCGAGCTCCCGGCGGGCGGCCTCCAACCGGGTGCGCTCCACGAAGCGGCTCGGGGTCTCGCCCACCTCCGCCGTGAAGACCCGGCTGAAGTGGCGCACGCTCATCGCCGCGGCCGCGGCGAGGACGGGGACGCGGTGGTCGCCGCCCGGGGCGGCCTCGACGAGCGTCTGCACCGCTCGCACCGTCGAGCGCTCGGCGCGCGGGACCCAGACCGGCGACGCGAACTGGGTCTGGCCGCCGGGCCGGTGCAGGAACATGACCAGCCAGCGCGCCACGGTCTGGGCGACGTCGACCCCGAGGTCCTCTTGGACCAGCGCCAGCGAGAGATCGATGCCGGCGGTGACGCCCGCACTCGACCAGTACTTCCCGTCCCGGAGGTAGATCGGGTCGGGGTCGACCGCGAGGCCCGGATAGGCCTCGCGGAGTTGCCCGGCGCGCGCCCAGTGGGTGGTCACTCGGCGTCCCTCGAGCAGGCCGGCCGCGGCGCCGAGGAAGGCCCCCGAGCACACGGTGGCCACCCGGCGACAGCGCGGGGCGGTGCCGGCGATCCAGGCCACCAGGGCCTCGTCGGCCGACGCGGCGTCGGCCCCCGTGCCGCCCGCCAGCACCAGCGTGTCGATGCGCTCGGCCGCTCCGGGCAGGGACGCGGTCCCGAGCTCGAGGCCGCTCTCCGCCCGGACCGGGCCGCCCTGCCGCGAGGCCACGGTGACCCGGTACCCGCCGGCGCGGCCGAGCGCGGCAGACGCCTTGGTGGCCCCGGCGAAGACCTCGTGGGGGCCGACCACATCGAGCGGCTGCAGGCCGTCGAAGGCGACGATCACGACGTGACGCTCCCTCATGCGCACCACTCTGAGCGTCGGGCCCAATGGCGTCAATGACACAGTTCCCACAGATTCGGCCACGGCGGCCCGGCCCGTGCGCCCGGCCGGTGTGCCTGAGGCAGGTCGATTCCCAGGTGGCGGGGGGGGCGCTTGGCCCGGGTGGCTCAGCCGGTGCGGGCTCGCCGGGTGCCCCGCGCCCGCACCCAGGCCAGCAGGTCGCCGTCCTCGCCGCGGCGCACGGTCCCGGTGAAGATGTCCTCCCGCTCGGTCGAGGCCTCCCGCCGCACCTCGGCATGGAGCTGGTCGCCCAGGGCGGCGCCGCGCAGGTACTCCACCAGGACCGAGGAGATGATGCCCGAGTGGTCCTCGTCGTTCGCGGCGGCGGCGACGGCCGCACCGGCCACGGCGTAGAACACGGCGCCGTGCACCGTGCCGTGCGGGTTGGCGTGGCTGGCGCCGGTCGTGAGGGTGGCGACCGTGTGGCCCGGTCCCCGGCGCACCACCTCAATCCCGAGGAGGGCGGCGAACTCGTCGGTCCCGGGCCCCTGGGACGGGTCGCTCAAGGTGCCGGGGTCGTCGAGGGGAGGCGCCCCGGCATCGGCACCGCCGTCGACGGCCAGCGCTTTCGGCTGACCCGGCTGAGCTTGCGTAGCAGCGTGACCGCCCCGGGGTCGTCCTCAATGGGCCGGGTCTCGATCACCCCGGCAGCCTCCATGTCGTTGAAGAGCTCCTCGCCCTTCTCGGTACGCACCAGGGTGAGCGTCCAGTCGCCGAAGGCGCCGATGCCACCGGTCGAGATGTCGGCGTGCTCGGCTGCGAAGTCCGGGCAACTCGAACAGCCCTCCCTGGTCCAGGCGTGCGCCTCCTTGAGCGGGACCTCGTGGTAGCTGCCGTCCCTCATCCACACCTGGAAGACGCCCTTGATGTTCATCTTGACGATGTCCGCCCGGGCCAGCCCGTACCTGGCCTCGAAGAGCTCGGGGAAGATCGCGTCGTCGAAGGTCTTCGAGCACAGCAGGCCGATGGAGAGGGTGAATCGGCGGGCGATCTTGCCCGCCTTGCGCGCCGCCATCACCGGTGGTGCGGAGGCCTGGCACCCCATGCCCACCAGGGCGATGCGCTCCGCCCCCCCGGCGATGGCCTCGGGGTAGGCCAGCGGGTTCGCCGAGTACGTGTAGCGGGAGCCGGCCGTCGCCAGCACGTCCTCCCGGTTGCGGGCGACGCGGGGCACGGCCTTCCACGTCGAGCCGTCGCCCTCGAGNNGTGCTCGAAGGCCCAGATGAGGAGCGCGGAGACGAGGCCCCCGTCCTGCCCGGTGCCCTGCACGTGGGCGTCGCTGGCCCGGGCCAGCACGGTCCGGCGGGCGATCCCCGAGACCTCCTCGTCGGTGCGGGGCCGGCCGAAGAGGTAGTTCTCGATGTCGGGCTCCCAGGTCCGGAAGCGGGGGCAGGCGCGGGTGCACAGGGTGCANNGACGTCACGACCTCGGTGAACAGCTCGGCCCATTGCGGCTTCTCGGGTGGCATCGGCCCACCATATTCGGCCCGGCCCCGGCAGTCCGATACCGTCGGCCCGTGCCCGAGATCCTCGAAGTCGAGCACTACCGGGCGTTCGCCGAGCGGGCCCTCGAGCGACCCATCACCCGGGCGTGGATGGTGGACTCCCGCTACGGGCGTGGAGGCACCACGGCGTCGCGGCTGCGGACGGCGCTGGTCGGGCGCTCCTTCACCGCCGCCCGGCGCCGCGGGAAGCTGATGCTGCTCGACTCCGGCGGGGGCCCGACCCTGGGCCTGCGCTTCGGCATGACGGGCGGGCTCGTGGTGGACGGGCAGGAGGCGCTCGACCGCCTGCGCTACGGGCCGGGCGTCTTCGACGACAAGTGGGTGCGCGCCCGCATCACGTTCGACGACGGTGGTGACCTTGTCCTCCACGACCCCCGTCGCTTCGGCTCGCTCGAGCTCGCGCCCGACGAGGAGAGGCTCGGTCCCGACGCGCTCAGGGTGTCCTTGGCCGAGCTGCGGACCGCCCTGGCCGCCGGTCGGGGCCCGACTGCGTCGACGGCACCCCTCAAGGCCCGGCTCCTGGACCAGGAGCGCCTGGCGGGCGTGGGCAACCTGCTGGCCGACGAGATCCTCTGGAGGGCCGGTCTCGCCCCCGGGCGGCGCACCCCGCTCGACGGCGACGAGCTGAAACGGCTGCACACCGCCATGCGGGCGACGTTGCGCCAGCTGACCCGGAAGGGGGGCTCGCACACCGGTGACCTGATGGAGGAGCGCCACGACGGGGGGCGGTGCCCGCGCGACGGAGCCGAGCTCCGACGCGAGGTGGTGGGCGGCCGGACCACCTACTGGTGCCCGGCGCACCAGGACTAGCTCGCCGGGCTCAGCCGGTGAGGGGCGGCAGTCCCTTGGCGATCAGGTCGACGCCGAAGACGACGAACAGCACCGCCATCACCGCTGCGCTGTGCACCGACAGCCAGGCTTTGGCCGAGTCGAGCGTCGCCCTGGCCCGCTCTCCGCCGACCAGCGCGTACAGGACCGGGACGACGATCGTGAGGCTCCCGATGACGACGAAGATGGCGATGGCCACCACGGCATCGCTGGTCGTGAGGCCGAGCTGGGCCAGTCCGGCGGCAGCACCCGCGGTGAGGATGAGGTTCTTGGGGTTCACGCCGGCCAGCAGGATCCCGAGCCCGAAGGCCTTGCCCGGCGAGAGGGCGTCCACGCTGGCCATCCACTTCGGCATGGCGGGCTCCTCCCCGGCGGCGGGCCTCTTCGCCCAGTTGCGGCGGGCCAAGAGGAGCAGGACGACGCCGAGGACGATCTTGCCCCACGACACCGAGTCGGCCGCCGTACTGCTGGTCGCCACGCTGCCGTCGTGCGAGACCGCGTAGACCACGGCGCTCACGGCGGCCAGCGCCAGCACCCACCCCACCAGGAACGCCGGCCCGTTCACCTTCGCCCGCCGCGAGAAGAGCATCAGGATCACGGCGATGATCGGCACCGGGCTGATGGCCACGCCGATGGCGAACGTCAGGACTTCGCTGATCCCCTGGCCCACGACCGGCTCCTTCCGCAGCGTTCCGAGACGTCACATCATGTGCCGTGCCGCCCCTCCGGGCGGGGATGCCGGCCACCCGCTCGTTCAGCCTCCGTCTGCTGCGATCTCCTCGAGCACCTTGGCCGCGTGCCCGTCGGCCCTCACGTGGTACCAGGCCCGCTGCACCTTCCCGTTGGGCCCGACGAGGAAGGTGGAGCGGATGGTGCCGACCGTCTTCTTGCCGTACATGGTCTTCTCGCCCCAGGCGCCGTACCTCTCCATCACCTTCTTGTCGGCGTCCGTCAGGAGGGGGAACTTGAGCTTGTACTTGGTGCGGAACTTCACGTGCTTCTCCGCCTTGTCCGGCGAGATCCCGAGCACCGCCACCCCGGCCTTGTCGAAGGCCCGGAGGTTGTCGTTGAACTGGCAGGCCTCCTTGGTGCACCCTGGCGTGTCGTCGGCGGGATAGAAGTACACGACCACCCGCTGGCCCTTGAAGTCCGAGAGCTTGACCGCCTTGCCGTCCTGGTCAGGCAGGGTGAATGCAGGGGCGGTCGCGCCCGCTTCGAGTTTGGCCATCGTCGGCCCTCCTTCGGTCGTGGGTGTGGTTGGGTCACTTTGGCACAGGGTTGCCGCGGGGGACCCGCCCTGGGCTGGTATAATAGGTCTGCGACCACTGGCAAGGGCCGGTGAGTCGGGGCCGACTCTCACTCCTCTGGCAGGCGCACGGTCCCGCCGTCACAACAGAGAGAGCGGGACAATGACCGTTGATGCCCTGTCCGGCGCGCATGCCGGCACCGACCCGAACGGGGGCAGCGATGTCTCCGGTGACGACACCTACGAGACCGCCCGGACCTTCGAGTCCCTCGGGGTCTCACCCGAGTTGACCCAAGCGCTGGCCGATGAAGGCATCGTCAGCGCTTTTCCGATTCAGGCCCTCACCGTCGCCGACGCGCTGGCCGGCCGCGACGTGTGCGGCAAGGCCAAGACCGGCTCGGGCAAGACCCTCGCCTTCGGCGTCCCGCTCCTGCAGCGGGCCAGGGCCACGCGCGACGCCCACGGCCCGGCGACGGCCGCCCGCCCGGCGCGGCCGCTGGCGCTCGTCCTGCTCCCGACCCGTGAGCTGGCGGTGCAGGTGCACGACGTCCTCGCCCCGCTGGCCAAGAAGCTCGGGCTGCAGGCCGTCGCCGTCTACGGCGGTGCCGACATCGACCGCCAGGTCTCCAAGCTGCGCAAGGGGGTCGACCTCGTCATCGCCACGCCCGGCCGCCTGATCGACCTCGGCGACCGGGGCGAGATCGCGGTTGACGCGCTCGAGACGTTGGTGCTCGACGAGGCCGACCGCATGGCCGACATGGGGTTCATGCCCCAGGTCGAGTGGGTGCTGCGCCGTCTGGACCAGCCTCACCAGACGCTGCTCTTCTCCGCCACCCTCGACGGTGCCGTCGATCGCCTGGTCAAGCGCTACCTGACCGACCCCGTTTACCACGAGGTGGCGTCGTCCACCCAGACCGTGACGCTGATGGAGCACCGGTTCCTCCAGGTACACCAGATGGACAAGGTGAAGGTGGCCGCCGCCATCTGCCGGAGCCAGGAGAAGTCCCTGCTCTTCGTGCGCACCAAGCGTGGCGCCGACCGGCTGGTGGAGAACCTGGGCAAGGAGGGCGTGCGGGCGGCCGCCATCCATGGCGACCTGCGCCAGGCCAACCGCGAGCGCGCGCTGGCCGAGTTCTCAAACGGCAAGCTCTCCGTGCTGGTGGCGACGGACGTGGCGGCCCGGGGCCTCCACATCGAGGGGGTCGACGGCGTGATCCACTACGACCCGCCGGAGGACCACAAGGCCTACCTGCACCGCTCCGGGCGTACCGCCCGGGCGGGCCGGGCGGGCGTCGTCGTGAGCCTGTCCCTGTGGAACCAGTTGGTCGAGATGGAGGTGATCCAGCGGCGGCTCGGCCTGCGGATCCCCATCGTCGAGATGTTCTCCAACGACCCGCGGCTGGCCGACCTTGCGTCGTGGACACCCCAACCCGAGGAGAGCGTCCTCTGAGCCAGGCCGCCACCATCCCCTCCTGGTCGCCCGAGGACGGGGTTCGCCGCGTCCTCGTCGTGACCGCCCATCCCGACGACGTCGACTTCGGATCGGCCGGCACGGTCGCCGCCTTCACGTCGGCCGGCGTGGAGGTCACCTACTGCATCGTCACCGACGGCGACGCCGGCGGGTCCGACCGTGCGATGTCGCGGGCCGAGATGGCCGCGCTGCGCCGGGACGAGCAGCGCGCCGCGGCCGCCGTGGTCGGCGTCAGCGACGTCCACTTCCTCGGGCATCCCGACGGCATGGTCCAGGCCGGCCGCGAGCTGCGCCGTGACATCAGCCGGGTCATCCGCCA
>PMPX01000256.1 GCA_003169235.1 Acidimicrobiaceae bacterium | reverse complement strand
GCGCACCACCGGTCGTGGAACCCCCCGCCTGCCGGCCACCCGGGACGCCCAGGACGAGGCCGGCGCAGAGCATGAGGCACGCCGATCCGACGGTTGCCGCCAGCCGAGGACGGATGCCGATTCGGGGGGCCCGCCCGGGGGCTCCCGGAGACCTTCCCCTTCCTCCGCGCTCACGGTCGGGCTCGACGTGCGACATGGCGTTCCTCCTCGTGGACCTCACGGCCCGCGCCCCCCCGTTGCCTTCTGGTCATTATGGCGACCACATCCGGACGTTGTCTCTGGTAAATAAGTCCGATTACGAATTGTCCGAATCGTGCGCCGGGATCCGAGCCGTACCTCCCTCAGCCCGCCTGCCGGCGCCCGTACCTGGTGGTCGATCGTGATCGGTGCCACGCGAGTCGAAGGGACCGCCGCCTGACGGATCTCGCCGGCAGGAAGGTCCTGGTGACCGGCGGCACCGGGTTCCCCGGCGCGAACCTGGTCCGCGAGCTGGCGAGGGCCCTCGCCGAGGTGGTGGGCATCGGCAGCGAGGATCACGACCTGAGCTGTTCAAGGCTTGCCGCACCCACGGCGTCGGCAAGGTGGCGGTCGTGGGAACGGTGTGCGCCTACCCGAAGTGCACGAGCGTCACCTTTTGAGAAGAGGACCTGTGGGACGGGTACCCCGAGGAGACGAACGCTCCGCTCGGGCTGGCCAAGAAGATGCTGCTCGTCCAGTCCCAGGCGTACCGCGAGTACTACGGCATGAACGCGATCCACCTCCTGGTCACGTCCATGAGCCCCACCTCTGTCTCGATACTGACCGACGATGGCTGGCCGAGGTTTCCGATCTCCTCGGTCCGGGCCGCCGCGGTGGACCCACGGGACAACCGGACGAGCGTCTAGGCATTGAGCGGCGCCGCGCCACGCGACAGACGTGGGATCGTGAACGCCGCCACGACGGCACCGGCGAGGATCAGGCAACCCGAGAGCACGAGCGCCTCGTGCAACCCGGAACCGAACGCGTCGTAGGCGGCGTTGACGACCTTGGTGGCGATCTTGGCGACGGCGGCGTTCTTCGAGTGCTCGGCGCTGCCGGCCGCCCCGCCACTCGAGGCCCCGCCGGTCTGGATGGCGTGCTCGACGAGACTCTGGAAGTTCGGAGGGATGCCGATCGCCTTGAGCTTGGCGGCCAGGTCACCGGTGAGCTTGGCGTTCACGATGGAGCCGAGGATGGCCACCCCGAACACGGCGCCCATCTCCCGGCTCGTGTTGGTGGCCGACGCGGCCATACCCGACCGCTCCGGGCGCACCACGGTCAGGGGGACGGAGGTCACCGGCACGAGCAGCATCCCCAGCCCGATCCCGGCGATCGGGAGGACCCAGCCCAACGTCGCGAAGCCGACCGTCGGCCCCAGCACGGCCGAGGCCAGAAGGATCCCACCGCCCGCCAGCAGGCACCCCACCGTCATCGGTCCGCGGGGCCCCACCCGCGCCACCAGCGGGCCCGTGAGCGCCGACACGATGATAAGGCCGGCTGCCATGGGGAGGAAGTCGATTGCGGTCTGGTAGGCCGACGCGTTGACGACGACCTGGAGGTAGAGGGCCGTGAAGAAGAAGATGGAGAACGTGCCGAAGTACGCGACGAAGGCGACGCAGTTGGACCCGGCGAACGGCTTCAACCGGAACAACGAGAGGTCGAGCATGGGGCTCTTGACCCGGCGCTCGGTGACGACGAACGCGAGGCCGGAGAGCCCGCACAGGACGAAGAGGGCCACGATCCACGAAGCGGTGTAGCCAGAGTCCTCCCCCTGGATCACGGCGATCGACAAGAAGGCCAAGAACGCGGCGCCGAAGACGAACCCGACGACGTCGACGCTGCGGCCCTGGCGGTCCGAGGACTCGGGCACGGTGACGGCGGCCAGCACGAACGCCACGACGCCGAAGCCGNNTGAACCAGAAGATGGCCCGCCAGCTGGAGAACCCGACCAATGCGCCCCCGATGACCGGTCCGAGGGCAAGCGCGAGGCCCGACACGGCCGCCCACACGCCCAGCGCGTCGGCACGGGTCTCCCGGTCGGGGTACACATGCCGGATGATGGAGAGAGTCCCGGGCTCGCTGGCGGCGGCGCCAACGCCCATGATGACGCGGCCGGCGATCAACCAGTCAACGTTGCTCGCCAATGCCGCCACGACGGACCCCACGCAGAAGATGGCGACCCCGGCGAGCATGATGCGCTTCCGGCCCAGGATGTCGCCCAGCATCCCGGCCGCCAGCATGAAGCTGGCGAAGGTGAGGGCGTAACCGTTGACGACCCACTGCAGGGAGGTGACGCCGGCGTGCAGATCACTCTGGACGTTGGCCAGCCCCACGCTGACGATCGTGTTGTCGAGAAAGGTCAGGAACAGGACGGCGCACAGAGTCGCCAGCGCGACCGCCTGCGCCGGTGAGCCCAATCCCCCCTTCTTGACGTCGAACCCGGAGGGCGCTCCCCCGGCGCCCAGGGCCTGCCCGGTTCCCTGGGTCACCCGCGAGCGCTTGTTCGTTGCAATCGGACTTCGGGCTGCCCGGTCACCAAGTGCACGCATCGGAGTTTTGCGTACCCACAACGCGGGTAAGGGAACCCCAACGGGGTGCCACCGGGCGCGCGTGAGAGCGAGCGCGTTCGAGTGCGGCACCCCTCGGACGCGTTCTGTTCGAGGCGTGGAGGCTCGCGGTGGGATTGAGGACGGCGGATGGGGTCAGAGGCCTCGGGCACGAGTGGGGCTGGCACCGATGAGCACGTCACAGGACCTGGCCCCCTTCCTCGACCGGGTGGACTACCCACTCTACGTAGTAACGGTCCGAGCCCCTGACGCCGAGATGAGCGGCTGCCTGGCCGGCTTCGTGACCCAGTGCAGCATCGACCCCCCGAACTTCCTCGTGTGCGTCTCGAAGGTGAACCACACCCTCTCCGTGGCCGAGCGATCCTCGGGCATGGGGCTCCACCTGCTCGGAGCGGACCAGGTGGACCTGGCACGCCTGTTCGGAGAGGAGTCGGGCGACCGGGTCGACAAGTTCGCCTCGGTCGACTGGCGGCTCGGCTCCACCGGGGCGCCCCTGCTGGTGGAGTCCGCCGTGGGACTGGAAGGCCAGATCCTGGGGCACTTCTCGGTCGGGGACCACGAAGCATTCTTGATGAGGGCGGTGCGGGCGGTGGCGGGCGGGCACGGAGGCATCCTTACCTACCGCACGGCGCCACCGCTGCACCCGGGGCACCCCGCGTAGCACCGGGTGCCCACCGCAGCGACCGCAGTCAGCCGCTCTGCACCGATGCCACCAGCTCGGCGATCCGGTCCATGGAGTCGATGATCCCCTCCTCCATGCCGTTGGCGACGTGCATGTCGCGGGCCTCCACCGAGTCGTGCCGCGTCGTGGTCGTCATCATCGTCCCACCCTCGACCGGCTCGAGCACCAGGGTCTCGACGGCCTCGTGCTCGGGACACCCTCCCAGACGAACGCCTGTCAAGGCGGATCAGGCGTGGGCCTCCCAGAAGTCCCGGAGCAACGCGACGAGGTCGG
>PMPX01000085.1 GCA_003169235.1 Acidimicrobiaceae bacterium | reverse complement strand
GCGGCGGCGCGGGCGTCACCATCCACGAGAGCGCCGCGTCGCCCGGCGCGGCCGTGCTGAGCGGCAACGTCACCATCCCCCAGCTGGTGGACAAGGTCATCCCCGCCGTCGTGTCGATCGACGTGAAATCCGGGGGGAGCGAGGACGAGGGCACGGGCATGATCATCACCTCGGACGGGGAGGTGATCACCAACAACCACGTGATCGAGCTCTACAGCCAGGGCGGAGACACCGGATCGATCACGGTCACCGAGTACGGGCAGACCAAGGCGCTGCCCAGCACACTCATCGGCTACGACCAGACCAAGGACGTGGCGCTGCTCAAGATCAACAACGCCTCGAACCTCCCCACGGTGACCTTCGGCAACTCGGGCAAGGCCGTGGTGGGTGACGCGGTGGTGGCGATCGGCAACGCGCTCGGACTGTCGGCCGGAACGCCCACCGTGACCCAGGGCATCGTCTCCGCCCTCGGGCGCTCCGTGACCGCCGGTGGCGAGGGCACTCAGACCGAGACGTTGCAGAACCTCATTCAGACCGACGCCGCCATCAACGCGGGCAACTCCGGGGGGCCGCTGATCGACACGGCCGGCCAGGTCATCGCCATGAACACCGCCGTGGCCGGGACCTCCAGCGACGGGACCTCGTCCCAGAACATCGGCTTCGCCATCCCCATCGCGCAGGTGGAGTCGCTGCTGCCCGAGCTCCAGAAGGGCGGCCAGGCCGGCAACGGGGGCGGCTACCTCGGCGTCGACATCACCACCCTCACGCCGGCCCTCCGGCAGCAGTACGGGTTCACGCCGACCTCGGGTGCCGTCATCCTGACCGTCGTCTCCGGCTCGCCGGCCGCCAAGGCTGGGCTGGTCCAGGGCGACGTCATCGTGAACATCGCCGGCACCGACATCACGTCGGCCGAGGACCTTCAGAAGGTGATTCAGAACTCCAAGCCGGGACAGTCGGTGAGCATCACCTACTACGTCGGGGACAGCAAGCGGACCACGAAGGCGACGCTGGGGAACCAGCAGGAGGCCCAGCAACAGCAGTCGCAGTCCGGCAGCTCCACGAACCCCTTCGGCGGAGGAGGGTTCCCCGGGTTCGGCAACTCGGGGAGTTCAGGGTCGACGGGGAGTACCCCGTAGATCAGCGGGCCGTACCCGGTGGGACGTCGAAGTTCCGGTCCGGGTGGGCGGGGGGCACGTTCATCGCCCCTCCGCTGGGCTGCCACCCACTGGCCTCGATGTCCTCGAGCACGTGGGCCATGTTGTAGGTGTCCTCCTCGTAGGAGAACTTCCCGTCGCCGGCATAGATCAGCCGCGAGTAGCCGGATTGGCGGTACGGGGTCCCATCCGGCCTCGTACGCGGCATGATCTGCGTCCACTTGACCACGACGTCGTTGCCCTCGATCGCGGTGAACTCAACGGGGAACTTCCAGTCCTCCATGCCCAGCATGGAGTCGACCAGCCACCGGGCGATGGCGTCGCGACCCTCGATGCGGCCCCAGGCGCCGTCGATGTAGACCGCGTCCTCGGTGTAGAAGTCGGCCAGCACGCCGAAGGCGTCGGGCTCGAGCCCTTCGTCGATCCGGCGGCGCAGCTCGTGGTATCGGTCCACGGTCGCCTGGACCTCCTCACGCCGAAACACCATGGTCCCCCCTCCCTCTGTCAGTGGCCGGCCGCGTGGTCGCGGTAGGCCTGCCGGCACGACTCCAGTTCGGCAAGAGCCCTCTGCCGATCTCCGAACCCCTGCACCTCGGTCGACTTCTGCGGCTCGAGGTCCTTGTAGATGCTGAAGAAGTGGGCGATCTCGTTGCGCAGGTGCTCGGGCACGTCCTCGATGTCGGTGGCGCCGTCCCACTGGGGATCGTGCTCCAGGACGCAGATCAACTTGGCGTCCACGCCCTTCTCGTCGCGCATGGAGAACATGCCCAGGATCCTGACCCGGACGACGCAGCCCGGGAAGGTGGGGTCGGCGACGAGCACCAGCGCGTCGAGCGGGTCACCGTCACCCGCCAGGGTGTCGGGCACGAAGCCGTAGTCCGCCGGGTAGGTGGTGGCCGTGAAGAGGCGGCGATCGAGTCGGATGACGTGCTGCTCGTGGTCGTACTCGTACTTGTTGCGACTGCCGGTGGGGATCTCGATCACCACATCGATCGCCTCGTTGGGCTGGGTGGCGGGCACCGGCCCACCGTAGTGCTCGGGGACGACCGGAGGCGCGCTCAGCCGCCGCCGAACGCGCCGCCGGCGGCACCGGCCGTGGTGCGGCCGATCCTGAAGGCGCCGGCCCCGCCGAAGCCGCCACCGCCGAAGCCGCCACCGCCGAAGCCGCCGAGAGTGCTCGTGTTCGACGAGGGGACGGGCTCGGCGTAGTCGGCCAGGACCACGCTCTGGCCCGGCGTGAGGCCCGAGAGAACCTGGGTGTAGGTGTCACCCACCATGCCGACCTTGATCACCTTCCGGGTCAATGTGCCGCTCGAGAGCATCTCCACGTACGACCGGGATCCCAGGCTCTGCACGGCAGAGGTGGGCACGGCCACGACGTTCGAGACGGCACCCGTGGCGATCACCACGTTGGCGGTGGACCCCGTGAAGAGCCCGGTCGCCGACGACGGGAGCGCGACCACCACCGGATAGGTGTAGCCCGACGTGCCCGACTGGACGGGGCCCACCTGGGACACCGTGCCGTCGATGGTGCCGTCGATGCCGTCGACCTGCACGGCAGCCGAGTTGCCGACCTTGACCGAGGGCACCTGGGAGCTCGACAGCGTGCCGGTCACCTCGAACGACTGCGTGCCGATGATGACGATCACGTCGGTGCTCGAGTTCGCGCTCACGGTGTCGCCCACGTTGATGCCGACCGAGACGATCGTCCCATTGATGGGACTGGTGAGGTTCGCCTCGGCCAGTGACTGCTCGGCGACCGTCAACTCGGCCTCAGCCGTGTCGATGTCGGCCTGGTCCGCGGCGATCTGCTGTGGGGTGTCCGACGACTGGGAGGTGCCGGTTCCACCGGTGCCGCCCGAGGCGCCGGTGCCGCCGGTGCCGCTGCCAGTGCCGGCGGTCCCCGAGGTCGACCCGCTGCTCGTGGCCGTGACGGCCTTCGAAGTCTGGGTGGGGGAGCCCGTGCCAGTGCCCGTGCCCGTGCCCGCGCCCGCGCCCGCGCCAGTCCCAGCGCCAGCGCCAGTGCCCGCGCCTCCGCTCGTGCTGGTGGTGCTCGACGACCCCTGGCTGAGCGCCTGGGACAGAGCGGCCTCGTCCTAGGCCACGGCTGACTG
>PMPX01000238.1 GCA_003169235.1 Acidimicrobiaceae bacterium | reverse complement strand
TACTGGCTCGTCGCCTCCGACGGCGGCATCTTCGACTATGGCGACGCCGGGTTCTACGGCAGTACGGGCAGCCTCGTCCTGAACAAGCCGGTGATCGGCATGATCGCGGGCCCGAACGGGGCCGGCTACTTCCTGGTCGCCTCCGACGGCGGCATCTTCAGCTTCGGCTCGGCGCCTTTCTTCGGCTCCCTGGGAGGCCTGCCTCTCAAGAACCCGATCGTCGCGGCGACTGCCCTCAGCAACGGGAGCGGGTACTGGTTCAGCGACAGCGCGGGCCTGGTGTCGAATTTCGGTGCCGCCAGCTACTACGGCTCGGCGCCGTCCCCATTGAACAGACCGATCGTCGGCATGGCCGACGCACCGGGCAACGGGTCGTTCACCGGGGGCACCTACCCCTCGGGCGCCTACGGTTTCGACATCAGCACGTACCAATGCTCGAGCTTCCCGAGCGGTCTCCACCAGATCGGCATCGTCCAGGTGGACGGGAGCTCCTCGGGCAACACCAACCCGTGCCTGGCCCAGGAGGCGGCGTGGGCCGGTGGCGGGCTGAACCTCTACACGTACCTGACCTACGGCACCTCGGCGACCAACGAGCCGGGGTGCAACCAGGACACGTCGTGCAACGCGGGCTACCAGGCGGGCATCTCGGCCTACGCGGACGCCACCAACGCGGGCGCCGGCTCCACGACGATCCCGTGGTGGCTCGACGTCGAGAGCGCGGACGCCGGTTGGTCCGGCAACCTGAGCGAGAACGCGCTGTTCGTGCAGGGCGCCATCAACGCGCTCCACGAGTCCGAGGGCATCCCCGACGTCGGCATCTACGCCAGCCCGGGAGTCTGGAACCAGATTGTGGGCGACTACACGCCGTCCGTCCCCTACTGGATGGCCGACTACCTGGCGTCGCCGAGCGGCCCGGGCTCCTGCGCGGACTACCAGAACTGGGTCACCAACCACAATGCCCAGCTGCCCGGTCCGCCCGAGATCGTGCAGTACAACAGCTCCCAGTACGACGAGGACTACGCCTGTTAGCTCGTCAGTCGGCCGTGTCCCCCGCCGGCCAGCTGCCCGCCTCGGAACGGCCCAGCCTCCCCGCCACGATGGCGCTCCAACTCCTTGCCTTGACGGTGTCGGGGTCGTCGGGACCGAGCTCCCGCGTCCGGACCGCCACGACGTGGGCCAGCACCCGGTCCGCCTCCTCGAAGTGCTCCGACCTGACCAGGCAGCCGACCAATCGCATCTCGGCTGCGACCGTGCTGAGGGTGTCCGGGCCAAGGCTCGAGCACAGCGCGGCGACGATCTGCCGCCGCTGGTCCGCCTCCTCGGCGTACCGGTCCTGCCGGGCCAGCTGATCGGCCACCTCGATCCGCGCCTTGATCGTGAAGGAGGAGTCGGCCCCGTGCGTGCGGCTCGCCCAGGCCAGCACGTCCTGGGACTGCCGCAGCTCCTCCTCGGGGGTCTGCTCCGTGCCGCGCAGCATGCGGCGACGCCAGCCCGAGGCCTGCTCGTGCGACTCGCCGGCAGGGGACACACCCTTCTTGGCCCGCTTCATGGGTCAAGGGTAGGACGGATCGACCACGTGGCCGGGAGGCACCGGAGCGCCGGGCCCACCACGAGCCGCCACCGCGTTCGCCCGCGGCGGCCGCCCTGTGGTGAAGTGGCGCCTCGCCCGATCACCACCGAGAGGAGGACGAGGGACGGCCCGCCGGACCGATGCGCCGCTCCCCCGCTGTCCATGGACACCCACGCGTTCCATCCCGACCTTCGCGGCAGCGCCCGATGGTTGCCGCATGCCGCGGTCAGCCCGCGGATGCTCAAGCCCATTCGGCTCGCCACCGGCCTGCTGACCAGGCTGCCCAAGAAGGGTGCCACCGTCCACTCGCTCGGGCCGATCTCGGTGCGGGTGCACCAGCCCGCCTCGAGCGCGGGGCCCCGGCCGGCCTTGCTCTGGATCCACGGTGGCGGCTACGTGCTCGGCTCGGCGACCCAGGACGATGCCATCTGCCGGCATTTCGCGGACAGCCTCGGGATCGTGGTCGCCGCGGTCGAGTACCGGCTGGCGCCCGAGCACCGGTTCCCCACGGCCCTGCACGACTGCCACGACGCCCTGGCGTGGCTCGCCGCCCAGCCGTCCGTCGACCCGGCCCGTCTCGCGGTGGGTGGGGCGAGCGCCGGTGGCGGCCTGGCCGCCGCGTTGGCGCTGCTGGCCCACGAGCGCGGTGAGGTGCCACTCGTCTTCCAGCTGTTGGCCTACCCGATGCTCGACGACCGCAGCGCCACGCGCACCGACATCGACGAGAGCAACTTCAGGCTGTGGAACACCAAGGCCAACCGTTTGGGTTGGCAGTCGTACACCGGCCTGGCGCCCGGGTCGGATGCCATCAGCGACCTGGCGGCGCCCGCACGCCGCAGCGATCTGGCCGGGCTGCCACCCGCGTGGGTCGGTGTGGGAACACTGGACCTGTTCCACGACGAGGACGTCGCCTACGCCGGCCGGCTCCGGGAGGCCGGCGTCGACTGCGCGCTCGACGTGGTGGACGGCGCCTTCCACGGCTTCGACGCGGTGCGACCGAAGGCCGGCGTCTCGAAGGCGTTCCGGTCCTCGCAGGTCGCCGCGCTCCGCGCGGCCTTCCACTGACCCGCTCGGGCCGCCGGGCCGGTGCGGCCACCAGATCCCAAGGCGCTCGCCAGCCGCCTCAGGGCCGGGGTTGAGAATCACCCGACAGGCTCCGGTCCATGAACCTCGTCATCTTGGAGTCATGCCACAGCACCTGGATCTTCGATTCCCGCCAGTTGCGCTTCTGTCGCATCCTGAAGGGCATTGAGGTCGGACGTCGTCGCGTCTCGACCGAATGGCGCCCCTACTGGGAGCTCGACGTCGATCCGCGCACGGAGGCCTTCACCGTCTACCTCGATGAAGGCCGCACGCGGCTGATCCGCTCGTCGAGGCACACGCCCGACGGTGCCCGGTGCGGCACCGACGACACGCTCGAGCTCTCACTGGAGGACATTCGCCGGACTGCGGCGTAGAGCGCCGGGGGGACGGCTCGCGACTCATCCCCCGATCACCACCCCGGCCTCGGTACGTTGACCCGGTGGGCGACGCGCCGGCACCGGGTCGAGATGACGAGGTCGCCTGGGGCATCCAATCCCACGGGGAGACCCGATGGCCCGCCCTCGCGGCCGTCCTGGTCGCCATCGCGCTGCAGTTGGCACTGCCGGACAGCGTGATCCGGGGCCTCGGGAACCGGGCGCTGATCCCCTCCCTGGAGGGGATCCTGCTCCTCGTCCTCCTCACCGCCAACCCGGGTCGCATCTCGAAGGAAGAGTCACGGCTACGCATCGTCGGCCTGGCCCTCATCGCCCTCATCACGGTGGTGAACGTGATCTCGCTCATTGAGCTGATCCACGCGCTGCTCTACGGCAGCCGGGCGGGCGGACGCTCCCTCGTCTATGCGTCGGTCCCCATCTGGCTCACCAACGTCATCGTCTTCGGGCTGTGGTTCTGGGAGCTCGACCGTGGTGGGCCGGCGGCCAGGCAGCTGCCCGCGCACCGCCGGCCGGATTTCCTGTTCCCGCAGATGTCCACGCCGGGGTCCGCCCCCGGCTGGACCCCGGACTTCCTCGACTACCTGTACACCTCGTTCACCAACGCGACCGCGTTCAGCCCGACCGACACCATGCCGCTGACGTCCTGGGCGAAGTTGCTCATGATGGTGCAATCGCTCGCCTCGTTGGTCACGGTCGCCGTCGTGATCTCACGGGCGGTCAACATCCTGGCCTGACGTCGCCGTCGCCTGTCCACCCAGATCCGGGAACGCCGTCGGAGGCCCCTGGACCAGACGGGCCCGAATCGCCAGCGCACACTCCTCGGGCGACCGGACCGAGGTGTCGACCTCGAGGTCGTACACCCCGGGATCATGGACGGCGCGCTCCCAGCGGAGCACCGCGTCGGGGATCGCCCCGTCCGTCCCGCTCCGGACGTACCGGCCCTCTCGACCGGGCTCCCCGGCGTCGCGCCGGCGCATGATCGTCTCCACCGGGCAGCGCACGCCGATGAAGTACGCCGGGAGCCCGGACAGCCGGCGCGCCACACGGCCGAGGATCCCCAGGGGCCTGGAGTAGTCGTCGTGGTGCCCGACGTCGACGACCACGTGCGGCCCGAGCCGGCTCATGGCGACCGCGGCTCCGTAGAGGGCGTCGAAGAGCGGAGGGAGGTACGCCTCGAGATCCGGGCGCTCTCCTCCCGGACGCAGGCCGATCCCGGGGAGCAGCCGGGCGGGGGTGATCGACGCACAGAAGGCGTCGACGCCCAGGTGCAGCCACACTCCGTCGGAGGAGCCCTGCATCGCCCTGGCGATACTCGACTTGCCCGATCGCGGCGCCCCGTTCAGGACGACGATGATCCCGGGGGGTGCCATGCCCCTATCTCAGCGCAGATGGAGGGCGCGGGCGGAGGATCGGGTCACCGCCCCGGGCTCGCACCCAGGTGGCGGGCCGGTTGCCGGCGGCGGCCTGGGGCAGGGGAAAGGCGCTCGTCGGAGCCCGGCGAGGCGTCCGGGCGCGCCGCCGCGCCGCTAAAGGTCGGCCGCGTTGAGGACGACAACGATTGCCGGGCGGACGATGCCCCCCGGTTGGCCGCAGGACCGGGGTCGTCCCCCTGATGTGGCAGAAGGGACAGGGGAACAATGGTCACAGAGGAGGAGTGGAGCGGAGAGGTCGCCCGGTCGAAGCGCTTCCGCCTGCTGAGTCCCGTCATCGCCCTCGGCGCCTTCGCGCTGATCTTCGTGCCGTGCATGATCGCCGGCAACGCCATCGCATCGGGCGTCGCGAGCTACCTCGTGTCCGTCGGACTCCTGATGGCCGTGATGCTGCCACTCGCCTTCGTCCTGGTGATCCTCGGCGAGCGCCAGCAGCGACTGACCGACGCGAAGATCCAGCGCCTCAACGCCGAGCTGACCGAGGCCATCGCCTCCGCTGACCACGAGGCCGTCATCCGGGACTCCCAGGTGCAGCGCCAGCGGTTCGAGAGCCGTCTGGCCAACGCCCTCGACATGGCCGAGGGCGAGCCCGAGGTGATCGACGTGATCGAGCGCTCATTCGGCGCGGTGCTGCCCGATGCCCCGGCTGAACTGCTGCTGGCCGACAACAGCCACGCCCATCTCGTGCGCATGGCGGCAGTCGGGCCCGACGGGGAACCACCCAGTTGCGGGGTGGACTCCCCCGACCGCTGCCCGGCGGCGCGGCGCGCGCAGATCCAGGTCTTCGGCGACAGTGACGATCTCGACGCCTGCCCGAAGCTGCGGAACCGGCCGCAGGGGCGGATCTCGGCGCTGTGCGTACCCGTCTCCATCATGGGCCGCACCGTGGGCGTGATCCACGCCACCGGCCGCCCTGAGGTGGAGGTCGAAGACGACAGGGTCGACGACCTCGCCACGCTGGCCAAGCTGGCGGGCGCGCGCATCGGCCTGCTCAGGGTCATGGCGGAGACGCAGCTGCAGGCGTCGACCGACACGCTGACGGGGTTGCTCAACCGCCGGGCGTTCTCCGAGCAGGTGGCCGCGGTGCCCGCACACCTCCATCCGATCGCCGTGGCGATGGCGGACCTCGACCACTTCAAGACGCTGAACGACACGTACGGTCACGAGACCGGCGACCGGGCGCTGCGCCTCTTCGCCCGGGTGCTCCGTGACTCGCTCCGCGGCAGTGATCTCGTGTCGCGCTACGGCGGAGAGGAGTTCGCCATCGCCTTTCCCGACTGCTCTGCACTCGATGCCGTCCGGGCGCTGAACACGGTGCGGGCCCAACTCGACGCAGCCGTCACCGTCGGCGGGCTGCCCAAGTTCACCTGCAGCTTCGGGATCACGAACGCCGAGCCGGGCGAGGAGCTCACCATCATCCTGCGGCGCGCCGACGGCGCGCTCATGACGGCCAAGAGCCAGGGGCGGGACCGGGTCGTCCTGCACGACGCGGCGGGTGCGACGACGTCGGCGGACGAGGAGCCGCGACTGGAGTCATTCCTGAACGGACAGCTGTCGCCGGCCGATCGCTCCTGAACGGGGGCCTCTTCGTCCTCACCGCGGTGCCCGCGGCATACCCAGCCCGATCATGGCGATGATGTCGCGCTGGACCTCGTTCGTGCCCCCTCCGAAGGTGAAGATGGTCTGGCCCCGGGCCTGTTCCTCCAGGCGACCTCGGAGCACGGCCCCCGGCGAGCCCTCGACCAGATAGCCCGCCTGGCCGACCACGTCGAGCAGCAGCCGATAGACCTCGAGAGCGAGCTCCGTGCCGTAGACCTTGGTGGCGGACGCGTCGGCGGGGTTCAGGCCCTTGTCGGCCGCCCATGCGACCTTCCAGTTCAACAACTTGAGCACCTCGACCTTGGCGTGCACCCGGGCCAGGCTGATCTGGACCCATTCGTGGTCCATCACCGTGCGCCCGTCGGCGAGACGGTGCCCGAGCGCCCACTGCCGCACCTCGGCCAGGCTGCGCAGCAACCCCGAGGCCGGGCAGATCGCCACCCGCTCGTGGTTGAGCTGGTTGGTGATCAGTGGCCAGCCCTGGTTTTCCTCGCCCACGAGGGCGGAGGCCGGGGCCCGCACGTCGGAGTAGTAGGTCGCGCTGGTCGTCGGGCCGGCCATGGTGGGCACCGGGGTCCACGAGAAGCCTGGCGCGCTGGTCGGCACGATGAGAATGGACAGGCCCTTGTGCCGCGGCGGGCCGGTCCGGCAGGCCAGCCACACGTAGTCCGCGTACTGGATCAGGCTGGTCCACATTTTCTGGCCGTTGATGAGGTAACCGTCGCCATCGCGGACGGCGCGGGTGCGCAGCGCGGCCAGGTCGGTGCCCGCCTCGGGCTCCGAGTAGCCGATGGAGAAGTGGATCTCGCCGGCCGCGATCCGGGGCAGGTAGCGGGCCTTCTGCTCGGCCGTCCCGAAGCGCATGATGGTCGGGCCCACCGTGTTGATGGTCAGGAACGGCACCGGCACCCCGGCGATCGCCGCCTCGTCGGTGAAGATGAGCTGGTCGAGCAGGGAGCCTCCGCGCCCCCCGTATTCGGCCGGCCAGCCCAGCGCCAGCCACCCGTCCTCGCCAAGCTGCCGGACGACCTGGCGGTACGCCGTTCCGTCCCCGTAGTCGCCGTCGGGCGTGCCCAGCGACGTGCGGATCGCGTCGGTCATCAGGCCGCCGAAGTACTCGCGCAACTCCTCGCGCAGCCGGTTCTGCTCGGGGGTGAAGCCGAGGTGCATCCGCCCCTCCCCATCCGGGTAAAAATAGAACCGGTATAAATAGAACAGGTTCTAGTAAGTGTAACCGAGAGGAGCGCCGGTGGCCGAGGCATTTGTGGTCGACGCGGTACGCACCCCGGTGACCCGCCGTGGCGGCGCCCTGTCCGGCGTCCACCCGGCCGACCTCGGCGCGCATGTCATCCGCGCACTGCTGAACCGGGCCGGCGCCGACCCGCTGGCGGTCGACGACGTTGTCTTCGGCTGTGTGGACACCATCGGCCCGCAGGCCGGGAACATCGCGCGCACCGCGTGGCTGGCGGCCGGCCTGCCCGAGCAGGTCCCGGGCGTCACCGTGGACCGGCAATGTGGCTCATCGCTGCAGGCGGTGCACTTCGCGGCGCAGGCGGTGCTCAGCGGTACCGCCGACCTGGTGGTGGCCGGCGGGGTGCAGAACATGAGCCGGATCCCGATCTCGGCGGCCATGCTGGCCGGCCAGGCTTACGGCTTCGACGACCCGTTCAGCGGGTCGGGCGGGTGGCGCGCCAGGTACGGCGGCGAGGAGATCTCCCAGTTCCGTGCCGCGGACATGATCGCGGCCAAGTGGGGCATCAGCCGCGGCGAGATGGAGGAGTACGCGCTGGCGAGCCATCAGCGCGCGGCGGCCGCGATGGATGCGGGCGCGTTCGGTGCCGAGATCGCGGCCTACGGGAACGTGACGGCCGACGAGTGCCCGCGCCGGGACACCTCGGCCGCGGCGATGGCCGCCTTGCCGCCGCTGCGTGCGGACGGGGTGATCACCGCGGCGCTGTCCAGCCAGATCGCCGACGCCGCGGCCGCGGTGCTGGTCGCCTCGGCCGGGGCGGTCCGCACGCACGGGCTGCGCCCCCGGGCGCGGATCCACCAGCTCACCGTGCACGGCGGCGACCCGGTGCTCATGCTCACCGCGCCCATCGAGGCGACCGCGCACGCGCTGCGGCGGGCCGGGCTGAGCCTCGGCCAGATCGACCTGGTGGAGATCAACGAGGCCTTCGCGTCGGTGGTGCTCGCCTGGCAGCGCGAGACCGGCGCGGACCTCGCGCGGGTGAATGCCAGCGGCGGGGCGATCGCGCTGGGGCACCCGCTGGGGGCGACCGGCGCGCGGCTGCTCACCACGCTGCTGAACGCGCTGGAACGGACCGGCGGCCGGTACGGGATGGTGGCGATGTGCGAGGGCGGCGGCCAGGCCAACGTGACGATCATCGAGCGCCTGGGCTAGCGCCTGGGCTGACGTATCCGCCCAGGCCCTTCAGGTGCTGCTCGGCCTCGCTGGTGATCGCTTCGATCAGCTCCGCGCAGGACGGCAGGTCCTCGATCAGGCCGGTGACCTGTCCCGCCGACATCAGGCCAAGATCGGGCCGGCCGTCCACCATGGCGGCCCGCAGCAGCATCGGGGTGTTGGCGGCCATCAGCACCTGGGCCCAGGTCAGTTCGCTGTCGCGGCGCATCGCGCGGCCCTGGCGGATCAGCTCGGGCCAGCGCAGCCCGGATACCCCGCGGAACGCCGCGGCGTTCCGCGCCGACCGCAGCAGCCCGGCGATCCGCCCGGCCCCTTCCAGCCGGTCCACCAGCGGCGTGCGCAGCACCCGGTGCGGCACCCCGTCCACCCGGGTGGTGACCACCGTGCCGGTGACGTCCGCGGCGAGGTAGGCGCGCTTGACCGCGTCGGCCACCGGGCTGTCCCTGGGCAGCAGGAAGCGGGTGCCCATCGCGACCCCGGCGGCGCCGTAGGCCAGCGCGGCGGCCAGGCCCCGGCCGTCGAAGAAACCGCCGGCCGCGATCACCGGAATGCCGACGGCGTCCACCACCTGGGGGACCAGCAGGCTGGTCGGCACCGCACCGGTGTGGCCGCCGCCCTCGGCTCCGGTCGCGATCACCGCGTCTACGCCCCACGCCGCCGCCTTTTCCGCGTGCCGCCGGGCCCCGGCGGAGGCGATGGTGATCACCCCGGCGTCCCGCAGCGTGGCGATCAGCTCCGGCTTCGGCGCGAGCGCGAACGAGGCGACCGGCACCCGCTCGCTGATGATCACCCCGACTCGCTCGGCCGCGTCCGCGGCGTCGGCGCGCAGGTTGACCCCGAACGGGGCGCTGGTCCGCTCCCGGCATTTTTTTATGGCGTAACGGAGCTCACTCGGGCTCATCGTGGCCGAGGCGATGATCCCCAGCCCGCCGGCCCGGGAGGTTGCCGCCGCCAGCCGCGCACCGGAGACGTACCCCATACCGGTCTGGACCACCGGGCAGCCGATACCGAGGAGGTCGGTGAGCGGGGTCCGGATCACCGGACGTCCCCGTTCACCGGAGTTCCCGCTCACGCCGGGCCGCGGGGTCGAGCTGGTCCCGGATGAGGGCCAGTTCGCCGGCGCTGGGCCGCCGGGTAACCGGCACCTCGTCCGGCACGGTCAGCGGGAAGCCGGTGGCCGCCAGCACGTCACCGACCGGGACACCCGGGTGGACCGAGCGCAGCCGCATGGTCCGGGCCGGCGTCCGGAAATCCAGCACCGCCAGGTTGGTGACCACCACCCGCACCTCGTGGAAACGGTTGCCGGGCGCGCCGAGGGCGGCGGCGCGGTCATAGCCGATGCCGCAGGCCATGTCGACGCGCTCGACGAGGACGCGGCGGGAGTGCCGGGGTAGCCAGTAACTGACCGGGTGGTTGATGCTGTTGCCCGGGGCGCCGCGCACGCCGAGCAACCAGGCCTTCGGTCGTGCCCAGTCCCCGATGCAGGAGATGTTCTGGTTGCCGAACCGGTCCAGCTGGCTGGCCCCCATCATCACGTGCCGGCGCCCCGCCGCCACCATCGTGAAGACGGATCGGTAAGGCAGCCAGCCCTCGGTGACGGTTCCGCTGCCCGAGGGGGCCAGCAGAGGGGCCAGCAGACCCGCCTCGCCGTCGGAGACCAGCAGGTCCGGCGCGAAGGTGAGCTGCGCCAGCCGGGCCCCCAGGGCGGGGATGAGCCCCATGGGGCCGGCCAGGATGGCGCCGTCGCCTCGCCACGCCTCGGCGCAGGCCACGACGCAGATCTCGGCCAGGGTCGGGCCTGTCATGCCGGGCCCTGTCATGGCGGGCCGGTCCTGGCCGGGGCGGCGGGCCGGCCGCGGAACTGCCGGACGGCCTGCCGGTAGCTGTCCTCGTCGCCGGACAGATAGCGGGCCCGGAAGTCCTGCCAGGCCTGCGGGGTGGCCGCCGAGGCCGCATATTCGGCCTGGAATTCCTCGTCCCGCGGGTAGTCCGGGACACAGCTGGTGAAGTGCGCGCCGCCGGGTGCCTCCACCACACCGTGCACCATGGCCCGGTTGATCAGCAGGCTCTGCGGCGGCCCGGCGGCCAGCAGGCGCTCCGTCGGCACCACCTCCTCACACGACATGAAGGCGCGTTCGGCCGCCAGGCAGAACAGGTCGTCGAAGTAAGGATCCGGCCCGAGGTACTGCCCGTTGCCGCGCCGGTCCGCGCGGTTGAGGTGGATCAGCGCCACGTCCAGCCGGAGCGCGGGCATCGCGGCGAGTTCCTCCCCGTCGGCATACGGCGACCGCACCGTGCGCAGTTGCGAGTTCACCCGCATGACGTCGGAACCGAGACCGGCGCGGATCGGCAGAAACGGCAGCCGGTGCGCGGCGGCCAGCAGCCCCCAGTGCAGCATGCCCTCGTCAAGCTCGGTGAACTCGATGGTGCCGTTCTGCCGGGCCTGGCGGAAGTGCGGTTCGAGGGCAATCGAGTCGAGTGAGGAGAAGCCGCTGACGACCCGGCGCACCCGGCCCTCGGCCACCAGCAACCCGACGTCCGGCCCGGCGTACGACACCACCGTCAGGTCACCCACGCCGGACCGCAGGATGGCCCGGACCAGTGCCATCGGCTTGCGCCGCGACCCCCATCCGCCGATGCCGATGGTCATGCCGGA
>PMPX01000297.1 GCA_003169235.1 Acidimicrobiaceae bacterium | reverse complement strand
TGACGAGCTCGCGGAAGATCACCTGGTCCACGCGGAGGATCGGCTGCGGATCATCATGGCGAGGCAGTAGTCAGGCCCTCAACGACGCCGCCGGGAAGAGGGTGGAATAGGACGGTCGAGGGCTTCGCCGAATCCGTGGCCCGAGAGGTGGCCAGCTTCGGGATCGGCGTCACCATCGTGGAGCCCGGCGGTGGCCGACCCGATGCCCGAGTACGTGGGAACGCCGGCACGTGCCTTTGAGCGCATGCTGGGGCCGGGCAACGGTCTCGCGCCCGGCGACCCCGCCCGGATGGCAGCTGCGATAATCGCGAGCGTGGATCGGGAGCCGGCGCCGTTGAGGGTGGTCCTCGGCTCCCCGGCCCTCGAGACCACGATCGATGTCCTCAAGGCCAGGATCGCCGGGTTCGAGGCGCAGGCAGAGCTGGCTGCCTCGCTTGACTTCGGACCCGAGCAGTGAGCGTCCGGGGTCTGCAAACGAAAGTGAGGAGAACATGAAGCACATCGAGCTCGGCGGCCTGGAGGTGTCTCGCATAGGGCTGGGTGCGATGGGCATGTCCACCGCCTACGTCGACCCCACCGTCGATGAAGCCCAGTCCATCNNTCGACACCGCCGAGGTGTACGGCCCCTACAGGAACGAAGAGCTGGTGGGGCGGGCGCTCAAGGGCCGGCGTCAGGAGGTCGTGCTTGCCACCAAGTTCGGCATGATCTCCCACGTTGGCGACGGACCCGGCCACCTCGACAGCTCCCCGGCGAACATCCGAATCGCCGTCGAAGGTTCGCTGCGGCGCCTCGACACCGACTACGTCGACCTCTACTACCAACACCGGGTCGACCCCGACACGCCAATTGAGGAGACGGTCTTCGCCTTGGCCGAGCTCGTGGCGGAAGGCAAGGTCCGTCATATCGGCCTCTCAGAAGCCGCCCCCGAAACCATCCGCCGCGCGCACGCGGTGCACCAGGTCACCGCCCTGCAATCGGAGTACTCGCTGTGGACCCGGGACTCGGAAGCCCGGGTGTTGCCCGTCTTGCGCGAACTCGGGATCGGGTTCGTTGCCTACTCGCCCCTGGGCCGCGGGATGCTGACCGGCACGATCCGGTCCGTCGATCAACTCGATGCAACAGACTTCCGCCGGACCAACCCACGGTTCACAGGCGAGAACTTCGAGACCAACTTGACCAGCCTGAGTGAGGTCGAGGCGGTCGCCCGTGAGGCTGGAGCCACACCCGCACAGGTGGCCTTGGCCTGGCTCCTGGCGCAGGGTGACGACATTGCCCCGATCCCAGGAACCAAGCGGATCTCCCGGCTCGAGGAGAACGTCGGCGCAGATGCTGTGCAGCTCACGTCCGATCAGCTGTCTCGGCTGGACGCCCTGCCTCCGGCGGCGGGTGACCACCACAGCGAGGAACAGATGCGCATGATCGAACGCTGATTGACGAACGGCTGCCTGTCCACGCCCATCCGCGCGGTCGGCGTCAGCCTGAGTTCGCTTCGAAAGAGCGCCTCGCTGGTCGTGTACGCAGCCGGACGGCTCAGTCGAGGCCGGCCTGTTGCCCGATCTCCCCAGCGTCGATGCGGCTGGACACGCCAAGTTTGCGCAGGATGTTCGACACGTGGACGCTCGCCGTCTTCTTGCTGATGAAGAGCGCCTCGGCGATCTGCGCGTCGGTCCGGCCGGCGGCCAGCCGCCCGAGCACCTCCACTTCGCGGTGGGTGAGGCCGAGGTCAGACCCGGCGGAGGCCGCCGCTGGCGGCGGCTCGTCGGCCATCTCGAGCTCGATCCGAGCCCGACGTGCCAGGTTCTCGACGTCGCGCCGCAGCGGCTCAGCGCCGAGCGACACCGCCGTGCGCCACGCATCGATGACGAGTGCGGTCGCTCGTTCCCGACCGGATCGGCCGGCCAGCAGCGCCTCGGCCTCCCGCCATCGGCAGTAGGCAGTGCCGAACGGCTCATTCAGCGACTCCCACGCGTCGGCGGCTGACTGCCACAGCTGCGGCGCCGGAGGGCCGGTGCGTGCCGCCTCGGCGCGGCACTGTGCCAGCCACGCCAGTGTGCGCGGCAGTCGCGGCAGCCCCTGGCGACGGGGCCGCTCCGCGATCTCGTCTGCCTTGTCGGCCAGCTCGGCGGCATGCAGGCGGACCTTGGCGTCGTCCACCCGTCGGCGCTCGGCTCGGGCCTGCACGGCCCCGTCGACGACCGCCCTGATGCCGATCGCGCAGATCTCCATCGACAGGGACTCATCCTCGGTCCCGGCGACCAGGCCGAAAGCCTGTTCGATGGCGTCGGAGGCGTCCGTGAAGCGGCCCTCGACCAACGCCAGCTGGGCGTCGAGCAGATGGAACGACCCCCGGAACTGGACGTCGGTCAGCGACGCCGTGCGGGTTCCGACCTCCTCGAGCAACGGGCGGGCGCGGTCGAACTCCCCCTGCAGCAGGGCCAAGGTGACGTGCAACATCAAGGGGTTCGAGGCGCAGTTGCCAGACGGCACTCCGCCGTAGTCGCGGGCCATGGCCTCGGCTTCGTCCCACCGACCGAGCCGGACAAGGGCATCCGCGCTGTTGAAGACCGACCCGTTCAGACGGATGCCCTCGAGATGCTCGCCGGCGGCCACCATGTCGAGTGTCACGGCAGCCGCCTCCTCAAGCCGGGCCCAATCGACAAGACAGGAGGCCAGGTTGCTGTAGGCACGGTTGAGGCTCTCCGGGTCCCCGACCTCCTCTGCCACCTCGAGCGACCACCGCAGCAGGGCCAGGCCCTCGTCGGGATGGCCCAACAGGCACAGTGCGACCCCGAGCGTGTTGCTGGCGTGACCCTCCTCCAGGCGGCTCCCGACTGCCCGGGCAGTGTCGATGGCCTGCCGGCAGCGAGCCTCGGCCTGCTCGTAGCGGGACATGAGCATCAGCCATCGGGCCTGCTCGCACTGGACGCGGGCCAGTTCCACCGATGGCTCGTCCTCGAGCAGCAGACGCTCCGCCTCGGCAAGCGCTTCGGCGGATCCCGGCGGATCACCGACGGCCCAGGCGTTGCGCCCCAACCGCGTCCAGCAGCGTGCCGCGCCCATCGGATCTTTATCAGCGTCGGTCAGTTCCACCGCGACGCGGGCGAAGGCGACGGCGCGCTCACCCCGTCCCCCCCAATAGGCGGCATCCGCCGCCCGACCCAGCACCTCCACGCGGTCCACCGAGCCGACTATCTCCGCATTGCCCAGACGGTCGCAGGCGCCGAGCACCCGCTCGAACTGTCCCAGTGCCTCGTCGAATGCGTACACGGCCATGGCCTCGTCGGCCGCCGCCAGCGACGTGCGCAGCGCCGACTCCCACTCGCCAGCGTTCCACCAGTGCCGGGCCAGCTCGGCCATCAGCCGGCCGTCCGGGTTGGGCTCAACGTCCAGGACGCGGGCGAGGCGGCCGTGCAGCCGGCGCCGCTCCCCCGGCAACAACGAGTCGTACAGTGTCTCGCGCAGCAGGTCGTGGCGGAACCGGTAGCCGGGGCCATCGACGACGAGCAGCCCCCGTCGCACCACCTCGCGCAAGGCGGAGTCGAGTTCGACGCCCTCCAGGTCGACGACTTCCGCCAAAAGCCGATGCTCTACGGCGTCGCCGAACACCGACGTCGCACTCAGCGCATGGCGCGCCGTCGGTGAGAGCTGCTCCACCCCGACCATGACAACATCGCGCAGGCCCGTTGGCACGACGTCGCCGGCCGCGAGGAGCTCCTCGGCGAAGAACGGGTTCCCCCCGGCGAGACGTTCGACTTGGTCCAGCCGATCGGTCGGCATCGCGGCGCCCAGGATGTCGGCCGCCATCGCCGCGAGGGCGGCGCGGTCGAGCCCGCCGAGCTCGACCGGTCGTACGTTGACGCCACGGACGAGCTCAGCGGCAAATGCCCGTAGCGCCTCGTCGGAGCCGAGTGCGTCAGACCGGTACGTGCACACGAGCAGAACGGTGCAGTCGCCCAGGTTTCGGGCGAGGTGGTCGATGACGCCCAGTGTCCCGCGATCGGCCCACTGGATGTCCTCGACGACGAGCACTACGGGGGTGTGGCTGGACACGCCTGCCACCCGCTCGAGGATCGTCTCGAAGAGCCACGTCCTGCCCAGTTCCCCTGCATCGGGCCGCGTCGGCACCGGCTCGGCGCCGGAGACTCCGAGGGCGCGCAGTGCCGGCTGGAGCGCGCCGTCGCCGGCGCCGCGGGCCAGGCTGCGGAGCACGCTCACAACCGCTCCGTAGGGCAGGTCGAGACCGGTCACCGGCGAGCACCCACCCACGGCGACCAGCCACCCGCCGGCCACCGCCCGGTTGCAGAGCTCAGCCACCAGCCGGCTCTTGCCGATGCCTGGCTCTCCGCTTACGAGCACCGTCGTCGACGTGGAGCCGGCGCCGACCAGCGCGTCCTCGAGCAGCGCCAACTCGGCCGAGCGACCCACCAGCTCAGAGGACGACGCCCTTCCGGTCACGGTGGAATTCTCCCACAGCGTCATCACCGGCACCCGACCTGCACGCGCGCGCCCAGGAGCGTCCTCCCGTTCAGCACGCAGTCACCGAGCGAGGACCGACGTTGCANNCCGCCACCGGCGGACGCCGCCGGCGCCTGCAGGTGGGTCGGTGCGGGGGACATCGTGGTGGACGGAGCCGACACGCGCCCGATGATGAAGACGCCGGCAAGCAGTACCACGAGGACCACGGCGACCAGAGCGGCCCGAAGAGCCTGGGGCCACGTGTGGACGGGGTCGATGGTGTCGATGGAGGTGCTGATGGTTGTCATTGGGGGGTCCTTTCGGTGCTCGGGGTTGGTCAGTGTTCGGAGACTTCGAAGATCTCGTCGGCGACGAGCCCGTGTGCTTCGCGGTGCACTGTGTTGGCAGCGTCGGCGCTGGGGGCCTCTACCAGGCAAAAGATCTTCCCGGCCTTCTCGTCCACCCAGTAGTGGCGATAGTCGACCCCGTGACGGTCTTGGGTGGCCAGATCAGCCTCGTGGGCCTTGGCCACATCGGCGACCGACACGCCTCCCTCGATGTTGTGCACATCCATGTACAGCGGCATCGCCGTCCTCCTTGGGGTACGTGATGGATCCGGTCGGTGGTGATCAGGACAACCTCCACCTCCACCATGCGCCTCGACAGGCTCCGGCACATCGGGAATGCTCCTTAGATCAGCTGCCGCGCTCCTTATCGGCCGAGTGCGGGTGACATATCGATGGGGCGTTGGGAGAGGCCTCTAGGCCTCGGCGGCATCCCGGGAGGACGGCGGAAGGGCACTCGGGCTCCTCTTCGGACGAGCTGCCACGGCGGCATGCGACGACCGCCAGTCAGATACCTCTCAACACGGCGGTGCCGTCGAACAACCGCGAGACGTCGACCCCAGTGACGGCCAGCCCACGCGACCCCGTGGTGCCGAACTGCTGACTGTGGCGATTGCCTTCGGAACATGCAGCAGTGCATCGACGACG
>PMPX01000052.1 GCA_003169235.1 Acidimicrobiaceae bacterium | reverse complement strand
CCACCTCGGAGAGCCCGACGCAGAGGCGGTCCTGACCGGCATCTACACCGGCGCCATCCCGTACGCCCGCTTGTTCGAATTGGCGCGCGTGCTCCTCGATGCGGCTGCCGACGGCGACGCACTCGCCCGCCAGGCGGCCGACACGTTGGCCGACGAAGTGGCGGCGTTCGTCAGGGCCGCGGTGGACCGACTCGGACTCAAGGACGAACCGGTCGAAGTGGTGCTCGGTGGTGGCATCTTCGACACCAGGGACACGGCGTTCCACGAGCGCGTCGCGGCCGGCGTCCACGAAGCAGCGCCTGGTGCCCGACTGGTCCGGCTCGATGCGCCGCCGGTCCTGGGTGCCGCCCTGATCGGGCTCGACAGCATCGGGGCTCCCCCGAGTGCGCTGGCTGCGCTGCGAAGGGCCCTCACCATCTCCCCGGGTTCCTGAGCGCCGGCCGGATGGCCGTCGAGCGAGTGGCGGTCAGGACCGGGAAGCGGGGGAACCGAGGCGTCAGGGCGGGCGAGGCGGGACGAGGCGGGCGAGTGCTCAGTCTCGGATGCGGCTCAGGATCTTGTCCCGCCGCTGACGCTCCGCCCGTGGCAGATCACGGCGCGCGTCTGCGACGGCCCCGTGAGCGGCCGCCGCGTCTCTCAGCATCTCGGCGATGCCCGAGTAGATGACCTCAATCGTGAAGTCGTCGACTTCGATGGCAGCCATTTCGGTGCCATCGTCGGCAAGGTGGATGACTTTGACCATCAGCCCACCAATACCCGTGACCGGATTTCCTCACTCTGGCGCTCCACTTCGATGCACGCGCCGTCTCGGAAGATCCAACCCACCTGGCGGCACGGATCCAGTTCGGGCAGTGCCCCGGACGACGCCGTGGCCCCCCTCTGACTCGACTGTTCCGTGCGCCTCATGGTGATGAATTTGATCCAGCGTTGTCTCAACTTCGGTGACTTCCGGTTGCCATTGCGGTGCCGACGTCTTTCGCGGATCTGCTGAGGCGCCGCCCCTGGTCAGGGCATATTTCCTCCGGCGATCTCGACCGAGTGTCTCAGCGGGCGAAAAGGTGCCACCCGACCCACATCCAGCCCAGAACGAGGCCGATGCGCAACAACGGCCCCGTCGCCAACCGTTCCACCACCTCTGCAGGCCGGGCCAACGTCGCCCCCGAAGAACGGGACCATGCCCACAACCCGAGCGCGCCGGCGCCGAGCACGGCCCACACGGCGTACGAGACGGCGGCGTTCACCGCACCTCGGTCGGCCCGGGCAGGTCGTGCGGTCCGACGGGCCCGACCGGCCCGGCAGCAGCCGGGAACGCGCGCATACCCCGGCGCACGATCCACGCACCGAGGCACAGCCAGCCGAAGAACACGAGCGCCTTCAACGCGTGGAATCGGTCGAGCGCGTCGGTCATGGAGCTCAGAGTCGGATGCGCCCCCCGACTGCCCCGTGCGAGGTACCCCGCCAGCTCCCACACCGCCACGGCGGCGAAGAGCACGACCCAGGCTCGGAACGGATGCCTGCCCCGGTGCGCCAGCCCAGCCTCGAGCGACACCGACCCCGGCCCTGGCTCAGGAAGCGGCAGCGGCAGCGGTCGACGCGGCCAGCGCACGACGACGAGCACCGCCAGCACGACGATCGGAATCGCCGTGACGATGTCAGCCGGCCAGGTGAAGGCGCTCGTGGCCGCCGCACCCAGGGCATAGGCCGCACCGGCGAGCAGGAGCGCGGCTTCCCGCCAGCCGGGCGGGCGTTGGTCCGCGGGCACCGGTCCCGTGGTCCCGCCCTCAGCCGGACCCGGTGCCGGCCCCTGCCATCCCGACGAGTGGCAACAACTCCACACGAGCCGGATGCGATCCGCCGACACCGTCACCCGAACGCACCCGTACCGTCCCCGGGGCCTCGACGTTGCGGTGGAGGTACCCGAGAGCGGCCCAGGCCCCGAGCTCCGTGCTCCACGCCGCAGAGGTGATGGTGCCCGCGACCTTGTCGTCTGCCGCACCGTCACCCGGGGGGGCGTCCCCCGCGTGCAGCGTCATGCCCCGGGCCAATGTGTCGCCCCCCTCACTGTCGACCGGCCCCGGAGGAGCCACCACCCCGACGAGCCGTCGCGCCACGTTCGAGCCGCGCGAGTCGATCCGCGCCACGAGCTCCTGCCCCGTGTAGCAGCCCTTGGTGAAGCTCACCGTCCGTTCGACCAGCCCGGCCTCGGCGGGGATGGTCTTGCCGGTGAGCTCGGTTCCCATGGCGGGAATCCCCGACACGATCCGACACGCCTCGACGGCCAAAGGTCCGCACGCCACCAGGCCGGCGGGCAGCTCCGCCCCCTCCGGCCCGAGCACGACGTCCTCGGGCCCGAGCAGGTCGATCCCTTCCCAGCCGTTCCACTCGAAGGGCAGCGCCAGCACGCCGCGCTCGGCCAGGACCGCCAGCAACCCCGCTGCCGCCTCGCCGACCGCCTGGCCCCGCAGGGACAGGCAGCGCCACGCGAGCCTCTCCAGCTCCACCTTGGAACGCAGCAGGAATCGGCGCAGCCGCGCCGTCACCGCATCTCCGTAGCCTGCGTCGACGTCGAGCACGAAGCCCTGCCCGTCAATACGCGTGACCCGCAGAAGGGCAGAGAGCTTTCCGTCGGGCTCGAGCAGGAGTGAATCCGCCGCGTCGCCCACCGCCAGGGCCGCCACGTCCTGGCTCAGTTGGCCCTGCAGGTAGTCCTCCGCGTCGGGCCCGCGCACCGCCAACACGTCCCGCGACGAGCGGAAGGCGCCCGCGCCGCGACGGAGCGCGGCGGTCTCGGCGTCAAGGTTGCTCACTGGTCCGCGGCGCCGCGCCGTGCCGCGCTCATGCGCCGCGCCGCCGTCACGGCCACCAGTAGGGCACCGGCCTTGTGCGCGCACTCCTCGTCCTCGCTCTGCGGGTCGCTGTCGGCCACGATGCCGGCGCCGGCCTGCACGTAGCCCTTGCCGCCGATGGCGAGCAGGGAGCGGATAGCGATGCAGGAGTCGAGGTTGCCGGAGAAGTCGGCGTAGAGGACTGCGCCGCCGTAGGTGCCGCGGCGGGAGGGCTCGAGCTCTTCGATGATTTCCATGGCGCGGACCTTGGGAGCGCCCGAGAGGGTTCCGGCGGGGAAGCAGGCGCGGAGTGCGTCGACGGCAGTGAGGTCGGGGCGGAGCTGGCCCTCGATGGTGCTGACGATGTGCATGACGTGGGAGTAGCGCTCGACGAACATGAGGCG
>PMPX01000309.1 GCA_003169235.1 Acidimicrobiaceae bacterium | reverse complement strand
GGGGCATGGGCTGAATGGCGGTCTAGGTCGATTACGTCGTCCGCGAGACGGCGTCGAACCTCTGGCGTAACCGGCTCATGACCATCGCCGCCGTCCTGACCGTGGCGGTGTCGCTGTCGCTCGTCGGTGCCGCACTGCTGCTCCGGCAGGGCTCGGCCAACGCGACCGGGACGCTCGAGCGGGGCACCCAGGTGACGGTCTGGATGGTGCCCAACGCCAACTCCCAGGAGATCGCGGCGGTCGGCACCCAGCTGGCCCAGCTGAACTACGTCGTCCAGCCCTGTGCCTACTGGAACAAGGCCCGCAACTTCGCGGAGGCCCGCCGGCTCCTGCCCTCCGACGTGTTCCAGGCCACGACCGAGTCCGAGATGCCGACCTCGTACTGGTGCACCCCCGTTGCACTGACCGATGCCGCCCAGGTCGTGCGCACCTTCAGCGGCACCGCGGGCGTCCTGTCGGTGACCGAGCCCCAGCAGACCATCCATAACGAGGAGACGGTCATCAACGTCTCGAAGTGGGTCTGCCTCGCCGTCGCCATCGTCCTGATCATCTCCGCGGCCGTCCTGATCCTGAACACCATCCGTATGGCGATCTTCGCCCGACGGCGAGAGGTGTCGGTGATGAAGCTCGTGGGGGCCACCAACTGGTTCATCCGCGTGCCGTTCATGTCCGAAGGCCTGCTGCAGGGCTTCATCGGCTCGGTGCTTGCAGCCGTCGTGGTCTACTTCGTCTACCTGTTCATCAACCACGAAGGAGGCGGGCGGACGACGAGCAACATCTTCACCGCGATGCACATGACGGGGTCCGAGGTCCTGCTCACCAACGTCGTCGTGGTGATCGTGGGCATGGCGATCGGTTCCATCGGCTCGGCCATCGCCATCCGTCGCTTCCTCGACGTCTAGTCCGCAGCGTCAGCGTCAGCGTCAGCGTCAGTCTCAGCCCCCGGCGTCGGCCGGCGCACAGAAGTAGAAACGCATGGAGCGCCCGTCGATGACCCGGTCAGCGAGCGTGCGCGCCGGTGGGCAGTGCGCGATGGTCCACAGCATGTCGGGGTTGCGGGTGCGCGGCGCGATCGCGGCCAGCACCACCATGACCCGACCGCTGCGCACGTCGCCGACGAACTGCGCCAGCGTCGTGCTCGGCACCCGCCCGCTGAAGCCGCCCACCGGGAGGAATTCCCGCCCGGTGGCGAAGATGACCCCGCTCGACTCGGCGGACGTCTCGTTGGTGACCACGCTGACGGACGGTGCGACCCTGGCTGCGGCCCGCACCTCCCCGGGCACGGCGGCGGCCGCGCTGGCGTGGGCCGAGTGCTCCTGCTCGTTGAGCGCCGCGGACTGGTAGGCCGAGTCGAAGGGTCCCTGGCCGGCGGTCACGACGGTCCCGGACGCCCACGCCGAGCCCAGGAGGAGCGCGATCGCCGACAGCGCCACTCCGGCGGCCACCACCCCGGTCGCGCGCTCCGAGAGAAGGGACCACGCGAGGACCGCGACCGCGGCCAGCGCGAGCGCGAGCGTGCTGGCCCACACCCACGGCCCCACTCCGGCGTCGGCGGGGAGCAGGTAGAGGGCGTAGGCGGTGCCACCCACCACGGTGCCCAGCACGACCACCCGTGTGGCCCGCTTCGCCCGGAGCCGCCAGGCCAGGGCCAGGCCCATGCCGCAGAGCGCGGCGATCGGCGGCGCGAACGCCGCCAGGTAGTACGAGTTGATGAAGTTCGAGGACGCGAAGAAGCACCAGGTGAAGACCAGCCACACGCCCCACAGCACCGCGGCCGCCCGCAGGGCGTCGGTCCGGGGCTGGCGGCGGCGGGCGACGAGGATGCCCCCGAACGAGACCGCGGCCGGGACGAGCATCCAGTCGGAGTCCCTCCCGAACATGCCGTTGAGGAAGCGGCCGGGTCCCTGCGGGACGGCGACCGTCTCCTCGCCGGTGTTCGTGCCGGTGCGTGCGCTGCTGGCCTCGACCGGGGAGGGAGCCGGGCTGCACCCCGGCTGGTCGAGCGTGTCCCCCGTGAGCCGGTCGGTGCCGTTGTAGAGGAAGACCTGGCTGAAGACCGAGTTGTTGCAGCTGCCGTCCACGTAGGGCCGGTCGTGGGCGGGCACGGCGGTGACGACCAGCATCCAGGACAGCGACACCACCAGCGCCACCAGCGCGGCGAGCGCGGCGTGCCCCAGGCGCCGGGCGAGAACCGGCGACGGCGCCGCCAGCACGTACGTCAGAAGCAGCACCGGCAGCACGAGCCAGGCCTGGAGCATCTTCGCCTGGAAGGCCAGTCCCACCCAGGCGCCGGCCATGATCAGGTGGGCCAGGCGTCCCGTCATGAAGGCGGCCGTCGTGGCGTCGGCCGCGAGCACCAGCAGGAGGATCAACAACGAGTCCGAGATGTTGCCCCGGTTGCGCAGGATCGTGACGGGCGTGGCGGCCAGCACGACGGCGGCGGTGAGCCCGGCACCTGCTCCCGCCACGCGCCGGACGGCACGGTAGAGCACGAGCACGGTGAGAGTGCCCTCGACGGCCTGGGGCAGCACGACGGCCCAGATGTGCAAGCCGAACAGCCGGACCGACAGCGCCTGCACCCAGAACGCACCGGGCAGCTTGTCAATGGTGACGGTGCCCCACGGATCGAACGCGCCGAAGAAGAAGTTGTGCCAGCTCTGGGACATGCTGCGCACCGCGGCGCCGTAGAACGTCTCGAGCGTCGCGCTGTTCATGCCCCACGCGTAGGACAGCGCGGCCAACGCGGCCACAGCCAGCAGAAGGGGTCGGGCCCACCCGGGCTGGTCAGGCGGCGAGCGCCAGAACTGCCAGCGCACCCGACGCACGGCGGGCGCGCCCGACGGAGGGGCGTCGCCGGTCGCGACCGGTGCCTGGAGCATGAGCTCCCCGACAGCATCCCCCATACTCAGGGCAACCTACCCCGCCATCGGACGCGACCGGGTGCCATATGGTTGCGGTGCCGTATCTGTCCGTGCGCCGGATGCACGCGCACAGAGACGGCTCGAGCGCGGGAGCCGAAAGGGGCGACGGATGACCGGTAGTGCTGGCCCGGTTTCGAACGGCTCGGGGCCCGACCGATCGCAGTCTCGCTTCTTCTGCAACCTGCCCCGAAAGATCTCGCTCGTCTTCTTCGTCGTCGCGTTCGCCGCGTTGGTCATCGGCGGGGGGTTCGCCGAGATCAGCTCCAATGGCGCACCCACCTCGCTCGAGACGGCGATCGTGCGCTACATCATCCTGGGATCTCTGTTGGTCGCCGTGACGGCGTACGTGATCGGTGGCCGCATGCGGGCGGATCGGCCGGGGTAGGCGCGCCCGGGACCAGCGGCGGCTGGCACCAGCCACGGGCCGGCGCCGATCTGCGCCAGACTGTCCCGATGGGCCGAGCGAGCGACAAAGCGAGGAAGCCGAAGCGGCGCCTGTCGAAGGTGCCGAAGTACGAGGAACCGAACAGCTTTCCGGCTGCGGGGCTCACCGGCAGCAGCGGTGGCCCCTTCGGGTCGCGCTACGGGCACTCGGCCGACCATCATCACCAGAAGACCCCGAACCGTTTCGGTGCCTTCGTCCTCCGTTGCCTCGGGATGAAGCCGAAGCCGTAGTCGTCGCCGCGCCCGGTGTGGGGATTCGCCTGCTGCGAAGTCCTCAGCAAGGTTCGCGGCAACCAGGCGCCGCCACGCTGCGTCACGACCCTCGGAGCGAGGGGCGTGACGAAAGCGAGGAATCAGATGGCTAACACGACGACGATCACCGGGAACCTCACCCGCGAGCCGGAGATCCGCTACACCCGGGAAGGGCAGGCGACGGCCCAGCTCGGTGTCGCGGTCAACCGCCGCTGGCAGGACCGGACCACCCAGGAGTGGCAGGAGTCGACCTCCTTCTTCGATGTGATCTGCTGGCGTGACCTGGCCGAGAACGTGGCACTCAGCCTGACCAAGGGCATGCGGGTCGTGGTCACGGGGCGCCTGGAGCAGCGCAGCTGGGAGACCGAGGAGGGTGAGCACCGGTCGAAGGTGGAGATCACGGCGGACGAGGTCGGACCGAGCCTCCGCTTCGCCACGGCCGACGTGCAGCGGGTGGAGCGCCGGGGCGCAATCACGCCTGACGGCGAGAGTGGGGCCGTGACGGACGCGCTGCCGGTCGAGGCGTGAGTGTCGCCTTGGCTGATCGTCACCGTGGGGTGGCCGGCGCACGCGTCCGCCCTGGGGGCCCTGATGGCGCGTGCCGCGGCACATCCCCTGACCGATGCGATCGTGGTCTCGACGGCACTGGCTGTTGGATGCGGGGTGCTGTTGCGGCTCCGCTCCCGGGCGCGCCCGGGCCGCCGATCGACTTCTTGAGAGACGAGGTCGTCGAGATCTGCGGCGCGCTCGCGTTGGGCGGCTCGTTGCTGCGCCGCCTCGGCCTGGGTGCCGAGGCGGCTCGCCTCGAGGCGCTGTTCGGCGCGGTGGAGGAGCGACTGGCCGAGGCTCAGTCCGCGGCGGCGCTCTCCCCGGCGTCGGGCTCGTAGGTGAGTGAGAGCGAGTTGACGCAGTAGCGCAGCCCGGTGTCGGTGGGGCCGTCGGGGAACACATGCCCCAGGTGCCCACCGCACCGGGCGCACAGGATCTCGGTGCGGGTCATGCCCAAGCCACGGTCGGACCGCTCGGTGACGGTCCCCGCCGAGCTGGCCCGGTCGAAGCTGGGCCAGCCTGTCCCGGACTCGAATTTCGCGTCGGTGTCGAACAGCTCCGCACCGCAGCCGGCACAGCGGAAGACGCCTTCCCCCTCCACATGCAGCAACGCACCGGACCAGGGCGGCTCGGTCCCGGCGCGGCGCAGCACCGCGTAGCGGTCCCGGGACAGCTGCTCCCGCCACTCCTCATCCGTCTTGGTGACCTCGTAGGCCGTCTCGTCGTGCTTCTTGCGCGTGAACATGGCGCACCTCTCTCGCCAGGGTCAAACCGGTCCGACGTCCGGAGTATTTCCGCTGCGGCCGGCGGGTGTCGTGCTCAAGCGGCCAGCCGGGCTGCCGCGGTCCCCATGAGGAAGAGGAAGTTGTCCGAGTAGAACCTCCGGCGCACGTCCTCGCCCGCACCGGCGAGCGAGGACTCGAAGCGTTCCAGGGGCCTGCGGCCACCCTCGACGTGGGGGTAGTCGGACGAGAACAGCACGAGGTCGGGCCCGGCCTGCTCCACGATCCAGCCCACATCCTCCGTCGGGTAGGGGGTGAAGCGGACCTGACGGTGCACGTAGTCACTCGGTCGCAGCGAGAGCGCCTGCAGGCGCTCCTCGTGGCGGTGGAAGGCCTCGAAGGCGGATTCCATCTGCCGCAGCCACGACGGCACCCAGATGGCGCCCTGCTCGATCACGCCGATGCGCAAGCCGGGGAACCTCTCGAGGACGCCGTCGAAGATCAGGGTCGCGAGCGTCTGGGCGGGCGGGACCGGGATTCCCATGTAGTCCACCGAGCGGAAGTTCTCCTCCCCGCCGTGGAAGTCGGGCGGGACCGGTTTTCCGTTCACGAAGTAGTTGGGGTCGACCAGCGTCCCGGTACCGCCGACGTGGAAGACGACCGGGATCCCCGCCTCCTCCGCCTGCGCCCACACGCCGAAGAGGTCGTGGTGGCTGGGGGAGAACCGCGGCGGGCAGCCCGAGGCCACGAGAATCGCCGCGGCGCCCTCTTCGAGTGCGTCACGGGTGGCCGCGACCGCCTGCTCGGGCTCGACCAGGGGGACGTAGAGCGAGGGCAGGAGACGCGGGTCGACGGAGCAGAACTCGAGCATGCCCCGGTTGTGGGCCCGCGCCGCGGCGTAGGCGAGTGCGGGGTCGGCGCCGTGCTCCAGGTCGTGCAGGCGGCCGTTGTGGAAGGTGTTGAAGACGAGCTGGCTCGAGAACCCGAGCAGGTCGAGGGCGCGCGGGCGGTCCTCGGCAATGAAGGACCCGGTGGCCGCGAAGTTCTTGCGCGCCATGATCTCGGCCTCCTCGTCGGCCCGGTACTCGGGTGACGCGTGCCTGGCGCGGAGCCGGTCGAAGGACGTCGAGAGGTCGCGCTGCTGCTCTGCGGGATCGCCGGTCTGGCGCAGCTCGTTGCCGCCCGAGTAGCTCAGCACCGGCAGGCGGTCCCGGAAGGCCGCCTCGGCGTGGTCGCGCAGCCAGGTCGGCGTCTCCATGATGTGGGCGTCTGCGTCGTGGACGACCCGCCCCTCGGAGTAGGGCATCTGACCCCCTTTCGCGCACCGCTCCCGCAGCGCTGCGGTCCCGAGTATTCCAGGAGCGGGGCACCAGTGGGGAGCGATCTGACGCCCCGTCAGGTCGGGGGTCCGGCCTTGGCTACGCTCCTCGGGCGATGGATCTGCGAGACCGCCCCGAGGACGTGGCGTTCCGCCGGGAGGTCCGCGGCTTCCTCGACGACCACCTGGTGGGCGAGTTCGCCGAGCTCGGAGGCCGGGGAGGCTCGGGCGACGAGACGTTCGGCTTCGAGGTGCGGCGGCGCTGGGAGAGGGTGCTGGCCGAGGGGGGATGGACCTGCCTGGGCTGGCCGGCCGAGTTCGGGGGCCGGGGGGCCACCATGACCGAGCAGGTCATCTTCAACGAGGAGTACGCCCGCGCCGCCGCGCCGGGCAGGGTCAACGTCATGGGGGAGGGGCTGCTGGGACCCACCCTGATCCACTACGGGACACCCGGGCAGAAGGACCGCTTCCTGCCGCCGATCAGGGAGGGCTCCGAGCTGTGGTGTCAGGGCTACTCGGAGCCGGACGCCGGGAGCGACCTGGCCAACGTCACCACGCGCGCGGTGCGCGACGGCGACGAGTGGGTGGTCACCGGGCAGAAGGTGTGGACCTCGCTGGCCCACCAGGCGGACTGGTGCTTCGTCGTCTGCCGGACCGAGCCCGAGTCGGTGCGCCACAAGGGACTGTCCTATCTCCTGGTGCCGATGGACCAGCCCGGGGTCGAGGTGCGCCCGATCACGCAGCTCACCCGGACCAGCGAGTTCAACGAGGTGTTCTTCGNNAACGTGGTGGGCGAGCCGGGCGATGGTTGGCGGGTCGCGCTCGCCACCCTGGCCTTCGAGCGCGGTGTCGCGCTGCTCGGACACCAGCTCGGCTTCCGGCGCGAGCTCGATCGCATTGTGGCGCTGGCCGAGGAGAACGGGCGGTCGCGCCAACCGGTGTTGCGGCAACAGCTGGCCCAGGCCCACATTGAGCTGACGATCATGCGCTACAACATCCTCCGCAGCCTCTCGGGGGTCGACGGGCCGGTGGCCCCGCCGGAGGCTTCCATCGCGAAGCTGTACTGGGGCAGCTGGCACCGCCGCCTGGGCGAGCTGGCGATGGGCGTCCTCGGGACGGCGGCAACGGTCCTCGACGGGCAGCCCCTGCCGGAGAACGGGGGCTACGGCCTGGGCGAGCTCCAGCGCTCCTTCCTCTTCGCCCGCTCCGAGACCATTTACGGTGGGTCGAACCAGATCCAGCGCAACATCATC
>PMPX01000075.1 GCA_003169235.1 Acidimicrobiaceae bacterium | reverse complement strand
AAAGTCCTCCCGTGAAGGCGGCAGCAAGCGCCAGCCTTCACCCCGGGCATCCGGCGCAGGGCCTCGGGCAGGATCCTCATCCAGCCCGAACGGCTCAGCAGCCGGCGCTCCTGGCATAGGCCCTCCGATGTTGGTTCCGGTATCTTCGAAGTCGTAATCGAAATTATAGTCGATTGTAAATTCGTAATCAAGCCATGTAGCGGATTAATAGACGAATAACCTTCTGGGGAAGTTGTTACGCCAAGGGGTGTAAATAGAGAAGTTGGCCCGTTACCTGAGCGGTCTGTCGCGATCGGTCACTCCCGCTACCAGCCCTCCTGGCCCTGGGCCTCAGCGGCGTACTTGCCCGACTGCAGCCACGGCCCGGTCCGGGCAAAACACGGTCGCAGCAGCCCGGCCAGCTGCAGGGGTAAAGTCGCTGCCATGCCGGAGCAGAACCCAGATCCGCCGGTCGTTCCGTATCTTCTCTACGCGGATGCCGGCGCGGCCATGGACTGGCTGATCAAGGTCCTCGGTTTCACCGAGCGAGCCCGCGATGCGCGAGACGACGGGACCGTCAGGCACGCCGAGCTGCTCACCGGCGATGGCGGTGTCATCATGCTTGGTTCTCCTGGGCCCGGCTTCCGGGGGCCCGCCAAGCTCGGCGAGGTGACTCAGCTGGTGTGCGTCACCATCACGGACCTGCCCGGCCACCGGGACCGGGCGCGGGCGGGCGGCGCGGCCGTGTCCGAAATCGGAGCCAGGGCGAATCGCGCGCGCAGCTACACGGTGGACGATCCAGAGGGCCATCGCTGGTATTTCAGCGAGCCGCTCTAGCCCGGCCGAGCGCGGCACAAAACGCACGCTACCGGTCTGCCTGGACGAGGCCGCGGAGGATCGCTAGCTTCGACGCCAGTCATATTGTCGGTGTCCGGTGCGACACTGCGAGTCATGAGCACTGTTAGCAACACATCGGACACCAACTACCAGCTTCCGCTAAGCGAGGCTGATCAGACCGCGCTGCGGCCAGCCTTGCTACACGAGCTCGGCGCTTTGCCGTTCAGGCCCGGCGCGCCGATCAGCCGCAGCCTCTGGGTGATCTTTATTGGCGAATGGGGAGTCTGGACTCACGCGACCTTGCCCGTCGATGACAGGCTCGACCTGCCGGATGAGGAAAACATCACTGGCCTGTGCGACCTGGTCGGCATCCATATCAGGCCACCTGGATGTCATGACAACGAGAAGGCGATGATCGTGCTACGCAGGCCGGGGCCGGCGGAGCTCAGTAAGGCGGATGCGCACATTTTCAGCCTGGTGCGCCAGGCGGCCGCCGGCCGGGAGACCGCGCCTTGGGTGTTCTACATGGTGGGGCCGGAGGGAATACGGGAGGTGACTGACTCGGACACTAGTGAAAGCATCGAGCACCCAACCGCAGCCAAGTCGCAAAAAAGGCTTGGGGCCGTGCGCCCCTAGCGGGCTAGCGTGGACCTCGTGACGGCACATATCGTTGTAGATCTTCTGATAGGCGCGGCCGTTCTGGTCCTTGTCCTGTTCAGGCAGCTGCAGGCCCGGCCGGTTAATGACAACATGCGGCTGCCGCTGATTCTCGGCATCGTCGGCGTGGCCGAGCTCGTTCAGTTCCTGCAGCACAGACCGCACGGCCCCGCGGTCGTGGTCGCACTCGCGGGCAGCGTGGCCATCGCCGCGATCTTCGGCGCGATCCGCGCCGCGAGCGTGCGCGTATGGGTGGACGGCGGCCAGGCCTGGCGGCAGGGAAACTGGCTCCTCCTGCAGGCGCGGGCCCAGCGGATGGCGGGCGGCAGCCTCCGGGACGCGGGCGGCAGCCCTCCAGGACGCGGGCGGCAGCCCGCAGAACGCTGGTACCGCCACCTCGTCGCGGTAGCCGACCGGAGCTAACCGCATCACCCGCCGCTGCTGCTGGTCAGCATGGCCGCCTACCAGACCTCCCGTGCCCGGAGCCGCCCCCCTCGCAACCACAGCCAGCACCGCCACACCCGCCGCGAGAGCCGCCGCACCCGCCGCGCCCGCCGCCACACCCGCCCCGAGAGCCGCCACACCCGCAGCCATCCTCGTCGTCGCAGCAGGGCAGCAGAACCGCGCCCACCCCGGGAATCGTCTGGGCCCGGGCTTTCGCCAGGAGCGCCGCGGCGGCGCCGGCGCCGCCTTCGCCGCATCGGGCCATACGAGCGGCGATTAGTCCGGTTACGATCGGGCTTGAGAAGGACGTCCCGCTCCATTGGGCTAGGCCGAAGAACTGTCTATGTTCTCCCGCGTACGGCGCGACGTGGCAGATGTATGTGCCGCTGCCGTAGGCGTTGACGAGGTTTTGGCCGGGTGCGTACACGTCGACCCAGCCGCCAAAATTGCTGAAGTACGCACGGCTCCGCCAGTCGGACGCAAGCGCTCCGACGGAGATAACGCCAGCGAACGCGGCCGGCCAGCACGGGAGCCGGTTGCCGTTGTTGCCGGCCGCGACGACGCAGACGACGCCCTTGTACTGCTGCATCAACTCCAGCCACGATTCGAACGCCAGCAGCGGTAGGTTGCTTCTCGTCGGCGACGCGATCGTCAGATGGAAGATCTCGGCGCCGTAGCCGAACCCCGCGTTGAGCTTCGGCACGAAATCGCTTTCCAGCGCACTGCCCGCGATGTCGAAGACATTCTCGACGATGATCTCCGCTCCCGGAGCCATGGACCGGACCACGCCCGCGACGAATGTGCCGTGTCCGCAATAGGGCATGATGGTGCCGTCCGGCTCGATTCGCGGGTCATCATCGCCTTGTACGCCCTGCAACCATGGATAGCGGGCCACCACATCGGGGAGCAGCCCGGTGTCGGCGATGTAGATCCTGACCCTGGCGCCACCGGTGCCCGGACAGATCGCCGGATAAGGTTCCGGGACGCCGTATATCTCCTGAGGTTCTGTGGCCGGGCAGGGAGCCACCGGCGCGACCGTCATCACATGATTAGGCGTGACAATTCCAGGTCCGAGTCTCGCGTCGATTTCGCCGAGCAGTTCAAGAAATGCGAAGTGCTCATTTCCGGTTATTCCCGCATTACCTTCAGCGGACCTTTCGTCGCTTTCAGCCGCAATGTCACCACTATCGGAGTATTTACCTGACTTGGTGACGTACAGCAGAACGATGTCCCTAATGACCCGCTTAGCCACCACAACGTCGAAACGATCACTAAGTACTTCCCGTAGCGGCTCGAGGTATTGTTCGCTGGCCAGCAGCTGACCCTCGGCGTACATGAAGGCGACCCCGCCGTCCTCAGTGGGAACGCCGCCGATATCGATGTGGTGCCTACCGAACTCACTGACGATATATCTGGCCTCATCGGCGGCCACGGGTTCTAGATCCTGATACCAGGTATTTCTTTCCGACACTGCATATCCCCCGTAATTGATCATTGCCCGATCTCCGCTGCCCGTACCACACCCCGGGCTCGCAGGGTTCCAAACTTAACCACCCGCGGGCCCGGATGCATCTACGGAGCGATCAGCTTGACCATTAATACATGGACCACGAGGATAAGGAGACCTAATATAAGTTTCGTGGCAGGGGGAGCCCGCGCGGTGACGATAGGCCCGCGCGATGTCGACGCCTTGCTTCCGCTGACCTTTTCCCGCCCGGGGGAGGCACTGGCCAAGGCGCGTGCGGTGCTGGCCGGCCGACCCGGGCCGTATGACGCCTCGGTGGCCCATCAGGCCGCGGGAATCGTGCTCCGCGAGTTCGGCGATGTCGAGGCCGGAGTCCGCGAGCTGCGAGCGGCGCTACGTCTGGCCCGCCGGATATCCTCGGCCGAACGCGAAGCCGACGTGCTGGCGACTCTGGGTGTCGCACTCATCTACACGGGCAAGACGACAGCCGGCCTGGCCGCCCTCGACCAGGCCCTCGACCAGGCCCAGGCCCTCAACCAGTCCCAGTCCCAGGCCCAGGGCGGTCGGCGATCCAGCGGCGTCCTAGTGGCCCGGGTGCTGCTCCGGCGCGGGATTGCGCTGTGGACCCTGGGCCGGTATGCGGCGGCGCTTGACGACTTGCGTCAGGCGGTCGTCGGGCTGCGCCGGGCCGGTGACCTGCTCTGGACGGCTCGCGCGCTGAACGCCCGCGCGATGGCCTACCTGGCGGTGGGGTCGACCAGCCGGGCCGACGCTGATTTCGCGACTGCGGGGCAGCTGTCCGCCGACTCCGGACAGGAGCTGGAAGCGGTCTACGCGCTGCACAATCGCGGCCTGACCGCGTTTGCCTCGGGCGACCTCACCAGCGCGCTTTCCCATCTGGACGCCGCCACCTCGCACTACCGGACGCTGCAGGTGTCGATCCCGCCGCTGATCATCGACCGGTGCGCCGTCCTGCTGGCCGCCGGGCTGGCCCGCGCCGCGCTGGCCGAGGCGGAGGCGGCCGTGCGCTCGGTGCGGGCTCGGGCCGCCGGCGAGCTCGGCCGACTGGTGGGGGAGCGCCTCGCCTCGCTCGCCATGGCGGGTGCCCGACTGGAGGTGCGGGTGGCGCCCGGAGGGACGGGAGAGCCGGTGGAGCTGGCTCTGGGGGCCAACGTGGGCGAACCGGTGCAGCCACTCGCCCGGGCCGCGTCCGGCGGGGAACTGGCCCGGGCCATGCTCGCCATCCGGCTGGTCGGACTGGGCGGCCCCCAGACGATGGTCTTCGACGAGGTCGACGCCGGGGTGGGCGGTGCGGCCGCCCTGGCGCTCGGAGAGGCTCTCCACGAGGTGGGCCGGCAACGCCAGGTCCTGGTCGTGACCCACCTCGCCCAGGTGGCGTCGCAGGCGGACGCACAGATCAGCGTGGTCAAGCAGGAGTCCCGGGGTCGCACCGTGACGACCGCGCTCACGGTGTCCGGCGAGGACCGCGTCACCGAGCTCTCACGGATGCTCTCGGGGCATCCCGGCAGCGACGTGGCCCGGGCCCACGCCCGCGAGCTGCTCGGGGTCTCGCATGCCGGGTAGTCCACCGCGCGTTCCGCCGCATTCGATTATCGTGGTCGGGTGCACCGATCACTTGGAGTGACGCTCGGCGTGCCGAAGGCGGCGTGAGCAAGTTCATCTTCGTCACCGGAGGTGTCTCGAGCTCGCTCGGGAAGGGCCTCACGGCCTCCTCGCTCGGCCGCCTCCTCAAATGCCGGGGTCTCCGGGTGACGATGTGCAAGCTCGACCCGTACATCAACGTCGATCCCGGGACGATGAACCCAGGCGAACACGGCGAGGTGTTCGTCACCGAGGACGGCGGTGAGACCGACCTCGACCTCGGCCACTACGAACGCTTCATCGACGAGAACCTCTCCAGGCGCTCCAACACCACCACCGGCGGCATCTACAGCTCGGTCATCGCGAAGGAACGGCGGGGCGACTTCCTGGGCCGGACCGTCCAGGTCATCCCGCACGTCACCGACGAGATCAAGGACCGGATCAAGCGCCTGGCCGACGAGGACGTCGACATCGTGATCGTCGAGATCGGCGGCACGGTCGGTGACATCGAGATCGTGCCGTTCATCGAGGCGATCCGGCAGTTCCGGCGGGACATCGGCCGGGACAACGTCTGCTACGTCCACCTCACATTGGTGCCCTACCTGGTCTCGGGGGAGCAGAAGACGAAGCCGACGCAGCACTCGGTCACCGAGCTGCGCAGCCGCGGTATCCAGCCCGACGTCATCGTCTGCCGCAGCGACAAGCCCATCTCCGAGGGGCTCAAGCGCAAGATTTCCCTGCAGTGTGACGTCGCCATCGATGCGGTCATCTCCGCGGTCGACGCGCCGAGCATCTACGAGATCCCACTCGTGCTCCACGAACAGGGCCTGGACTCCTACGTCTGCCGGACGCTCGGCATCGACGACGCGGACCACCGAATCGACATCTCCGAATGGGAGACCCTCGTCGGACGCGTCGAGTCCCTCACGCGCCGCGTCAAGGTCGGGATCGTCGGCAAGTACGTCAACATGCCCGATGCCTACCTGTCGGTCGTCGAGGCACTGCGCCACGCGGGCTTCCACCACGGTGCCGAGGTGGAGCTGGACTGGATCGACGCCGAGCTCGTGCCCGACCTGCTCGGCACGGACCGACTGCGCGGGCTCGACGCCATCGTCATCCCCGGAGGTTTCGGCGAGCGGGGGATCGAGGGCATGGTCGCCGCGGCCGGCTACAGCCGCGAGCGAGGCATTCCCTGCCTGGGTCTCTGCCTCGGCCTGCACGTGATGGTGATCTCGGTGGCTCGCGACCTGGCCGGACTGGAACGGGCCAACTCGCGGGAGTTCGACAGCCTTTCGCCCCACATGGTGATCGACCTGATGCCCGACCAGACAGAGGTCACGGACAAGGGCGGGACGATGCGGCTCGGCTCCTACCAGGCGGTCCTGCTGGCGGACTCCAAGGTGGCGAAGGCCTACGGCTCCCTGGGCGTGACCGAGCGGCACCGCCACCGGTTCGAGTTCAACAACAAGTACAAATCACGGCTCGAGGCGGTCGGCCTGGTCTGCTCGGGGAGCTCGCCCGACGGGCGGCTGGTCGAGTTCGTCGAGCTCGAGGACCACCCCTACTGGGTCGCCACGCAGGCGCACCCGGAATTCAAGAGCAGGCCCGACCGGCCCCATCCCCTCTTCCGCGAGCTGGTGGCGGCGGCGCTCGAACGGGCGGAGGGACGCGAGCCGCACCTGCTCGACCTCGACGCCGTCACCTAGGCCGTGCCCGGCTTTCGCCGTGTCTCGGAGGAGGAGCTCCTCCGGGCCTGGCTGTTCCGGGTGGATCGTTTCCATCTCCTCGACCCCGACGGCGAGCCCTTCGACCGCTTCGTGATCCGCCATCCCGGCGCCGTCACGGTGGTGCCGGTCCACGAGGACGGCACGGTGTCGCTGGTGCGCCAGTACCGGGCAGCGGTCGACGCCCTCGTGCTCGAGATCCCGGCCGGGACGCGCGACAAGGGTGACGAGTCGCCGGAGGCGACGGCGCGGCGCGAGCTGGCCGAAGAGGCCGGCCTGGAGGCTGCGCACTGGGAGCTGCTGATCGGCACGTGGAACACGCCGGGCGTGAGCGACCAGCACACGTCGATCTACCTGGCGACGGGCCTGTCGGTGTGTCCGAGCCGGCCCGACGGCATTGAAGAGGGGTTCATGACCGTGGAGACGGTCCGCCTCTCCGATCTCGACGAACTGGTGGCTGACGGGACCCTCAAGGACGAGACCACGGTGCTGGGGCTGTTCATGGCGCGTCAGCGCCTGGCCGCCACCGGGCGCCTGCCGTGACCACGGCGCTCCCGCGGGACGCCGAGGAATTCCTGTCCTGGCTCGAGGTGGAGCGGGGCCGATCGCCGCGCACCCTGGCCGCGTACCGTCGTGACCTGGCCGCGTACCAACGGGACCTCGAGGCCCATGGCGGAAGGGCCATCGGGTCGGCATCCTCGGCGGACGTCGCGGCCCACCTGGCGTCGTTGCGGCGGACGCACGGTGCCGCGTCGGTCGCCCGGGCGCACTCGAGCATCCGCGGCTTTCATCGCTTCCTCGTCGAGGAGGGCCTGCGCGGTGACGACCCCACGGTGGGCCTGCCGTCGATCTCGGTCACGGACCTCCTGCCGAAGGCGCTGAGCGAGGAGGAGACCGAGCGCCTGCTCGGCTCGGTGGTCGGCACGGGGCCGATCGTCCTGCGCGACCGCGCCCTGCTCGAGGTCCTCTACGGCACGGGGGCCCGGGTCAGCGAGGTCGTGGGGCTCAATGTGGGTGACGTCGCCGGAGCCGTCGAAGCGGCGGACCTGCCCCTGGTCCGTGTGCTCGGGAAGGGCGACAAGGAACGGGTCGTGCCGCTGGGCCGGCTCGCGCGCGCTGCCCTCGCCGACTGGCTCTCGGGCCAGGGTCGGCCCCTCCTGGAGCCGAAGAAGTGGCGCCGGCGAAGCGACGCGGAGGCCGTGTTCCTCAATGCCCGCGGGGGCCGGCTCTCCCGGGTGGGGGTGTTCGGCGTGGTCAAGAAGTACGCGGCCCGGGTGGGGCTCGAGGAGAAGGTCAGCCCCCACGTGCTGCGGCACTCGTGCGCCACGCACATGCTCGCCCGGGGCGCCGACGTACGGGTCGTCCAGGAGCTCCTGGGGCACGCCTCCATCGCCACCACCCAGCGGTACACCAAGGTGTCGCCCGAGCATCTCCGGCGTGCCTACGAGGGGGCACACCCGCGTGCGGGAACAAAGGGGGGGAGGGACCGCGTAGCATGAGCGCATGCCGAACGAGGCCCCCACGGCGGAGACCGCCGACGTCGATTTTGCCGCCCTGCTGCGCAACGAGCAGGCCGGCCTCCAGGCCCAGCTCAAGGAGCTCGGCTTCGCTGACCAGGGGAGCGGCCTCAATTACGACTCGAACTTCGCCGACTCCAGCCAGGTGACGGCGGAGCGCGGCGAGGCCGAGCGACTGGCGGCCGAGCTCCGCGAGGCCCTGGACGAGGTGGAGGCCGCGATCCAGCGTCTGGAGGGCGGCACCTACGGCAACTGCGAGGTGTGCGGGAAGCCGATCGGGGCCGCCCGGCTCGAAGCCATGCCCGCAGCCCGCCTCTGCATCGCCGACGCCGCCAAGCACTAGGTGCGGCCGCCCGGAGCCTCCTCGGGGAGGCGCCGCCCCATGGACCAGCGAACCAAGAACACGCTGTGGATCGCGGCCGGGGTCGTCTTCGTGGTGGCGCTGATCGTGCACCACAACATCACGACGCAGGAGATCATCATCTTCTGCGTCGTCGTACCGTCCATCATTCTGCACGAGGTGTCGCACGGCTACGTGGCCAACCTCTTCGGCGACGACACGGCCAAGCGGGCGGGAAGGCTCACGCTGAACCCGGTGGCGCACGTCGACCCCGTGGGCACCTTGATCGTGCCGGCGCTCATGGCCCTGAGCGGGATCGGAGTCTTCGGCTGGGCCAAGCCGGTCCCGGTGAACGTCGGCCGGCTGCACAGCCCGCGGAATCAGGGGGTCCTCGTCTCACTGGCCGGCCCCGTCGTGAACGCGCTGTTGGCGGCGATCTTCGGGATCGCGTTCGTGCACTTCGCCAGGCCCAGTGTGCTCTCATCCGGGGCGTTCTCGACGGGTGCCCAGGTCCTGTTCTACGCGAGCCTCGTCAACGTCGGGCTCTTCGTGTTCAACATGATCCCCGTGCCGCCGCTCGACGGCTCGGTGCTGTTCGAGCGTCTCCTGCCGGCGCGCTGGTGGCCGACCTACCTCAAGTACCGGCAGTACACCATGCCCATCCTGTTGGCCCTCGTGGTGCTCAACTTCTGGCTCCACCCGGGCCCGATCACGTGGCTCTTCCAGCGTCTCTACAGCTGGTGGGCGGGGGTCCTGGGCGTCTAGTGGACTGAGCCCCTAGGTCGCGGGCGGCGCGGGCAGGAGCCCGATCGCGTCGGCGGCCCGGGCATAGGTCGCCGACGCCACCTCGTGGGCCTGCGCCGCGCCCCGGGACAGCACTGCGTGGACGTAGGGCAGGTCGCTCTCGAGCCGGGCGCGCCGCTCACGCACCGGGCGCAGCAGGTCGCACAGCGCCGCCGCCACGTCGTTCTTGAGATCCCCGTAGCGCTCGTAGCCCGCGGCGACCTCATTGGGCGACCGGTCGGTCGCGGCGGCCAGGAGATCGAGGAGGTTGGCCAGACCGGGCTTGGCGGCGCGGTCGTAGCGCATCTCACCGTCGGTGTCGGTGACCGCCTTGCGGACCTTGCGGGTGATCTCCTCGTCGGAATCGAGCAAGCCGATGGTCCCGAGTGGCGAGTCGACCGACTTCGACATCTTGCGCTCGGGGTGCTGCAGGTCCATGACACGGGCGCCCGTGCCGGCGATGGCGGCTTCCGGGACGGTGAAGGTCTCGCCGTAGCGGTTGTTGAACCGGACCGCCACCTCCCGGGTCAGCTCCAGGTGTTGGCGCTGATCGTCGCCCACCGGGACGGCCGATGCGTCGTAGAGGAGGATGTCGGCCGCCATCAGGCAGGGGTAGGTGAAGAGCCCCACCCGGACGGCCTCCTGGCCCTGGCCCTTGTCCTTGAACTGTGTCATCCGGCGCAGCTCGCCCATGGTGGCGGTGCACTCCAGGAGCCAGGTGAGCCGGGTGTGCTCGGGAACATGGCTCTGGACGAACAGGGTGCAGCGCTCCGGGTCGAGCCCGATCGCGAGCAGGTTGAGGGCGGCGTCGAGCGTGTTGGCCCGGACGGCCGCCGGGTCGATGTCCGAGGTCAGGGCATGGAGATCCACGACGCAGTAGAAGGCGTCGTGCCCGTCCTGGAAGGACACCCAGTGCCGCAATGCCCCGAGGAAGTTCCCCAGGGTGAAGTTGCCGGAGGGCGCAATGCCGGAAAGGACCCTGTGCATGGGGCGCCATGGTAGGGCGCACGGTGCCTCCTCCGGCCCTGGCGGGGGTGCGCGGGGGAGGCCCGCAGGTTCGGTAACGTCGGCAGGTGGCCTACTCGGTCTCCACTCCCGTCTTCGAGGGTCCCATCGATCTCCTGCTCCACCTCGTGTCCTCCCATGAGGTGGACGTCCTCGACGTCCCGTTGCTGCCCGTGGTCGACGCCTTCGTGCACGTCCTGTCCGAGCAGCGGGACGTGGTCGATTTCAACCAGCTCTCGGAGTTCCTGCTCGTCGCAGCCATCCTCATTGAGCTCAAGTCGCAGAGGCTGCTGCCCGGGCGCGAGTCCTCCGAGGACGACGAGGACCTGGTGGGGTGGGAGGAACGTGACCTCCTCCTGGCCCGGTTGCTCGAGTGCCGTGCCTACGCGGCCGCCGCCGACGTCTTCGTGGCCCTGGCCGAGCAGGCGTCGCGATCGGTCCCCCGCGAGGTCGGGCTCGACGACGACTTCGTCGTGCACGCCCCCGACCTGCTCGCCGGGATCACCCCCGACGATCTGGCCCAGGCCTACTTGCGGGGGTCGGCCGAGCGCCCGGTGCCGCGGGTCGACCTCTCGCACGTCACGGTGGACACGGTCTCGGTGTCCGAGGCGGTTTCCGAGCTGATTGCCATGCCCGATGCTGCCCGGGCCGGCTCGTTCCGGGCACTGGTGCAGGACTGCCGGACCCGGATCGAGGTGATCGTGCGCTTCCTGGCCCTGCTCGAGCTGTGCAAGATGGGGCGCGTGGCGCTGGGTCAGGGGGCGACGTTCGGCGACCTGCAGATCTCGTGGCTGGCCGCCGACCACATGGCCGGGGTGGCCAGCGGTCGAGGCCTCGGGGAGCTGGCGGGCTACGAAGTCGATGACTACGAGGGGTGAGGAGTTGAGTCCCGTGGAAGGTGCTGAGCTGGGCCGGACGATCGAGGCCATCCTGCTCGTGGCGGTGGAGCCCTTGGCGCCCCAGCTGCTGGCCGAGCTGCTCGAGGAGCCCGTCGAGCGGGTGGAGGAGGCCCTGGTCGAGCTGGCGCGGTCCTACGAGCGCGAGCACAGGGGCTTCGTCCTGGCCCGCATCGCGGGCGGTGCCCGTCTGCAGACCCACCCGGACCTGGCGCCCTACGTGGAGCGGTTCGCCAACCGCGAGGTCTCGCACCGCCTGTCCACGGCGGCGCTCGAGACGCTCGCCATCGTCGCCTACCGCCAGCCCGTCTCCCGGGGCCAGATCTCCGCCCTGCGCGGGGTCAACGTCGACGGGGTGACCCGGCTGCTGGAGCAGCGGGGGTACATCGCCGTCGTCGGCCACGCCGAGGGCCCGGGGCAGCCGGCGCTGTTCGGGACGACCGACCTCTTCTTGGAGCGCCTCGGGCTCGACTCGCTGGACCAGCTGCCTCCCGTCGAGGACTTCCTGCCCGGACCCGAGGTTGCCGGCGACTTCGAGCGCGAGCTGCAGTCGGCGCTGGGCCTGGGCGTCGAGGCGGCCTCCGACGACACCTGAGAGCTCGGAGGGCGAGCGTCTCCAGAAGATCCTGGCTCGGGCCGGGATCGGATCGAGACGGGCCTGCGAGGACCTGATCGCCTCCGGGCGGGTCACGGTGGATGGCACCGTGGCCACTCTCGGTCGCCGGGTCGACCCGTCGCTGGTGAGGGTGGAGATCGACGGCGTGCTCGTGCCCGTGGCGCCGGGACTCGTCTACTACCTGTTGAACAAGCCGGACGGGGTCATCACGACGGCGGACGACCCCCAGGGCCGGCCGACGGTGATGTCCCTGGTCCCCTCGGAGCCACGCGTGTTCGCCGTGGGCCGGCTGGACCGCCACACCGAGGGGCTCCTGGTCCTGACCAACGACGGCGCCCTCTCACAGCTGCTCACCCATCCGTCCCACGGGGTCGACAAGGAGTACGTGGCCGAGGTGTCCGGTGGCACGCCCTCGCCCGGGGCCCTGCGTGCCCTGCGCCAGGGCGTGGAGCTCAGCGACGGCCCCACGGCGCCGGCCGAGGTGGGCGTGCTGGCGCCCGGCGTGCTGCGCCTCGTCATCCACGAGGGACGGAACCGCCAGGTCCGCCGCATGTGCGACGCCATCGGGCATCCCGTCCAGCGCCTGGTGCGGACCCGCATCGGGCCCGTGCGGGACACCAATCTGCCCCCCGGCCGGTGGCGCCCCCTCAGCCCCGACGAGGTCCGCTCCCTGGCCGGCGCGGCCGGCCCGGGCCATCCGACCGCTGAGAGCGGGCTCGGACCGCCCCCGACCAGCGAGGGAGCCGAGGCGGGCCGGTAGAGTGACCCGCCATGGCAGCCGCTCTCACCGTCAGGGGTCTGCGCGGGGCGACGACGGTCGACGCCGACACCGTCGCCCAGGTCACGGAGCGCTCGCAGGAGCTGATGCGCGAGATCATGGCCCGCAACGGGCTCGTCGAGGACGACATCGTCAGCGTGCTCTTCACCGCCACGGCCGACGTGACGAGCGCCTTCCCGGCCACGGCGGTCCGCGAGATCGGGTTCGGTGCCGTGCCGCTCCTGTGTGCCGCCGAGATCGCCGTACCGGGCTCCATGCCGTTGTGCATCCGGGTGCTCCTGCACGTGTACACCACCAGGTCCCGGGCCGAGATCCACCACGTCTACCTCCACGGTGCCCAAGGGCTCCGCGATGACCTCCCCGACTGAGGGCGGGCCGCGCCGCCGGGCGCTCGTTGTCGGCACCGGGCTGATCGGAGGATCGATCGCCCTCGGCCTGCGGCGGCGCGGCTGGCACGTGTCCGGCCTCGACTCGGACGAGGAGCGGCAGCACCAGGCGCTCGAGAACGGGGTGATCGACGCGGCCGGCGACGACCCCGAGGCCGAGATCGTCTTCGTGGCCACCCCGGCGACCTCCGCGGCCGAGGTGGCGCGCCACGTCCTGGGCGAGAAGAACCGCCGGGACGACGTCGTCGTCACCGACGTGAGCGGGGTCAAGACGGCGATCGTGGCCGAGGCCGACCATCCCCGCTTCATCGGCGGGCACCCCATGGCCGGCTCCGAGCAGATCGGCCTGCACGGCGCGGACCCCGATCTCTTCGAGGGAGCGGTGTGGGTGCTCACCCCGACCGCCGTCACCGACCTGGGGGCCTTCGACCGGCTGAAGGGCGTCGTGATGAGCCTGGGCGCCGACGTGCTCGTGCTCTCGCCCTCGGACCACGACCGGCTCGTCGCCGTGGTCTCCCATGTGCCGCACCTCGTGGCGGCCACGCTCATGAACGCCGCCAGCGCGGGCGCCGAGCAGGACGGCACCCTGCTGCGGCTCGCCGCCGGCGGCTTCCGCGACATGACCCGCGTCGCCGCCGGCCATCCCGGCATCTGGCCCGACATCTGCGCAGAGAACGCCTCACCCATCGTCGACGCCCTCGATGCGCTGCTCAGTGACCTGAGCGCCATGCGGGACCGCGTGGCGACCCATGACCGCGCCGGGGTGCTCGGGGTCCTCCAGAAGGCCAGCGCCGCCCGCAGGAACCTCCCGGCCCGCGTCGTGCGGCCCGAGCACCTCGCCGAGCTGCGGATTCCCGTGCCAGACCGGGCGGGCGTCCTGGCGGAGATCACCTCGCTGGCCGCCGATGCGGGCATCGGCATCTACGACATAGAGATCGCGCACTCGGCCGAGGGCCCTCGTGGCGTCCTGATCCTGGTGGTCGACGGCGCCGACGCGGGAGCGCTCACGGCGGCCGTCGAGGTCCACGGGTACCGGTGCCGGGCCGAGCACCTCTCGTGACTGCCCCCCGCGTCCTGGTGGTGCACGGCGGGGTGCCGTGCCGGGGTGAGGTGCGCACGCCCGGCGAGAAGTCGATCTCGCACCGGGCCGTCCTCTTGGGGGCGCTGGCCGAAGGGACCTCGGTCGTCCACGGGCTCTCGGACGGTGCCGACGTGGCGGCGTCCCTGGCCGCGGTGGAGGCCATGGGGGCGGGAGTGGAGCGCCGCGACGACGGGGCCGTCGGCGTTCACGGCGGCCGCGGCCGGCTGCACCGGGCCGACGGCCCGCTCGACTGCGGCAATTCGGGCACCTCCATGCGCCTCCTGGCTGGCCTCGTGGCCGGTCTCGAGTGGGAGACCGAGCTCGTGGGTGACGAGTCGCTCTCGGCCCGCCCGATGGACCGGGTCGCCGAGCCGCTCGGCCTCATGGGCGCGACGGTGGTCGGGCACGGCGAGCGCTGCCTGCCACCTCTGCGTATCGGCGGGGGAGCGCTCCACGGCATCGACTGGACCTCCAGGGTCGCCAGCGCGCAGGTGAAGTCGGCCATCATCCTCGCCGGGTTGTCGGCCAGTGGCACCACGGTCGTCCGGGAGGCCGTGACCACCCGCACCCACACGGAGGAGATGCTGGCCGAGGCGGGGGCCGACATCACCGTCGAGCCATGGGGCGACGGCCGGATCGTGACGGTCCGGGCCTCGCGCCTCGAGCCCGTCGACCGCACGGTGCCCGGCGACCCCTCGGCCTCCGCCTTCTTCGTCGTCGCCGGCTGCGTGGTCCCGGGGAGCACGGTCGACGTGGCCGGCGTCTACAGCGGTCCAGCCCGCCTCGGGTACGTCTCGGTCCTCCAGCGCATGGGCGCCGACGTCACGCTTCTCCCCGGCGTGCCGGGCACCGTGACCATCCGGGCGACGGCCGGCCCCCTGCACGCCACGGAGGTCGGTGCGAGCGAGATCCCCTCACTCGACGAGATTCCCGCACTCGCCGTGGCCGCCGCCGTCGCCCAGGGCACCACGGTCTTCTCCGACGTCGGCGAGCTGCGGGTCAAGGAGGTGGACCGGCTGGCGGCGGTGGTCACCATGGTCGAGGCCTTCGGCGCATCCGCCACGGTCGAGGGCGACACCCTGGCGATCCACGGAGTGGGCGGCCCCCTCCGGGGCGCCCGTTTCGACAGCCTCGGGGACCACCGGATGGCCATGGCGGCCGCCGTGGCCGGGCTGGCCGCCCGTCAGGGTGGCCGCAGCCTGGTGACCGGATTCGGTGCGGTCGAGACCAGTTACCCGGGGTTCGCGGACGACATGCGACGCTTGACGGGCGTGGACGCGCCCCGCCCCCTGCTCGTCGCCATCGACGGCCCTGCTGGAGCGGGGAAGTCGACCGTGTCGACCGCGGTCGCGGAGCATCTCGGCGTGCAGCGCCTCGACACGGGAGCCATGTACCGAGCCGTCGCCGCCCTCGCACTCGCACGCGGCATCCGACCCGACGACGCGGCTGCGGTCGCAGCCCTGGCCGCGAGCTCGGTGATCGAGGTCGGGGAGCTGGTCGTCATCGACGGGGTGGACGTCACCGCCGTCATCCGCTCGCCCGAGGTGGGGCAGGCCGTCTCCGTCGTGGCCGCCAACCCCGGGGTCCGGAGTCACCTGGTGCAGCGCCAGAAGGCCTGGGCGGCCGAGCACGGGGGCGGTGTGGGCGAGGGCCGGGACATCGGCTCGGTGGTGTTCCCGCAGGCCCAGGTCAAGGTCTACCTGACGGCGTCCCCGGAGGAGCGGGCCCGTCGCCGCAACGACGAGGCGCCCGAGGGAGTTGCCCGGCGGGACCGCATCGACTCGACGCGTGACGCGTCGCCGCTGCGCGAGGCGGAGGACGCCCACCGTCTCGATACGACCGGGCGCACCGTGGAAGATGTGGTCGAGGAGGTGCTGTCGTGGCTGTGAGCACGCCGGGCCCTGTGCCCGAGGACAGGGACGAGGCCGAGGGATCGGAGGCGCCGGGCCGGCACCAGGCGTTCGAGGTCGACCCGAGACGGACGCCGCTGTACATCGCCGAGCGCGCCCTCTTCGCCACGGGCATGTGGACCTGGTTCCGTCCCAAGGTCGTGGGCCGCGAGCACGTGCCCGCCACCGGTCCGGTGATCCTGGCCCCGGTCCACCGCTCCTTCGCCGACTTCGGGTTCGCCGCCTTCTGCAGCGACCGCAAGCTGTTCTTCATGACCAAGGACGAAATGTGGAAGCACCGGTGGCTGGGGAAGCTGCTCCTCACCGTCGGCGCCTTCCCGGTGCACCGGGAGTCCGCGGACCGCGAGGCGCTCCAGCGCGCCGAGGAGGTGCTGCGGAGAGGCCAGGTACTCGTGCTGTTCCCCGAGGGCACCCGGCGCGAGGGTCCGGTCATTGAGGACCTGATGGAGGGTGCGGCGTTCCTCTCGGCCCGGACGGGCGCGCCCATCGTGCCCGTCGGGATCGGAGGCTCGGACCTGGCCATGCCCAAGGGCAGTGTGATCCCGAAGCCGTACACCATTCAGGTGGTGATCGGCCCCGCCATCCCGCCGCCGCCCCGGACCGGGGGCGGACGCGTCTCGCGCTCGTCGGTGCACGCGGCGACCGAGGCGCTCGTCCCGAAGCTCCAGGCGGTCTACGACGAGGCGAAGTCGAGGACAGGGCGCTACTGAGGGGCGGCGGCTTCCCGCCACCGGGAGCCCCGGCTCCGACACCGGCGATCGCAGGTGCGGCCTAGGAGTGGCGCGGCTCCTTGCGCACCTTCCACCAGGTCTCGAGGACGACCCGCCCGTAGCGGAAGCCGAAGAGCCAGTTCTTGCCCTTCTTGGTCGTCCCGGATGCCCGGGGCAGCCAGACGGTGGGGCGCTCGGTGACGCGCCAGCCGCGCTTCATCGCGATGATGAGGAGCTCGGCGGTCTGGTACTGGGGCTGGACGAGGCGGTACGCGATGTCGTCGAGCATGCTGACGCGCAATGCCCGGTACCCGTTGGAGGTGTCCGTGAGCGTGGTGTGGCCCATGGCGCTCATGGCCCAGGAGAAGACCCGTACGCCCGCCTTGCGGAACCGGTCAGTCGTCGTGTCGCGTCCGAGGACCCGCGAAGCCACGACGAAGTCAGCCTCGTCGTCGACGAGGGGCTGGAGCATCACCGGGATCTCCGCCGGGTCGTTCTGGCCGTCGGCGTCGAGCGTCACGACGTACTGCACTCCCATCTCGATGCACAGCGCGTAGCCGACCCGTAGCGCGTAGCCGTGGCCGAGGTTCTCGCGCAGCACGAAGGTCACCGCACCCGAGTCCTTGGCGATCCGGTCCGTCGTGTCGCCCCCACCGTCGACGACGACGAGCGTCGTGACGGCCAGGCCGCACGCCTCCTCGGGCATGGCGGCCAGCACCGCACCGATGTTGTCCTCCTCCTCGTAGGCACAGATCAGGCCGACGACGGGGGGGAGCTTGAGGTCGGGGTGCCGCGTGTCGAACTCTCGGCGCGACGCCTCGATGACGCGCTGCGCGTGCTCGGGATCGGTGCGGATGCTGGCGCCCGAGGTTGCGCCGCCGAGGATGCTCAAAGCGACCGGGGAGTCGCGAAGACCTTGCGGACGAGAGGCTCGAAGTGCGAGAGCGGCTTCGTGGGGTAGTCGGGGTCGAAGCTGGTCTGGTCCCAGTCGTCTGCGAACGTCTCGGCCAGGCCGTACCAGGGCTCGCCCTCGTACTGATCGCGCGCGTCGGGGTCCTGTCCGAGGTACTCGTAGTAGTGCTTGCCCTGGAAGTCCTGATGGGCCCGGATCATGTGGAAGGTGTCGTCGCTCACGTACGGCCGCAGGATCTCGGCCGCGATCCGGGGGTGGTTCATGACCGAGACGGCCTTGCCGATGTCGTGGCACAGCGAGGCGACGACCACCTCGTCGGAGGCACCGGCTTCCTCCGCCCGTGTCGCGGTCTGCAGCGAGTGGACCAGCTGGTCCACCTCGAAGCCATCGGTGATGTCCTCGAGGGAGGCCAGCATGGAGAGCACGCGGTCCGCCACTCGGGGCTGGTGCTCAATCGACTCCACAATGATGTGCTGCCACTGCTCGGCCGTCGACTGGTCCATCCGGGTGAACGTCATGTGACAATCATCGCGCTCACGAGGCCAGCAGGTCGAGCACGTCGGCCGCCGAGACGGCGCGATCCTGGGCCGCAGGGTCCTCACGGCCCGACGTGGGCCTTCCCGCCAGGAATCCCAAGGTCGAGCCCACCGCCCGGAGGAGCTCGCGCAGCTCGGGCGGGGGAGGGAAGTACTCGTCCTCGGTCGTGACGGTGACCTCCGTGACGCCGGCCGCCGGTGAGAGGCGGGCGATCACCTCGTCCACCAGCGCCTCGGGCGCCGAGGCGCCGGCCGTCACCCCCACCGTGCCCGTGAGGTCGTCCGGCAGCTCGTCGGCCTCGTTGATCCGCAGGACCCGGGGGCAGCCGCTGGCGCGCGCGACCTTCTCGAGGGCAACGGTGTTGGAGGAGTTGGCCGAACCGATGACGATCACGGCGTCCGACTCGGAGGCGATGGCCTTCAGGGCGGCCTGACGGTTGGTCGTGGCGAAGCACAGATCGCTCCGGTTCGGCATCCAGAGGTCCGGGAACCGGCTCCGAGCCGCCTCCATGAGGCCTCGCCATTCGTCGTGGCTCAACGTGGTCTGGGCCAGCAATGCGACCGGTGCGCCCTCCGCTTCGAGATCGCCGAGGGCGTCGAGATCCTCTTCGCGTTCGAGCAGGTGCACCGACCCGGGAGCGACGGCCATGGTGCCCACGGCCTCCTCGTGGCCGGCGTGGCCGACGTAGAGGACCGTGTAGCCCTTCCGGCTGCGGACCTTGAGCTCGTGGTGCACCTTGGTGACGAGCGGGCACACGGCATCGACGACCACGCCGCCCCGGGCCCGGGCGGCCTCCACCACCTCGGGGGCCGATCCGTGTGCGCTGAGCATCAGCGGGGCACCGGGGGGCACCCCGGCGACGTCGTCGACGAAGACGACCCCCTGGTCGCGGAACCGGTCCACGACATGGCGGTTGTGCACGATCTCGTGGTAGCAGTAGACCGGCGGCTCGAAGACCCGGACCATCCAGGCCAGGGCCTTGATCGCCTTCTCGACCCCGGCGCAGAACCCCCGTGGCTCGGCCAGCATCACTCGATCGACTCCGGGCACAAAGTCCAGGTTATCGGCAGTAACCTGGTGGCCATGTCAGCTCCCACGGTGACTTCGGTCGCCGCGGCGTCGCCGGCAGCCCGGGCCGGACTGGCCGTGGGCGACGAGCTCGTGAGCCTCAACGGTCAGGAGCCGCGCGACGTCATCGATTTCCAACGGCTCAGCGACGCGGAGGACCTCAGCGTCCTCGTCCGGCGCGCCGGCGCGCCACTGCCCCGGCTCGTGCGCGTCGACAAGGCGGCCGGTGAGCCGCTCGGTGTCGAGGTCTCCTCGGCGGTGTTCGATCGGATCCGCACATGCGACAACCACTGTGCGTTCTGCTTCATCTACCAGTTGCCGAAGGGCATGCGGCGCAGCCTGTACCTCAAGGACGACGACTACCGCTTGTCCTTCCTCTACGGCAACTTCACGACGCTCACCCGCTTCACGGAGCTCGACGCGGAACGCATCCTGACCGAGCGCCTCGGTCCGCTGTTCGTGTCCATCCACACGACGGACCCCGAGCTGCGGGCCGACATGCTGCGCAACCCCAAGGGCGCCACCAGCCTGCGCTGGCTCCGGGTGCTCCTCGACGGGGGCATTGAGGTGCACGGTCAGATCGTCGTCTGCCCAGGGGTCAACGACGGGGCTGCGCTCGAGGACACCCTGGCTGGCATCATGGACCTCTACCCCGCGTTGGCGAGCGTGGGCGCCGTGCCCCTCGGGGTCAGCCGGTACTCCAACGAGCCCGAGATGCGTCCCCACACACGGGACGAGGCGGTGCGGGTGATCGACACCGTCGACGAGTGGCAGCGCCTCTTCCGACGGGCACTCGGGCACCGCATGGTCTTCGCCGCCGACGAGTACTACCTGCTGGCCGAGCGTGACCTCCCGGCGGCCCGCCACTACGACGGCTACCCCCAGCACGAGAACGGCATCGGTCTGGCCCGCGCCTTCGTCGAGTCCTTCACGCGCCCTGCGGCCGAGGGCCCGGGGGGCGTGCGCCACGGGTTCTTCGCGTCGGTCGACGCCGCACCCGCCGAGGGCTACCGCGCCCCGAGGCTCCCGGTGGAGGCCGCCCACGCGGACGGCCGTCCGGTGACGGTGCTCACCGGCACCTACGGCGCCCGGGTGCTCGGTCCGCTCCTGGCGTCCCACCCGCGTGACGACGTCGAGGTTCGTGTCGTACCCAATGACTTCTTCGGAGGCAACATCGGGGTCGCCGGCCTGCTCACCGGCGAGGACGTGGCGCGCGCGCTGGACAGCGTCCCTGTCGGATCCCGCTTCCTGCTGCCCGACGCCTGCCTCAACGAGGGGCGGTTCCTGGACGGTCTGACGCTGTCCGATCTTCCCCGGCCCGTCGAAGTGGTGCCCACGGACGGCCGCTCGTTGCGCATGGCGCTCGACGGGACGTCCTTCCGACCGGCGTGCGCCGCATGACCGAGCCCATGGTGGTCATCGCGGGTCGTCCCAACGTGGGCAAGTCGTCACTCGTCAACCGCATCGTCGGCTCACGCGCCGCGGTGGTCGAAGAGGAACAAGGGGTCACACGCGACCGGAAGGTGCTCACGGCCGAATGGTCCGGTGTGCCCTTCTCCATCATGGACACCGGGGGCTGGTTGGCCGCCGGGGACGTGCTCGAGGCCAAGGTGAGCGAGCAGGCTGAGCGCGCCCTGGCCGAGGCGGACGTCGTGCTCATGGTGGTCGACGTGACCACCGGTGTCACGGAGGAGGACCTCGCCGCCGCCAAGGTCATCCGCCGTGCCGGGCCGCCCGTGCGCCTCGTCGTGAACAAGGTCGACGATGCCAACCGGGAAGCAGCCGCATGGGAGTTCGTCTCCCTGGGCCTGGGCGACCCGTACCCCGTCAGCGCGGTCCACGGGCGCGGGACAGGCGACCTGCTCGACGAGGTCGTGCGTCTCTTCCCGTCGGCAGCGGAGGAGGAGCCCCTCGTCCCCGGCTCCGCCGAGGAGACCACGGACCCCGGGACGCCGCGGGTCGCCATCATCGGCCGCCCCAACGTCGGCAAGTCGACCCTCTTCAACCAACTGCTCGGTAAGGAGCGCTCCATCGTCCACGACATGCCGGGCACCACGCGTGACGCGATCGACACGGTCGTCGAGACCCCCGACGGGCCCGTGTGCTTCATCGACACCGCCGGCCTACGCCGTCCCTCCAAGACCGACCGGGGGACCGAGCAGCATTCGACGATGCGGGCCCTGCGCGCGCTCGAGCGGGCCGACGTGGCCATCCTGGTCATCGACGCCACCATCGGTGCCTCACACCAGGACCAGAGACTGGCCGAGCGGATCGGCGTCTCGGGTTGCCCGGCCATCGTGGCCTTGAACAAATGGGATCAGGTGCCGACCGACCAGCGCGATGACGTGTTGGCCGGGGTGGGGGACAGGCTCGCCTTTCTCGGCTCGGCGCCCGTCCTCAAGATCTCGGCGCTCTCCGGCAAGGGAGTGCACCGGATACTGCCCGCGCTGCGCGACTCGGTCGAGGCCTATCACCAGCGGGTGTCGACGGGCGCCCTCAACCGGGCCGTGCAAGAGTTGCAGAGCCGGCAGGCCGCCCCGCGAGCCAGGATCCGCTACATCGTCCAGGGAGCCATCGATCCACCGACCTTCACGCTCTTCACGAACGGTCGTCTGCCGCCCACGTACATCCGCTACATCGAGCGGGGTCTGCGCGAGAAGTTCGAATTCGGCGCAACGCCCATGAAACTGCGGGTGCGGATCGGTGGGAAGTGAGCAGCGGGCCGGCCTGATGGCCTGGTGCGAGGAGTGCGACGCACTCGTGGAGGACGAGGACCTGGGCGAGGAGGGTGAGTGCCCGACCTGCGGCACCATCCTGACGGATCAGGAGCGCCCGCCGATCCCGTGGTACTTCAAGATGATGCTGGTGGCCAGCGTGATCTACCTCGGTTACCGCGGCTATCAGGGTGTGACCTGGATCGCCGGCCACGTGTAGCGTCCCCGGCCATGCCCATCTACGAACTGGACGGCGTCGCCCCTCGCATCGACGCCGACGCCTTCGTCCATCCTGACGCCGTGGTCATCGGCAACGTGGCGATCGGCGCCGAATCGAGTGTGTGGCCCCATGCCGTCCTGCGCGGCGACTTCGGCGAAATCACGATCGGGTCCGGTTCGTCCATTCAGGACGGCACCGTGATCCATGCCGGCCCCGGTTTCCCAACCATCATCGGTGACGGCTGCGTCGTCGGCCATCTCACGCATCTCGAGGGCTGCATCCTCGAGGACGAGTCCCTCGCCGGATCGGGCAGCGTCGTGCTCCACTGGGCCGTCGTGGGACGCGGGGCGACGGTGGGCGCCAATGCAGTCGTGCCCAACAGGATGGTCGTGCCCCCCGGCGCTCTCGCCCTCGGTGTTCCGGCCAAGGTCTTCGAGGGCCGTTCGGACGTGCGCATGAACCAGTTGTCCGCGGCGGAGTACGTGACGAACGCCAAGCGCTACCGCGCCACCCTGCGCCGCGTGGACTGACCCTCCGGCCGCCTACTTCTTGCCCTTGGTGCCTCCACTGAGGCTGGCCGGGAAGACGTCGGCCCCGAACGGAGCGAGCCCCTTTGCCGCGGCAAAGCCCAGATGCCCCTCCCCGTCGGCTCCGCCCGTCGTGAGCCCGAGCAGGTCCTCGTAGCTCCGGAGCGCCGAGTAGTGGTTGTAGGTGCCCGTGGTGTCGGTGGAGCCTGCGACGACGTACTTCGAGTTGAGGAGAAGCGCTCCGATCTGGCCACCCCCCGGGGCGGCGGAGTCCGTCGTCGCCCCGGCGTCACCGGGCGCGTGCGTGTTCGGCCCGGAGACCTCACCGCAGCAGGCGGCCGTGGCCGCGGCACCGCCGACCTCGGACTCGTCGAACGTGATGACGAGGAGGAGGTCGCCGTGCCTGTACGCGGGTGACCCCAGGATGAGGGGCATCCAGGCGTGCAGGAACTGGTCGGCACCCGTCAGGCCGCCGACGTTCCCGCCCGTGCTGTTCGGGCCGGCGCACGTCGCGTCGTGCCCGTCGTCGCACAGGTTCGGTGTGATGAAGCCGAAACGCGGCGTGGTCGACTCGCTCCGGAGGTCCTGGGCCAGGTGGCCATTGGGTGCAGGCGTGCCGCCTGCACCCAGGGTCCCCAGCGGGACGTCGTTGGCGTCGCACAGCGCGGCGTTGCCGATCACCGAGGTGAACCAGACGAAGGGGTTGTGCCGGCTGGTGTACTGGTCCTGGGGCGTGGCGACCTCGGCCGTGTCCGTCGCGCCGATGGCGGGGTGCGCACAGTCGGTGCCGCCGGTGGGGTCGGGCGTGCCGCCGTCACGAGCGGGCGTGTTGCCCATGTCCTGCTCGTAGGCCCGCCAGGTCGCCACGTGGGTCTTCTTGTTGGGTGGGTACTTCGCATCGAGCTCTGACGCGATGGTCGGCACGGACGCGGGGTACACGCAGCCCTCGCCGTCGACCTGTCCCGGGTTGGCGGCCTGGTCCGCGTCGAGCGTCCCGGGGCTCACGTTCGCGAACGCGAAGCCGTTGTCGGCGCAGTCCGCCTGGGTGTCCTCTGTCGGCGCCTGACCCGACACCTGGGCGATGTAGTTGTCGAGGCTGTCGTGCCCGATGGCGTCGTAGTTCTCCAGCAGCTCGCCCTCGGGGCGGAGTGTCCCGTTCAGGTAGGTCGCCGGGGAACCGGAGCCCCAGGTGGCCGCATAGCCCTCGTTCTCGAACTCTATGACCAGTATGTGGTTGATCTTGCCTGGGGCGAGCGCGGCACGAGCCACACCCGAAGTCGTCTTCGGCGTGGAGGAGGCGCCGGCGGTGCCCGACGAGACCAGGAGAGCCGCCGACGCGACGCCCGCGACCAGGGCCGAGATGGCGCGCGCGGAGGGACGGAAGGGAACGCGGGGTTGGGGCACGGCGGGCAGCGTAGCGAACGGCGGCTCCGTGATGGTGGCAGCCGGGTGCCTAGTCCCGGGCGAATCCGGCGATGTCGCGAGCGGTGTCACGGCTGATGTCCAGGCAGGCGATCGCGAAGTTCTCAGTGCCGTGCATGGTCCCCATCATCAGCCTGCAGCGGGCCTGGACACCGGCCGAGAGCAGGAGGCGAGAGAAGTTGAACCCTTCGTCACGCAGGGGGTCACACTCGTTGACGTTGATCACGGTCGGGGGGGACCCCGTGTGCCCGCCCAGCTGTCGCTCAACTCCCATGACCTGACGGCGTGTCTCCGTCGAGCGTCCCGGACGGATCGTCGCCGAGGTGCCCCGCGATGATCCGCCCGGCCGCCAGGGCCGACGCCGGGTGTCCCGTCACGGTCTGCAGGAAGAGGTCCTTGCGCAGCGAATACAGGGAGGCATCCGTGACCGCCTGCACCGTGGCCTGGCGGGGCACGTCGTCAATCAGGGCGATCTCCCCGAAGCCGTTCCCCCGGGACACCGACTTCACGACGACGCCGCTCCGTGCGATGGCGAGCGATCCGTCCGCCACGGCGTAGTAGCGGTCACCGCGATCACCCTCGTGGAACACCGTCGTTCCGGCGGCGACGGAGACGGGCTCGAGCTCACGGGCGATGCCCTCCAGCGCCGGCGCCGGCAGCGCTGCGAAGATCGGGATGGAGCGCAGAAGTCGGATCTCCACCTGGGGGACGGTCGCCCCCTCGTCGAGCCGGCCCAGGCGCCGCCAGAGCCCTGCCACGAGGACCACGGCGATCACCGCCGGAGCGAGGAGGGCGGCCTTCAGCCCACCGGCGGCAATGGCGACCTGCACCAGCACGGTGCCGAGCACGAGCCCGAGGTCCATCAGGGCTTCGAGAATGGAGAACAGACCGGCGACGGCGTCCGCCGGTGCGGACCGCTGCAGGAGCGTGCGGCCGGTCACGTCGAAGACGGCTCCGGACAGCCCCACGGCGGCCAGGAGGACGAGGGCCGGGGCAACCCGGGAGATCGCGCTGACCAGTGCGAGGGCAGCCACTGCGACGATCAGCGAGAGAGCGAGCGTGTTCTTGAGGTGACGCCGGCCGACGAGGAAGGCCGTGACGAATCCAGCCAGCAGCGCACCGGCGCCGAACGCTGCATTGAGGTACCCGGCGCCGCCCGACCCCATATGGAGGTAGGAGGCGGCGAGCACGACGCACAGCAGGTCCACCGCTCCGATCAGCACGAAATAGAAGGCATGCAGTGAGAGCAGGATGCGCAGCGGCCCGTTGCGCACGATCGCGTTGAGGTTGGCCCGTGTGCCGTCGCGCACCTCGGCGAGCGCACCGTGCAACCAGCCAGTCCCCCCACCGCCGGCCCCCGCCGCGGGGGTGTCCGGATCCTGAGCGTCGGCTATCGGCACCGTCCGGAGACCGGCGACGAGCAGCAGCGCCGCCATGGACATGGCAGCCGTCACCGCCACGGCCAGACCCACACCGTGCCATGCGATCAGGACCCCCGCCACGGCGGGGCCCACGAGGGAGGCGGCACCGAAGGTCCAGCCGCTCATGACGTTGGCCGCGGTCAGTTCGTCGGCCGTGCGGACCACAGCCGGGAGCACTGCCGCCTGCGCGGGCCGCGTGGCGGAGAGACCCAGCGCGGTGAGCGGGGCCAGCACGAAGACGACGCCGATCGGCGCACCCTCGACGATGGCTGCGGCAACAGCCCCCATGGCCAAGGCCTGAAGGCCGTAGCCCCAGCAGAGCACGCGGTGAGGGCTGTGGCCGTCCGCGAACGCACCCAGGAAAGGCCCGAGGAGGATGCACGGGACGAGCTGTACGAGCACCATGGTGGTCCCCGCCGTCGTGCCCCCGTGACCGTACGCGTAAATGAGCAAGGCGATCCAGATGCCCAGTTCCGCCATGCCGAACAGCGCGTACGAGAACCCGATTCGGCGGAGCGCGGGGTTCGAGAAGGCCGAGCGTAGGACGGAGCCGACGGCTCTGGCGCGCAAGAACACGGTGGATCCGCCTACCGGTCGGCCCGGCGCGTGCGGCGGCTCCACCAATGCTGCAACGCGGGTGTGGGCATGCCGCAAAGTACCTCAGGCCGGCCCGCCGGACCCTTCCGTCCTTCGCAGGCGCTGACCTGCCCTTCGATGGAGGTGGGCTAGCAGACTCAGGTCGCTCCGCTACATGAGCACCGAGTCGCTCACCAAAGCCCGGCTGCGGGTGCTCTCCGGTGATTCGATCGACAAGGAGGTGAACGCAGAACTCGAAGCTGCCAGCTGATCAATCATGAGATTGATGCGGTGGGGCGTCTTACACCACGTGGATGGACTTGACCATGCCAAACAGGAAGCGATGCTGCGGGAGAAGGTTGACCGCCGTCAGTACCTGAGTCCGTTGCTAGAGGACGGTGAGGAGATTGCCCCGGAGATTGGCGTCAGGTGGTTTCGGATAGAGCCCACTGGTCATAGCCACCCAATCCAGGAAGGTTTCTTGGCCTTGACCGACCGACGAATGCTCCTTGTCCCCAATGGAGGTATTCCGACAATCCTGCTGTCCGACGACATCAGGGAAGCGGAAGTCAAATCAGAACGAAAGCGGACGGCGAGAGTCGAGCTATCGATGCAATCGGGCGAGCGCTGGTTGCTGGTTACCGGCAGGGAATCAAGCGGCTACCTCGTGGACTTCGCTCGCAGCTAGTCGAGGGAGTAAGCCCCCGACTCGCCTCGACGTACCAGCCGTTGCCCTTCCGGTCCGTCCAGACACCCTTCCACGCCGGCTCCCTGCGGCAGTGGGTCGCCTGCAGCTGGACGGACTGCACCATCCGGAAGTATCGCCCTGGCTGAGGGCTAAACGCCGCAACGAGATCGCCGAGCTCAGGCATCCGTTCCACGGGGGCGACGGTAGACGGTGGATGTCATCGGACGCGCCCCAGTCCCAATGGCGGGTACGGGACTGAGGCTGGCCACCTTTGTGCCCCGACCGGTTGCGACTCGGTCCAGCGGCCAGAACCAACAGAGGCGGTCCGTGGGATTGCTGATACGCCGGCAGGCGAGGGGTTGGTGATGATGAACGAAGCCCTGATGCTATGGCTCATGACGCCGGAGGCGACCGAGAGCGCCAAGCTCGTCCTCGAGGACTTCCTAGAAAGGCCGGCGTGGCACCAGGACGCCGCGTGTCGTGGCCTGGGGCCGAAGGAGTGGTTCACTGGCGCCCCGGAGTACGTGGAGCGCGCGCGGGCCGTCTGCCGTGGCTGTGTCGTCCAGGCGGAGTGCGCTGAGTTCGCAATGGCCGATCCGGACCTCACGGGCGTGTGGGCCGGAATGACGGCTACGGAGCGGCGGGAGCTGCGGGGCGGGAGAGTGGCGTGACGATGACACCCCTAAGACCCCTAGCGCCATCCACCTGGCGCTAGGGGCTAGGGATGCTCTGAGAGAGGCGTGGTGACGGACTCCGTTGTCCCTCATCGGTCCTCACGAGTGATCGTGACATCGAGAACTGCGCCGCAGTAGAGCCGACCGGACTGAACCTTGCACAACGGTTCGACAACCCGTGGCAGGCGCCGGCTGCCGGGGGAGCGGTGTGGCGTAGTCCGCGACTCCGCACACCCCGGTTGTAGCGTCGCCGCCATGAGAGGAGGCAACCCGAAATGGACGTCAACGACAGGTTGGACCGGCTCGAGAAGGTCGTCACTGACCTCGCCATCACAGTGACCGGCGGGCAACACTTGCCCGACATGTGTGGGCGCATCCCAGCCGCCCAGCAAGCAAACGCGGAGCTGCTCAAGTTCCTTCGAGAGGGTGCTTTCGAGCGCCCCGCGGGAAGTGAGTAGCCTCTCGCTGGGCCATCTGGGAACGTCTTGTTAGCAGGGCGTTAGCAAGTGACCCCTTGGGCGAGAACTCTGGGCCACGGTTTAGGACTCTCACCAGGGACGGGCTGTGGCGCAGCTTGGT
>PMPX01000021.1 GCA_003169235.1 Acidimicrobiaceae bacterium | reverse complement strand
ACAGTGGACACCTGAGCAGCGAACGCCGACGTGATGCCAAGCACAGCAAAGACCACGCCGAGCGCAAATGTGCCGATGACGCCGAGACCGACCCATTGCCGCCACCTCATCGCTCTGCTCTGAGCGGCGGTTCTCGACTCGATTCGAGTGCGCCTCATCACGGTTGTCCGTTCACGATCGGCGTTGAGACGGTCGGAGGTGTCGCGTCCACGTCGACAAGGGTCGAGGCAGACGTCGTGGCGTCGGTGACGTTGTCCGTGGCCACGGCTTCGATCCGATACGGCCCGTCGAGCGGCAGAGGCGAGCTCCAGGTCACCGAATAGCTCCCCGACGACGTGGACGAAGAGCCGATCGGGGTGGTGCTGCACGAACCCGACGACCCAGCGCAGTAATAGTAGGCCAGCGACATCACCCCCGATCCGGCATCCACGACGGAGTTATCGGTCAGGGTGACGTTCTCGTTGCTGACGTAGGTCGGATTGGAGCCGTAAGTGACCGCGGCGGCGATGGTCGGTGCCGAGATGACCGGGCCAGTCGTGTCAATGCCTACCTCGATGGAGGACGATACGGGGCTGGTCAACAGCGCCGAGTTAGTCGCAGTCGCAACGACGTCATAGGTGCCGTCGGCAGGCAGGCTGGTGCTGGACCACGTCACCGGCCAGCTGCCTACGCTCGTAGAAGACATGCCGATTGAAGTCCAGTTCGCACTCGTACAGGGTGCAGCCGATACCGTGCAGTAGTAGTAAGAGACCGACGTCACCGCGGGGCCTCCGTTGGCTGAGGGACCGTCGGTCAGGGCGACGTTCTCCCGGTTCACCCACAGGGGATTCGAGCTGTAGGTGATCGCCGCAGTAATGCCCGGAACGCTGGCCGTCGGTGGGCCAGTGACTGTTACCTGACCGGAGGCATTGGACGAGAACGAGGAGTAGACGGCCGTCACCGTGTAGGTGTAGGTCCCGCTCGACACAGAGTTGTCGTTGCATGTCGTCGGAGTCCTCGGCAGCAGTGACGTCGGCGACGAGCCACAGACATCGACGGTCGCGCCTGACGGGACGGGGGTGCGGGTCACGTAGTAGCCGAAGTTCTCAGGGCCGGAGTCCGCCACCCCGGTCCACGACACCGTAACGGTCGAACCACTCTGCACTCCTGTGACGTTTGTGGGAGCAGGCAGTGAGCCCACGCTGGCCGCACCTGTTCCTGCGCCGACGGAGGTGAAGTACGCCCACGCACCTCCCACGACGGCAAAGACGCCGATGACCACAAGCACCGTCAGGAGTCCTCGACGCCTGCCCAAGCTCCGGAAGTTGCTCGCGCGCCTCAAGGCGCACCGTTCCCGGTGGCCGACCAGCGCAAGCTCAAGGTGGCGCCCTCACAGGCATCCTGATCGGTATTGGTGTTGGTCATCGTCACCGTGGGCAGGTTCCCCGCCGCCACACCGAGGTCAGAGAGCAACTCAGTCGAACCCCCCTGGACGGTCACCGACCAACTTCCCTGGTTCAAGGTGAACCAAGAGGACTGACACCCGGCGTGGGCGGCGTCGGGCGCAACGGTGAGCGACAGGCTTGACGAAGCCACAGTTAGACCGTCAGAGCTCGGATTGGGGTTCGTGACGGACAGATCGACTGACTGAGTCGTGCCCGGAACAAAGGCCGTAAGGGCGTTGCCGCTGATGGAGAAGTCCATGCCGTTCAAGAGGCTGAAGTCAGCCGGGGTCAGCGGCCCCGTTGTGGCCGTCACCGTGTAGGGGTCGCCGGTGTGATTGGCCGTGAAGGTGGACGACGTCGCGACACCGCTCGAGTTGGTGGTCACCACGCAGGTGGTGAAGAAGGCGTTGTTGCTCGTGCAGGTGGCGAAAGTGCCCGAGGCGCCCGACGACGGTGCCGCGAAGGCCACCGAGGCGCCCGATTCCGGGTTGCCGTAGGCGTCGGTGACCCTGACCATCAGGGGGGCGGCGAAGGCCTGGCCCTGGGTCGCCGATTGGGGTGTCCCGGACACAACATTGATGCCGTAGGCCGGGCCGACGGAGACGGTGAACGACCCGCTGGTGACTGGGGCGAGGGGACTGGAGCTGGCTGCGATGGTGTAGTTGCCCGCCGTGTCGAGGACCAGGTTCGAGAAGGTGGCAAGCCCACCCGAGGTAGTGGGCACACTCGCCGTCGAACCGGTGAAGCCTCCCGGACCGCTGTGCACCGTGATGGTGATAGTCGCCCCGCCGTCACTGACTGAATTGTTGTACTGGTCCTCCGCCTGGACCGTGACAGCCGGGCTGATGGCCACGCCCGCGGTGGTGCTGGTCGGTCCCTCGATGAACATCAGCTGGGTGGCCTGGCCCGCCGCGATGGTGAAGGGATTGCTCAGCGGCGAGGTCAATGAGTCCGAGCCGTCCATGGCCATCAACTGGTAGCCGGCGCAAGCGGTGACGATCTGGAGGTTGGAGAAGGTGGCCACACCCGCCACGGCTACCTTGGAGATGGTGCCCGTGAGCGATCCGTTGCAGGGGTCTGTCGCGAGGTTGAGGGCCACACTGTGGGTATCCGACGTCTCGACGTTGCCGTAGGCGTCTTCGATGCTCACGCCCACGCCGAACGTTGAAGTGACCGGAATGGGCGTCGACGGGGGTTGGGTGCTGAACACGAGCTGCGAAGCCTTCGCTGGCGTGATGGTCTCGACCTGGGTCCCAGGGGTCAGCGTTCCCGACTTGGCCGTGATGGTCGGCGTGCCAGCCATCGTGTCGCCGTAGTAGAAGCTCAGCGACGACGAGCCGGCGGGGATGGTGACGGTCGTCTGGAGGGTCGGTGTGGTGGCTCCCTCGGTGGTGTTGAAAATGTACGTCCCTGTTGAGCTCGACGACAAGGTGACCACCGTCCCACCGGCGGGAGCGTTGGCCGGGGCGCCGGACGCGTTCTGCTGCTGGACGGTGACGGGACCGAGGCTGGCGTTGTTCGACGCGGGACCCGATACCGCCGACGCCAAGATCACGAGCTTNNACGACCGCGGTGTTGGTCAGGCTGAAGCTCACCGTGTTGTTCCCCGACGCACTGGCGCCCACGGAGTAGGTCCCTGCAGTCGCGTTGGCCGTGAAGGTCGAGGAGGTGGCCTGACCGTTGGCTCCCGTGGCGGTCACGCACGAGTAGCCATGGGGGTTCGAGGCGCAGGCGGCGAAGGTGCCGCTCGCCCCGCTGCTCGGGGCAGCAAAGGTCACCGACACACCCGTGACGGGGTTCCCGTAGGTGTCGGTCACCTGGGCCACCAGCGGGGCGCCGAAGGCGGTGTGGACCGGGGTGGTCTGGGGGGACCCCGAGACGATGGTGATGGTCTTGGC
>PMPX01000304.1 GCA_003169235.1 Acidimicrobiaceae bacterium | reverse complement strand
GGCGCCTTCGATGCCGACCCGGGCAAGTTCTTGGTCACGACGGGAAGCGAGTCGGGCTCCACCGCGTCGGGGATCGTCCTCCAAGGCGGTACCTTCGAGGACTCCCTCAGCGCCGGTGGCGGTACCTTCACGACGGGTGGGGGCATCACGCTGAGCGGCGCGGACCTGCCCTCGCCCGAGGTCCCCGGCGTCCCCTCGGGCCAGACGCTCGACATCCTCAACCAAAATGCGGGCAACGACGTCACCACGTTCACCGACAGCGGCACCATCAACATCACCTCGAACGGTGGAACCGCCTACATACAGAACGGCGGCGCGACCGATGGCCTCACCGTCGCCTCGGGCGGGCAACTCAACCTGAGCGCGGCCACTGGCGCCATCGCCTACGTCGGCTACGTGGGGAGCCTGACCATCGACAGCGGCGCCAACCTCACCGTGACCGGCCCGGGCACAGGTGAGTTCTGGAACGCCGTCTCGGTCGTGAACAACGGGACGATCACCGTGCATGACAACACGACCTTGTCCATCGGCGACAACTTCACCCAGGGCGAGTTCGGCACCCTGGCTGTCACCAGCGACACCACGGCGGGGACCAAGAGCCAGATCACCGGTGGCACGGACACCCTCGATGGGACGCTCGAGGTGACGACCATCGGAACGCCGGCGACCTACTCGCCGATCTCCTCTGCGTCCTCGCGGACCGGGTATTTCGGGACCCTGAACTACAACGGGATTAGCTACACCACCGCCTACTCGTCGAGCGCGGTGACCCTCACGCCGTCGTCTTCCGGTTACGGGCTGGCCGGCCTGACGCTCAGCTCGACCTCGGTTGGAGCCACGGGCGTCACGTATGGCATCGACCTCCAGGGACAGGCCATCACGGCCGGCTCTACCACCTTCACGATCACGGCGCCCGCCGGGACGACGTTCCCGACGTACTCGAGCAACTGCTACGCCGTGGTCTTCGAGGACGTGACCACCTCGACCAGCGATACCTGTCTGGCGGCAATCCCGACCACCTCGGGCGGCGGAACGACGCTGACGTTCACCGCGCCCATATCCATCCCGGCGACGGACCATGCGCAACTTCAGATCCTCGACGTGACCAACTCAGGACCGGCGGCATCCGACTCCCTGACCGTGAGCAACGGGTCCGCCTCGGTGCAGCTCGGCTACACCCTGACGCCGTCCACCTCAGTCGCCAATGCGGCCATCTCGGCCTCGTCCACGTCCGACGGCGCGTCCGACGTGGTCTACACCACGACCTTCACCGCCACGAACGGGCTGACGGCCGATGGCGGAGGGCACGCGTTCTCCACCATCACGCTGACGTTCCCGTCGACCTACACGGCGCCCACCTACACCAGCAACTGCAACCAGGTCGTCATCTACGATCTGACCACCTCGACTTCCGAGACCTGCACGAACGCATCGCCCAGCACGTCGGGCCAGTCGGTCACCTACGGCGTCCCGATTGCCATCAACCCGGGTGACCAGGTGAAGGTGGTCTGGTCCGGGATCACCAACCCTGCGTCGTCCACCGGCCCCCAGACGTTCACGCTCGCCACCAGCGCCGACCCGACGCCGGTCGACCTGAGCGTCGACCTGACCAGCCCGACGTCGGTCACCAGTCCGTTCCTCTCGGCCGGCTCGACGTCGGACAGCGCCACCGATGTGCTGTACGCCGCCAACTTCCACTCGGTCAACGAGCTCGTGGGCGGCTACTCGACCGTCACCCTGACGCTCCCGGCCGGCTACACGCCGCCGACCTACAACTCGAACTGCAACGAGGTGACGATCCTCGACATCACCACGGCGGCCTCGGAGAACTGCCTGAGCTCGGCGCCGACCGTCTCGGGGCAGTCGATCACGTTCCAGGTGCCGCCGAGCGTGACGATCAACCCCGGCGACAATGTGTCGGTCGCCTGGTACGGACTCGCCAACCCAACCAGTGGCACGGGATCGCAGACATTCCAACTGAGCACCAGTGCCGACCCCGCGTCGGTCAACCTTCCGGTCAGCCTGACCTCTGAGACCGGGGTTTCGGCGCTGACGATGACGCCCAGCACGAGCACGGCGGGCGCCAGCAACGTCACCTACACGTCCACGTTCACCGCGCAGAACCAGCTGGTCCCGAATGCCGACGCCAGCGTGAACTCGACGATCAGAGTCACCTTCCCCGCCGGCACGGGCCTCAGCTTCACGAGCAACTGCAACGGGGTCGTCATCGACGACCTCACGACCTCGACGACGCAGACCTGCACGTCCTCGACGCCGACGCTGAGCAACGGCAATCTGACCGTGACCTATCTCGTGCCGATCCAGGTCAACGCCGGGGACCACGTGCAGCTCACGATCAACGGGGTCACCAATCCTTCGACGACGAGCTGCACGGGTTCCCAGTCGGCCAGCCTGGTGACCACGTCGGATCCCCTCAACGAGTCCGCCACCTACGCGATCACATCGGCGCCCGGCGCCCCGACGCTCAACACGGCCACGGGCGGCAACGGCCAGGTGGCCTTGGGCTGGACGGCGCCCGGCTGTTCCGACGGCTCGCCGATCAACGGCTACGACATCTTGCGCAGCACGACCTCGGGCACCGAGACCGTTGTCCATAGTGGCGTGAGCGGGACCACCTACACCGACACCGGGCTCACCAACGGCACGACCTACTTCTAC
>PMPX01000198.1 GCA_003169235.1 Acidimicrobiaceae bacterium | reverse complement strand
GAGCAACGCGACACGACCTACGGCCGGGGATAGCCGCTCCACCGGGATCTGATACGACACATGTCGCGTCGTTGCTGATCGCCCGCATGCCATTGGGTGCAAAGCGTGATGCAACTCTCTTCCGTCTGTCACAGAAGGGACTCTTGACTCTGTTGAAGTGAAATCCATCTCCCTACGCTCGGTGGCGCACGGCACGTTTGGCGAACCTCCATGGCGGAGATCGGTGCCGAAGTCGGGTTCGTTTCAGGAATCCATGAAAGCCGGTGACGGCCAGAGGAGGTTGGATCCATGGTGACGACACCGAGGTGTCCGGACATCGGCAGCATGACCCGACCTTCGCGCCTGGCGTCGCTCCTGCGACTGGGCGCGGTCGCGCTCACGGCGATCCTGGTTCTCGGCGGTCTGGCCCTGTTCCAAGGCCGTCCCTCGTCCGCCACCCCGAACCCGGCCGGATGGAACATCGCGCTCGCCATAGGCAGCGACCCCTCGGCGGGGGCATTGAATGCCGGGGGCTTCGTGTTCACGCCCTCCACCTACAAGGCATGCAACGACTGCAGCTTCGGCATCCAGACCTCCGTCGGCGGGTCGCCGGAGTTCTCCTTCGCGGACCAGACGACGACGCCGGCGTCGAACCTCGGCGTCGGCGCGCCGGCAACGACCACCGACGGCATGACCTACTTCGCACGGTTCGACACGCCCACCTGGCCGGCGGGCAGAGACGGGAGCATGGGCCAGCTGTTCACGCCGACGGCATCTGGACAGCTGGGCGCGCAGCTGCAGATGGCGTGCCTGCTGCCGAGTGGCGGGACGCCACCGCCCGGTGCCTCGATCACGCTCTACCAGATCGACGCCAATGGGAATCTGACAGACGAGGTGCAGCAGGTGCCTTTCCCATGGGCGCAATGCCCCACCCTCAGCGACTGGTCGAGTGGATTGTCGTCGAGCGCGTTCCAGTTCGTCGACACGGGCCTCAACGCGTCGGTGGTCTCGGGCACCCAGTACGTGATCCTGTTGACGGGTACGGGTGGGACGGAGCCGTGGGATGAGACGACGTCGATCTCGGGCACCGTCACCGGCTCCATGAGCGGAGCCGCCGTCAGCGGTGCGTGCGTGACGGCCACGCCCACGGCGGGATCGCCGACGATGGTGACGACGAACCCCGACGGGACGTACTACTTCTACGGGTTGGCCACCGGGAACTACACGGTCTCGGTCGACCCCTCCTGTGCGGGGAACGTCACGACGCCCTACCAGTCCCAGACCTATCCGAGTCCCGTCTCGGCGCCGCTGGGGCCGTTCACCTTCCTGAACTTCTCGCTGTCCAGCACCGGCGGGGGAGGAGGGGGCGGCGGGGGCGGCCCTGGTTCGATCTCGGGCACCCTGACCGACTCGGTCACCGGGAACCCCGTCATGGGACCGTGTGTCACCGCCACCACCTCGGGCGGCTCCCTCACGACCGGGTCCATGAACGGGGCGTACCAATTCACCAACTTGCCCAATGGCACCTACACGATCTCGGTCGACCCGACCTGCAACGGCACCGCGCAGTCGAATTACGCACCCCAGACCTACCCCAGCCCGATCACCCTCTCGGCGGCGCAGCCGGAAGCCACCGGCGTGAACTTCGTGCTGGTGCAACCCATCAGCTCGCTGTCGGAAACCGTGACCGTTGCCTCAACCGTTCTCGGCTTCGGCGGAGTCTGCGTCACCGCCTCCAAGAACAATTCGCCCGGTCCCTCGACCACGGCGACCACCAGCGGCGACGGGACGTACACGATTTCGGGCCTGAGCCTGGGTGACTACACCGTCCTGGTCGATCCGACCTGTAACAACCAGAACTCCTCGAGCCTCGCATCGCAGATACTCCCGAACCCGGTGGTCGTCACGGCAACACCCGTCACCGGCGTCAACGTCGCCCTGGCCCCGGGGAGTTCCATCTCGGGCTACGTGACCGACGCCGTCACAGGGTCGCCCCTCAGCGGGGTCTGCGTCAACGCACACACCACCGGCGCTTCGCCCGTCGGCCTCAACAAGGGCTCCGCGTCCGGGCCCGACGGCTCGTACACGGTCAACGACTTGACCGTGGGGGTGGCGTACCAGCTCACGGCCAGTCCGTGCAACGGACAGGTGTACGCACCGCTGACGCTGGCCAACCTCGTCACGGTCACCACCAACCCGATCAATTCCGTGAACTTTGCCCTCAACGTGGGGGGTTCGATCTCGGGATCCGTGGTCAATGGACTGACCGGCCTGGGCGTCGCCAATGCGTGTGTCGGCGCCGACGAGGTCGGCGGTTTCGGGGCGATGACCCAGACCACCGCCAGCGGGACCTACGCCTTCACATCGGGAACCTTCAACTCGTCCCTGCTGAACCCCGGGACGTACGCGGTGTCCGTCGACCCGACGTGCGCGCAGAACCAGCCGTCGCCGTTCGACACGGAGCTCCTGACCAATGTCGTCGTCACTCCGGGAGGCAACACGGTCCTCCCGGACTTCGCTCTGGGCCAGGCGACCATGACGCCGACGGGAACCGGGATCGTGCAAGAGCTGGTCACGAGCAACGGCACCGTGTCGGTGACATTCACGTCCGTCAGCAACGGCGGTACGACCGACATGACCCCGCTCTCCCCCGGAGACGTCGGCTACACCTCGCCCGTCGGGTTCGCCCTGGGCGCGTCACCGACGTACGTCGACGTGGCGACGACGGCGACGTACTCGGGCGCCATCACGGCGTGCTTCGCGTACCAGCCGAGCAACTTCCCGGCAGGGGCGACGCCCCAGCTCCTCCATTACACCGGCGGCCAGTGGCAGGACGTGACGACCAGCGTGAACACCACCACCGACACGATCTGTGGTTCGGTGACCTCGCTCTCGCCGCTGGCCCTCGGCCTGGTGACCACGCCGCCCACCATCACCAACATCCCGACCGGCGCCGTCTCCACCGGCGGCACCTTGACCCCGGCCGTGAGCACCAACGGTGACGGCGTCACGTCCGTCACGTCATCGACACCCGGTGTCTGCACGGTGAGCGGCTCGACGGTCGCCTACGTCGGGATCGGCACCTGCACCCTGACCGCCCACGTGGCGGCCGGGACCGTGTACGCCGCCGCCGACGGGGTCCCCCAGAGCTTCACGGTCCTGTCCCCTGTCGCCATCACCAGCGCCGGCACGACAACGTTCACCGTCGGCGAGTCGGGGCGATTCCAGATGACGGCCACCGGGTCGCCGGCTCCCACCTTCTCGGTCACGGGACCGCTGCCCAAGGGCGTCGGGCTGTCGAGTGCTGGCCTCCTCTCGGGGAAGCCGGCCGCCGGAACGGGCGGGTCGTACGTGGTCACGGTCACCGCCAGCAACGGCGCCGGGAACGGCACCCAGTCCTTCACCTTGGTCGTGGATCAGTCACCCATGGTCACGAGTTGCTGCGCGGCCACCTTCACCGTCGGCCAGCTGGGCCACGTCCAGATGACCGCCACGGGATACCCCGCACCCACCTTCTCGGCGACCGGGAAGCTGCCCTTGGGTGTCACGCTGTCGAGCGCGGGCCTGTTGTCGGGCGATCCGGTGACCGGCACGGGCGGCGTCTACCTGGTCGAGGTCACGGCGAAGAACGGTGTCGGACCCGGCGCCTCCCTGCCGTTCGTCCTCCTCGTGGTCCAGGCCCCCGCCATCACCAGCGCCGGCACGACCACCTTCACCCTCGGTCAGCCGAGCCACTTCCAGATGACCGCCACGGGCTACCCCTCGCCAGTCTTCAGGCTGACGGCCGGGAAGCTGCCGGCCGGAGTCACGCTGTCGAGCTCGGGGCTCCTGTCGGGCAAGCCGTCAGCGGGGACGGCCGGGACGTACGCGGTGACGGTCACGGCCAGCAACGGGGTCGGAGCCGGGGCCACCCAGCACTTCACCCTGGTGGTGAACCGGTGAGACGCCGAGCGGACTGATGCCTGAGCTCCTACCCGGGCTCCATC
>PMPX01000367.1 GCA_003169235.1 Acidimicrobiaceae bacterium | reverse complement strand
TGGCCAACGACGGCAAGGGCTACTGGTTGGTGGCCACTGACGGCGGAGTCTTCAACTACGGCGACGCCGGCTTCCACGGCTCGGCCGGCGCCCTCCCCCTGAACAAGCCCGTGGTGGGCATGGCCGCCACCGACGACGGCGGGGGTTACTGGCTGGTGGCGACCGACGGTGGCATCTTCAACTACGGCGACGCCGGCTTCAACGGCTCGGCCGGCTCCATCCCGCTCGATCAGCCCGTGGTGGGGATGTCGACTCCCTGCCCCCTCCCGGTCCGGCCGGCCGGCTCCGATCGATCAGCTCGCCGCCGGCTCCGGGACCAGGTCCGCGCGCACGGGCTCGTCCACCGTCACCCGCGCCGGCGCCTTGCCCCCCCGGGTCCACGAGCAGGCGGCCCCGAGCAGGCACATGACGATGGCGAAGTTGAAGGCGGTGTGCAGCCCGTCCTTGAACGAGTTGGTGATGAGGCTGGGAAAGAAGCGCTCGCCGGTGACCGTGGCGCGCTGGGACGGGCTCAGCTGGGACAGGACGTGGGGGCCCAGGAGATGGCCGGCCGGGTTGTAGCCGAGGAACGCGGCGAACAGCGTGGAGACCGGCGGCAGGTGTGAGATCGACTGCGCCGTCGCCTCCGGCACCCCGTGCGCCGTTAGTCCGCTGACCAGCGCAGTGGGGAGGTGGTCGGAGAGCCCGACGATGATCAGGGTGAAGAAGATGCCGATGGAGAGCACCTGGGCCGAATTCTGGAAGGTCGTGTTCATGCCGGAACCCGCCCCCCGGTCGCTCGCCGGCAGGCTGTTCATCACGCCGGTGCGGTTCGAGGCGCCGAAGGACGACATCACGAGTCCCATGAAGAAGAGCAGGATGGCGAAGGGGACGTAGCTGAAGTCCACCGGGACCTGTTCCAGGAGGAAGAAGGCGACGGCGCTGCCGAGCATGCCGCCGGTGGCGAAGGGCCGCGAGCCGTAGTGGTCCGAGAGGATGCCCGAGAGCGGGCCGCCGATCAGGAAGCCGGTGGTGAGGGGGACCAGCGCGATGCCCGCCCACAGGGGGGTCACGGCGAAGGTGTAGCCGTGGCGGGGCAGCCAGATGCCCTGCAGCCAGATGATGAGCATGAACATGAGGCCACCGCGCCCGAGCGCCCCGAGAAAGCTGGCGAAGACCCCGGCTGAGAAGGCCCGGATCCGGAAGAGCTGGAGGCGGAACATCGGCTCCTCGGTGTGGACCTCTATGAAGCAGAAGAGCACCAGGAAGGCGACGCCCACGCCGAGCTCGGCCAGCACCGTCGGGTTGGTCCAGCCCATGGACGACCCTCCGTAGGGCTCGATCCCGTAGGTGATTCCGACCATGACGAGGATGAGCCCGATGGCGAAGGTGACGTTGCCGGCCCAGTCGATGCGCGCCCGCGAGCCCTTGGCCACCTCCTCCAGTGAGAAGTAGCCCCACACGGTGGCGAAGAGCCCGATGGGCACGGACACGAGGAAGATCAGACGCCAGTTGATGGGGGCGAGCAGTCCGCCCAGGAGGAGCCCGATGAAGGTGCCGCTGATGGCGGCGGCCTGGTTGATGCCCAGGGCGAAGCCGCGGCGATCGGGGGGGAAGGCGTCGGTCAGGATCGCCGCCGAGTTGGCCATGAGCATGGCCGCGCCCACCCCCTGGAAGATGCGCATGACGATGAGCCAGATCCCCCCGGCGGTGCCGGTCAGCCAGGTGATGCTGAGCAGCAGGGAGAAGAAGGTGAAGACCGCGAAGCCCAGGTTGTACATGCGGACCCGGCCGTAGAGGTCGCCCAGGCGCCCCAGGCTGACCACCAGCACGCTGGTCACGATGAGGAAGCCGAGGATCATCCAGAGCAGGAAGAAGGTGTTCGACGGCAGGAGGGGGTCGAGGTGGATGCCGCGGAAGATGTCGGGCAGGGCGATGAGGACGATGGAGGCGTCGATCGTCGCCATCAGCATGCCCAGGGTGGTGATGAAGAGCGCCGCCCACTTGTGCCCGTCGTTGGCCCGCACGGGAAGGACGGCGGCGCGGGCCGCCGTCGCGTCGGCGACGTGGGTCATCGTTGTGCTCCGGTCCGTCGGGCCGCGTCGATCCGTGTCAGTTGTGACCTCCCTTCCGCCCCGGCCCACCTTTGAGGAATGGACCATTCCGTTTTGCTAGCATAACCGGAACCGACTGTTCCGTCTCAGGGGAAATTCCGGACCATGGCCCGCACGCACACCGACTACCGAGTCACCTTCGCCGTCCTCGCCACGGCGGCACTGGCCTTCAGCCTGCTGCAATCACTCATCATCCCGGCCATCCCGCAGTTGGAGCACACGTTGCACACCTCGGAGAGCGGGGCGAGCTGGCTGCTGACCGCCTACCTCCTGAGCGCCGCCATCGCCACGCCCATCCTCGGGCGGGTGGGCGACATGATCGGCAAGGAGCGCGTCATCGTCGCCGTCCTGGTTGCGCTCTCGGTCGGGTCGTTGATCAGCGCCCTGGCGACCACGCTCCCCGTGATGCTGGTCGGCCGCGTGATCCAGGGAGCGGCGGGGGCGGTGTTCCCCCTCGCCTTCGGCATCATCCGCGACGAGTTCCCCGCCGTGCGGGTGGCGAGTGCCATCGGCGTCATGTCGGCCATCCTCGGCGCCGGGGCGGGCGCCGGGATCGTGCTGGCCGGCCCGATCCTGGTGCACCTGAACTACCACTGGCTGTTCTGGATCCCGATGATGATCGCCGTGATCGCCACCCTCTGCGCCTGGCTGTTCGTACCGGAGTCCCCGGTGCGCACCCCCGGGCGGGTGAGCTGGCTGGCCGCCGTCCTGCTGTCGGCGTGGCTCGTCGCCCTGCTGCTCGGGGTGAGCGAGGCGCCGTCGTGGGGCTGGGGCTCGCCCCGCGTCATCGGTCTCGTCGCCCTGGCCGTGGTGTTGGCCGTCGCCTGGGTCTGGGTCGAGCTGCGGGCCACCGAACCGCTGGTGGACATGCACATGATGCAGCGCCGCGCCGTGTGGACCAACAACCTGGTGGCCTTCATGTTCGGCATCGGCATGTACGCGGTGATCGGCTTCCTGCCCGAGTTCGTCCAGACCCCGACATCCACCGGCTACGGCTTCGGCGCCAGCATCATCCAGTCCGGCCTGTTCCTGCTGCCCCTCACCGTGACGATGTTCATCGGCGGGCTGCTGTCCGGCCGGATCGCCGCCACCATCGGCTCCAAGTCGGCGGTCATCATCGGGTCGACGGCCTCGACCGGTGCCTACCTGCTCCTCGCCTTCGCCCACTCCGAGAAGTGGGAGATCTACCTGGCCAGCACGCTCCTCGGCATCGGGCTGGGCCTGGCCTTCTCGGCCATGGCGAACCTCATCGTCCAGGCCGTCCCGCCGGCCCAGACCGGCGTGGCCAGCGGCATGAACGCCAATATCCGGACCATCGGCGGGGCGATCGGCGCCGCCGTGATGTCGAGCATCGTGGCCTCGCAGATCCTGGCGGACGGGTACCCCGCCGAGTCGGACTACACCAAGGGGTTCCTCTTCCTGGCCGTCATGACCGTCGTCGCCGTGGCGGCCGCGTTGCTGATCCCCCGGTCGCCCGGGGCCGGGGCCGCCCCCGACCTCGCCCATCACCTGGAGCACGCCGAACTGGCCGTCGTGCCGGGCGGCTCCATCGCCGAGTACTGACCGGGCGGGCCGACTCGGGACGTACGACCCTGGGGCGCCGATCCGCCAGCACCTACCATCGGGGTGTGGCCGGCACCTGCCGGTCCTCCCGGAGCGTTTCCGGGTACGAGACACCGGAGTGACCATGAGTGGAACCGAAACCTTCGATCAGGGCGACGACGCCGCCGACGAGGCGTCGCGGCTCGATCCCGAGTTCCTCGAGGAGATGGAGCTCGACCCCTCGCTCGACCCGCACTTCCAGGTCGACGAGAAGGAGCTCGAGGAGGCCGGTGCCGAGCTCGACGACCCGGAGCAGATCGCCACGCTGGACGGGCTCATCGACGACCCCGACGGCCTGGGTGAGCCCTCGCGGCTGACGCGGGCCCGGGAGGAGGACCCCGAGGGATGGGACCTCGACGCCCCGATCGTGCCCGGCGAGGCCGAGGGCTTCGTCAAGGCGCCACCCGCGCCCGTCTTCCTGTTTCTGCTGCAT
>PMPX01000273.1 GCA_003169235.1 Acidimicrobiaceae bacterium | reverse complement strand
GACGGTGAGCCGGCCTGTAGGCGGGATTCTGTCCAGCTCCGTGAGGAGCCTGGGTGGCCATCCATCTGAGCGGCCTACCTGGGGAACCCTCCCTCTCGGGAGGAGGGCGAGCAACCCGTTTCCCACGCTTGGCCTTGCTCCGGGTGGGGTNNTGCGCTCTTACCGCACCCTTTCACCCTTACCTGTGCGGGCCCGGAGGCCCGCCATCGGCGGTTTCCTTTCTGTGGCACTTTCCTGCGGGTCACCCCGACTGGCCGTTAGCCAGCACCCTGCTCTTTGGAGTCCCGACCTTCCTCGACACGGTCCCGATGAACGGCCCGTGCCGCGGCCACCTGGCCGGCTCACCGTCACCACCAGTGTGCCACCCCGCCGGTGGCCGGGTCACCGAGCAGCGTCTCGGTAGGGTGTCGAGGATGTCCGGCGGTCCCCACCAGCTCTTCGATCCCGAGGCGCCACCGCTGTCTGCTCCGGAGGAGGCAGCCGGCCCCGAGCGCCGGGCCGTCTCCGGCGGTGCCGGGCCTGTTCCCACGGCCGACCCGGACCCCGAGGAGCGCAGCGGCGTCCTCTCCATCGGCAGCCTCTACGAGGAGGTCGAGGACGCGCTGGGGTCCGCCTTCCCCCGGAACCGGCACCTGTGGGTCCGCGGGGAGATCCAGCACATCTCGGACCACCGGTCGGGCCATCTCTACCTGAGCCTGGTCGACCCGGACGCCGACGGGGGGGCGCCGGGGTCCCGGGCCCGTGGCGGGGTGCCCACGCTCAACGTGAAGTGCTGGCGCAGCTCTTGGACACCGCTCCGCCATGCGCTCTCCAAGGAGGGCATCGCCCTGGCCGAGGGCATGGTCGTCGTCCTGCGGGGCACGCTCGACCTGTACCGAGCCAAGGGGGAGATCAGCCTCGTCCTCGTCGAGGTCGACGTGACCGCGCTGCTGGGGCGCATGGCCGCCCAGCGCGCCCGGTTGGTGCGCACCCTCGAGGCCGAGGGGCTGCTCGGGCGCAACCGTTCGCTCCGCGTGCCCGACCTCTCCATGCACGTCGGCCTGATCGCCAGTCCCGGCACCGAGGGTTGCCAGGACTTCCTGGGCCAGCTCACCGGATCGGGCTTCGGCTTCCGCATCTCGCTGGTCCCCGTCCCCGTGCAGGGACCCCACGCACCGGCCGCGGTCGCCCGTGCCGTCAAGGTGCTCAGCCGGAGCGACTGTGACGTCATCGCCATCGTCCGGGGCGGGGGAGCGCGCGCCGACCTCGCCGCCTTCGAGACCGAGCTGGTGGCGCGTGCCGTCGCCGGGGCCACCAAGCCCGTGTTCACCGGCATCGGGCACACCGGTGACGAGACCGTGGCTGACATCACCGCGGCGCGCGCCTGCATCACGCCCACCGAATGCGGGCACCAGATCGTCGTCTCGACCCGACGGTGGTGGGCGGCCCACGTGGCGGAGCCGTCGGCGCTGCTGGCCCGGCGTGTCCCGGGGTTCCTGGCTGACGCCCAGGCGCGCGACGGGCAGGCCCGGAGCCGCCTCACTGCGGCGGCGCGGCACCAGGTGCGAGTGCACAGGGACCGCCTGGTCAGAAAGGCCTCGTCCGTCGGGCGGTCGGCGCCCGGCCGGCTCGAGTCGCGTGAGGCGGCGGTCCGCGCCCTCGCCGGTCGCCTCGGACCGATGAGCCTCGGGCACCTCGGGCGCCAGGACGAGCGGCTGCAGTCGTGGCGCCGACTGCAGTCGGCCTACGACGTGGAGCGCCAGCTCGAGCGCGGGTACAGCCTGACCCTGACATCCGGCGGCGCGCTGGTGCGCAGCGCCGCAGACGTCGTCGAGGGGCAGAAGATCGTGACGAGGTTCGCCGACGGCACCGTCCGCAGCACGGTGGACGGAGCAGACATGAAGCAGGAACAGGAGCAGGAGAGTGACGACTGAGGTGACCGCCCCCGAGCAACCCATCCCCGTGGACCGGCTGAGCTATACCGAGGCCAGTCGCGAGCTCGATTCGATCGTGGACTTCTTCGAGCAGCGCGACGTCGACGTCGACGTGCTCGTCGCTCGCCTGGAGCGGGCGACGGCGCTGATCGACGAGCTCGACCGTCGGCTGCGCCAGACCCGGGCCCAGGTCGAGGAGCTGGTGCCCCGGCTCGAGACGCTGGCCGTCGAGGCGGGGGACGAGAGCGATGAGTGACGCTTCCACGACCGACCGGGTGTACTTCCGTCAGCTGCTCTCCGGCCGGGACTTCGCGCGGGGCGACATGATGGCCCGCCAGATGGTCAACTTCGTCTACCTCATCGGCGACCGCGAGACCGGTGAGGCCCTCGTCGTCGATCCCGCCTACGCGGTGCAGGACCTCCTCGACATCCTCGAGGCGGACGGCATGCGCCTGACAGGGGTCCTCGGGACCCACTTCCACCCGGACCACCTGGGCGGGCAGATGGGCGGCTGGTCGCTCGAGGGCATCAGCACATTGCTCGAGAAGGTGCAGGTGCCGATCCACGTCCAGGCCGACGAGGTGCCTTGGGTGGAGCGCACCACCGGGGTGGGTGGATCGGACCTCGTCGGCCATCACAGCGGCGAGGTGCTCAGGGTGGGGGACGTCGGGGTGGAGTTGATCCACACGCCTGGCCACACGCCCGGCAGCCAGTGCTTCCTGGTCGACGGCCGGCTGGTGGCGGGTGACACCCTCTTTCTCGAGGGATGCGGGCGGACCGACTTCCCCGGCTCCGACCCGCTCGCCATGTACGAGTCCATCCACACCCGGCTGGCCCGGGTCCCCGACGACGCGATCCTCTTCCCCGGCCACCTCTACTCCGCCGATCCGTCCCAGAGCATGGGTGAGACCAGGCGGTGGAACTACGTGTTCCGGCCCCGCTCCGCTGCGGAGTGGATGGCCATGTTCGGCCAGTGACGGCAACCGGCGGCCCGGCCGCGGCCGCCCTGCCCACGGACGGGACCGTCGTGGTCGTCGGCGCCTCGTTGGCCGGATGGCGGGCGGTCGAGACGTTGCGCAAGGAGGGCTTCGAGGGGACGATCTCGCTCGTCGGCGAGGAACGGCACCTTCCCTACGACCGGCCGCCGCTGTCCAAGCAGGTGCTGGCGGGGACGTGGCCGCCGGAGAAGGCCGTGCTGGCCGACAAGCGGCGCTCGAGCGAGCTGCGGGTGCACGAGGTGCTGGGTCGGCGCGCGGTGCGGCTCGACGTGGGGGGACGGAGGGTCGAGCTCGACGACGGGGCGGTGATCGACGGCGACGGCATCGTCGTCGCCACGGGTGCTGCACCGCGCCAGTTCCCCGGCACCGAGGGTCTGACTCAGCGCGACGGCCTGTTCACCCTGAGGACCCTCGACGACTCGATCGCCCTGCGTGCCGCCGTCACGGCGCTCGACTCGGCGCGCGTCGTCGTGATCGGCGCCGGGTTCATCGGTGCGGAGGTCGCATCGACCTGCGGCGGATTGGGGTGCCGGGTCACGGTGCTCGAGGCACTCGACGTCCCACTGCGCAACGTCATCGGTCCAGTCCTGGGCGCGCACTGCGGCTCCCTGCACGGAGCGAATGGGGTCGAGCTGCGTACCGGAGTCGCCGTGCAGGGCATCCACCGGGCCATGGCGGACGGCGAGCGGGTGGCCGCCGGTGGCCTCGTGGTCGAGCTGGTCGGGGGCGAGGCGATCCCGGCCGACGTGGTCGTGGTCGGCATCGGTGTCGTCCCGGCGACCGGGTGGCTCGCCGGTTCCGGTCTGACCCTGGAGAACGGCGTGGTGTGTGACGACCGGCTGTTCGCCGCCGACGGCATCGTGTCGGCGGGGGACATCGCGCGGTGGAACTGGCGCCACGACGGCGCCGAGGAGCTCATCCGGATCGAGCACTGGCAGGTGGCGGCCGAGGCCGGTGTGGCGGCGGCGCGCAGCCTGATGGCCGGCCGGGCGGATGCTTCCTCCTTCGCCCCCATCCCGTATTTCTGGTCCGACCAGTACGGCGTCCGTCTCCAGGTGCTGGGGAACCCGGCTGGCGACGACGAGGTGCTCGTCACCGATGGATCGCTCAGGGAGGGGAAGTTCGTCGCGCTCTTCGGTCGCGCCGGCCGCTTGCGCGCCGTGATGGCCATCGGCAGGCCGCGGCAGCTGATGGGCTTCCGGGCGCTCCTCGAGGCGGGCTCCAGTTGGGATGACGCGCTGGCCCACGGCGGAACCTGACGATCCGACGCGTGCTCCGTCGGGCCCGTTTTGGGCCCCGAGTTCGACAACGCAGCCACAATTACGCTCATGGAATGCGGCGTCGGCGCCGAGCGGAGGCGCCCGCCGCACGGGCCTGGTTGCCAGGCCGGTCGCTGCGACAAAAGGCGAGCGATCACTGATCGGGCATCGCCCTCGGCAACGTACCCCGATCCCGGTCGCTGGCGATAGAGCCGTTCGACGCATTCTCGGAGACCGTTAACGGCTGAGGTTCCGGCAACCGGCTCGCAGGGGAACATCCTGAGCATGCTGGTGTTAACACCGGGCGCGCTGGTGTTAACAGGGTTTTCTCCCGGTGACCTGCCGCGTGGACGCGTCGACTGACCGGCGCGAGACGCCACACGCGGAACGGACATACGGCGCACCCGCCGCGCTCCTGCTGCTCGCCGGCCCGGCGGACGCGTAGCGCGGGCGCGGCTCGTAGACCGCCCGCGACGGAGGTGCCGCATTGGTCTGATGCCTCGTATCGCCGGGGTCGTGCCGTGGCTCTGTTCTGGGCCAGGCCGGTACGTGAACTGCGCGCATTCGAGAGCTTGGCGAAGGGCACATGAGATGGCTCGCTCGGGGGACCGTGGCGATCGAGATTCGGGTGGGCGTCATCGCGCCCCTTGTTTGAAGACCTTGGAGGGAAGAGCCGGCATGCGACGACTGGCGTTGTTGGGTAGGGAGTCCTCAGCGAAGGCTGCGCTGCCACGCGGGAGTCGTCGGCCCCGCCGGCTCCGGGGCGTCGTCACCGGTGGCCTTGCCTCGGCCCTCGCCTTGGTGGGGCTCGTGGCGTTCTCGACGCCGGCGTTCGCGCAGGACAACGCCATCTCGCCCACCGCATCGTGCACGAGCCCGCTCGGCAGTGGCGTCCAGATCACCTGGACCATCGGCAACGGCCTCAACCTGTCCGAGACGGGGTCGGCCACAATGGTCACCGGCGGCCTCGGCACGTTGCACGTGCCGACGTACGCAATCCCCGCCTCGCCGGGGCAGCCCTCCGAGACGGCCACCCTGACTCAGACCCTGCCGGCGGGAACGACCGGTGTCATCACTCTCGACATCG
>PMPX01000349.1 GCA_003169235.1 Acidimicrobiaceae bacterium | reverse complement strand
CCCCCCCCCCCCCCGCCGGGCGCCTTTCGGCGCCCTCCCCCCCTCTCGATGCCGGTGATGGTGTGCTGACGTTCGGTGCTCACCGGAACCCCCTTTCTGCTCGACGGCGCTGGACCCGCTCGGCGAAAGTCATGCGGCGAACGATCTCGTCGTTGGCGACGGCGTCGAGGAGCTCCCCGAACGTGTCGTCGATGTCGGTCGTCCCCATCAGGTCGGCGAAGGCGACGAGATACCCGACGAGAGCGGGCATGAGGTTGCGAAGGACCGTGGCCCTCTTCCGCTCCCGGATAAAGCGCAGCTCGGTGGCGGCCCCATGGGCGAGTGACGCCGACCGCACAGCCTCCCAGCGCGCGTCGAGCGAACACCGTGAACGGTTCGAATCCTGGGTCGGCCTGCGCAACGTGAGCCAGTCCCCGGCGCAGTAGCGCCACAGCGACGGGGCAGCGGCCAGCACGGCGTCGGGAAGAAACGGGTCGAGATCGCTGAGGGCGGACCGTCCGATCTCGAACTCGATCCGCCAGACCTGGGCGCCCGGGGTGTGCCGGTCGCCCCACACGAGCTCCCACCAGTCGGTGCCCTTGAGAGCCATCTCGGCCGTCTTGTCGTAGAGACGGGCACTGATGCGCTGAGTCCGTCTCGAGCCGAAGGCGAACCCCGTCACGGTGTTGCCGTTCTCGTAGGTCGTGCAGCCGTCCCCGCGGCACACGAAGGCACTGCGGTCCTAGGTACACAGCTGCATCCCTTCCATGTCCACGAACAGGTCCAGGCGCGCGACGCTCAAGACCAGCCCCTCAATGAACGGTCGCACCAGGTCGTTGAAATGGCGGACGGTTTCTGCGGGCCCGACCGAACGGAGAAACTCAGCCCGAGGCTGGATGCGCACCGACGGAAGGCGGCGGCTGGACGTGAAGCCGATCCGCCCCGTCTCGTGGTCGAGGCAGTAGCGGTACTTGCCCCAGCCGTGGGGGGCGAGCCCGAGGGTGAGGGGGCCCAGCTCGAAGGGGACGGGCACCGAAGCCCGGTCGGCGAAGACCCGCTCCTCGTCGAGCCTGGCAAGGAAGCCCTTGGAGAGGTACCCGTGACCCGAGAGGTAGAGGGCGTCCACCCCCGAGGCCAACTCCCTCATCCCCCCGTCCCCGGGGGCCGATACACGCATATTTGCGACTGTATGAGCGGACGCGTGCAGGAGCGGAGGCATCTTGGACTCTCAGTTCGGATCCGGGCTGACGGAGATGGACAGGGCCTCTTCGAGCTCCTCGGTCCAGGCGCGTCGAAGGTCGAGCTTGATCCACTCGAAGCGGTGCTCGTCGGGGTGCGTACCGAAGCGGGCCCGGAAGCGGCGGATCTTCCGGTAGATGGTGGCCCGGTGCCACCCGCCGGCCTCGAGGCCCCCGAAACCACCGGCCTTGTGCCAGGCCACCCAGAAGCCGATGAGCTCGGCGTCCTCGACGACCGTCTTGGTGACTTGGTCGCGGACGAACAGGGGATACTCCTCGATGGAGCCGACGGTCAGGGTTGCCTCCTGGGAGACCTCGGCCCGCACGCCGTCGGGCAACGACTTCCAGAAGGCGGCGGAGCGGCCGTAGGCGATGCCCCGGCCTTCGGGGCTCTCGCTGGGGTCGGAACGGAAGTCGGGGGCATTCGTCATGGGGTCGCAAGTATGCGACTGTCCCTGCACGATGTCAAGGCGTTTCCCCAGGGATCCGGAGCTGGTCCTCTGAGGAGTGGTGCACGGTGACTACACTGTAGTCATGGCGACTCCAATGTCCATCCGTTTCCGACGACCCGAGGTAGCCGAACAACTCAAGGCCGAGGCCGGGGCTCGCAACGTCTCGACCTCCGCCCTCGCCGAGGAGCTCATCGAGGAGGGCCTGCGCACACGGCGCCACTCGATGATCGTCTTCCGTGACGGTGCGTCCGGTCGTCGTGCCGGGCTCATCGGTGGCCCAGACGTTTGGGAGGTGGTCGGCGGGCTCGTTGGTGGGGACGTCCCCCCCGAGGACCGCATAAGCCGTGCGGTCGAGCACCTGGGCTTGTCCCACCAACAGGTCGACGCCGTGTTGGACTACTACGCCGACTTCACCACCGAGATCGACGAGGAGATCGCAGAGAACGTCGCCGCAGCCGATGAGCTGGAGGCGGCGTGGCAGCGACGCCAGGGCCTTCTGGCGGGGTGAGGCTCATCCTCGACGTGCACCACTCCCGTATCGCGGCTGCCCGGCTTCGCCAGAGCGGCCACGACGTCGTCGCGGCGGCCGATGATCCACGCCTGGCGGAGTTAGCCGATGAAGAGCTTCTCCGACACGCCGCAGCGGAGGGTCGAGCTCTGGTCAGTGAAGACGCCAAGGATCTTGACCGCATCGTCCGACATTGGGCGGCCAGCGGCGAACACCACGCCGGAGTCGTTCTGACGTCGAGCCGACGATTCCACCGTGGTAGTGCTGCCTACCCGGAGAACCTCATCGTATCGCTGACTCGATTATTGGAGTCACCTCCTGAACCCGAACATGACTGGGTCCATTGGCTCCAGTGAGGCCCACGTACGGCACTTATGGGCGTGTGGATCACCCGTATAACCACACGTCGGAGACACTGATCGACCAAGAACCTGTCTGTACATATTCAGAGCATAATATACAATATGTACATGAGCACGGCTGAGCCACTCAACATCACCGAGGCGCGCAAGCGACTGGCGGCGATCATCGATCAGGCGCACACCGAGCACGAGCCGGTCTACCTGACCCGACACGGACGCCGAGTTGCTGCAGTGATCGACGCCGACGATCTTGCGAGCATTCTCGAGCTCGCTGAGGATATGGCCGACATCAGGGCGGCGGAAGCGGCGCGTGCCGAGATGAAGGCAACCGGGGAGAGGCCCATCCCCTGGGACGAGGTCAAGGCGGACCTTGGCCTGGCATGAGCTACACGGTCTCGCTCTCACCGGCGGCCGCACGCCAGCTCCGCAAGTTCGACCCCGACGCCAGGCGCCGAATCCAAGCCGCGATTGAACTACTGGCCGAGAACCCTCGTCCGCCGGCTGCCACTCGCCTTGTTGGTGGTGCGGGAGAGTGGCGCGTCCGCACCGGTGACTACCGCGTGATCTATGAAATCCACGAAGGCGAGCTGCTCGTGCTCGTCCTCCGGATGGCTCACCGGCGGGAGATTTACGAGCACTGAGAATCAGTCGCGTAGGGCGACAGTTCATGAGTGTCTCCGACCGCCGGCTCTGAGACGGATCCGCCGCCGGATCTGATCGGCCCTGTTCGGTACGATTCGCGAAATGGTCCAACCAGTGCCGTATCCGGACGGAGCGCCTGCACCGAAGAAGAAGGTGGGGCGCCCCAAGTGGGACTGGGGTTTTCGAATCGCCGTGATTATTGGCGTCCTGATCGGCGCATTCAGCAATGGTCATTTGTCGATTGCGCTCGTCGGACTGGGAGTCGTCCTATTTGCGAGCGCCTTCTACGTGATCATGCGACTTCGCCAGAGAAGGGTCCAATCGACGGATTGACATCACTGAGTTCCTAACGGCAGTCAAGC
>PMPX01000319.1 GCA_003169235.1 Acidimicrobiaceae bacterium | reverse complement strand
TCGACCTGGCCGTCGTCGTGGTCAGCGCCACCGACGGCGTCCAGGCCCAGACCGAGGACGCCTGGCGGGCCGCGGCGCGCCTCGGGGTCCCACGCGTGATCGTCATCAACAAGCTCGACCGGGAGCGGGCGGACTTCGACCGCACCCTGGCCGACATCCGGGCGACCTTCGGCGCGGGCGTGGCGCCGGTGGAGCTGCCCATCGGCCGCGAGACCGACTTCCACGGTGTCATCGACCTGCTCGACGACACCGCGACCCACTACGACACCCCGGCCGCCGGCTCCCCGGTCGACGGCACCATCCCGCCATCGGGCCACGAGGGCCCCATCCCCGAGGACCTCGTCGACCAGGAGCACACCGTCCACGAGCAGCTCGTCGAGGGCATCGTCGTGGGTGACGACGATCTCATGGAGCGCTACCTCGAGGGCGAGACCCTCGACTACTCGGAGCTCGAGAAGAGCCTGGCCGGCGGCGTCGCCTCGGCCAGCGTGTTCCCGGTCCTGTGCTGCTCGGCCACCAGCGGCGTCGGCGTCGACCGGCTGGCCCGTCTGATCGAGGAGCTGTGTCCCAGCCCAACGTCCCGGCCGCCGCTCACCGCCACGGCGGGGACCGAGACGATCGAGATCCCCTCCGACCCGGCGGGCCAGACGGTCCTGACCGTGACCAAGACCTACAACGACAGCCACACGGGCAAGATGTCGCTCTGCAAGGTCGTCTCCGGCACCTTGCAACCCGACGCCCTCCTCGTCAACTCACGCTCGAGGGAGGAGGAGCGGCTGCACGCGCTCCAGAGCATCGCCGGGCACGCCACCGCACCGGCCACCAGCGTCCCAGCCGGGGACTTCGTCGCCGTGCCCCGCCTCAACGGGACCCGCACCGGTGACACCCTCGCGCCCAAGGGACAGCCGGTCGTGGTGCCGCCGCCCACCCTGCCCGCGCCGGCGCTCCAGGTCGCGGTGAAGCCCGCGACCCGGGCCGACGACGACAAGCTGATGTCGGGGTTGCAGCGCCTGTGCGACGAGGACCCGTCGCTCACGGTGACCCGCGACGACGAGACGCACCAGACGATCCTCGGCGTGAGCGGCGAGGTGCACCTGTCCGTCACGCTCGAGCGGCTCGAGCGCAAGTGCAACGTCCACGTGGAGCGCGAGGAGCTGCGCATCCCGTACCGCGAGACGATCACGCTGCCGGCCGAGGCAGAGGGCAAGCACAAGAAGCAGTCGGGCGGGCACGGCCAGTTCGGCGTCTGCCACCTGCGCCTGGAGCCGCTCCCCCGCGGCGAGGGCTTCGCCTTCCGCGACGAGGTGGTCGGGGGCGCGATCCCCCGCCAGTACATCCCGGCCGTCGAGAAGGGCGTGATCGAGACCTTCGCCGGCGGGGGCATGCTCGGCTACCCGGTGGTCGACATCGCCGTCACGGTGGACGACGGCAAGGCGCACTCGGTCGACTCCAACGAGGTCAGCTTCAAGATGGCCGCCGCGCTGGCGATCAGGGCGGCCATGGCCGAGGCGGGACCGATCGTGCTCGAGCCGATCTCGCGCCTGGAGGTCACCATCCCGGCCGAGTGCCAGGGTGACGTGCTGGGCGACCTGCACGCGCGGCGGGCCCGCATCATCGGGACGGACGCCGCCGCGGACGAGGGCTACCAGACGGTGACCGCCACCGCCCCGACGGCGGAGCTCACCCGCTACGCCGTCGACCTGCGCGCGCTGACCGGCGGCCGGGGCTCGTTCACCGTCGCCTACGACCACTACGACGCCGTGCCCGACCATCTCACGGCGTCCATCCCCAAGCTCGAGGGCTGAGCGGATCAGAACATGTGCTGGAAGCGCACGGGGATCTTGGTCAGGATCAGCGTGCCGAGCAGATGGTTCCCCGGCGTCGTCACCACCGCCACCGCCAGTGTCCCGGCGGAGTGCCCCAGCGGCTTGGACACCGCTGACGCCGTGAAGTGCCCCGTGTAGGCGGCGATGCACACGTTCTGGCGCTTGGGGACGTCGTCGACCAGGCGCTTGTAGAGCCGGGGGGCGACGCTTTGGAGGTTCGCCACGGTGAACTTCCGCACGCCCTCGAGGTGTCCGTGGCCACCGATCGCCTTGGCGGCGGTCGGGAGGGCGAGGTAGCACGACTCGTCGCTGGTGCCCTGACCACTCCGGGACCCCGAACAGGCGGCCAGCAGCGAGGCTGCCACCACCAGTCCGGCGATCACAGCCCCGAGGCGTCGCCCACGCACGTGACGGTTCTTCATTCGGTCACCCCCGCACCCATGTCCGGCACCGTCCTCGACCCGAAGGCCTCCGGGCCGGCCTCGACCTCGCTCGCCATGGCCTGGCGCGGCCAGCGTCCCCGTCGCACCTGGAGAGCCAGTTGGCCGATCAGGAGCCAACCGATGACCAGGATCAGCCAGAAGCTGATGACGCGGTAGAGCAGCACGGCATAGGCGGTGCTCGCCTCGGCGCCACCGAAGGCGACCAGGGCGACCGTGATGGAGCCCTCCACCACACCGAGACCTCCGGGCGTGATCGGCAACGTGGCCGCCAGCTGCCCGGCGCCGTACGCAAGGAGGAGACCCTTCCACGGGATCGGTGCACCCATCGCCTTGAACATCATGGCGAAGCAGGCGCAGTCGAGCAGCCAGTTGACCGTTCCCCACGTGATGATCCAGCCGATCTGGGTCCAGCTGAGCCGGACCGCGGTCATCCAGGCCATGATCCGCTCGATCTGTGCCGTCGTGTCCCCACGGGGCCGCCGGGTCAGCTTGACCGAGGCCCGCAGCGCGCCCGACACCACGGCATGCAGGGGCCGCTCGTACACGAAGAGCGAGCCGATGCCGAGCATGATCACGAACGTCCCGATGAGGACCGGCACCAGGTCGAGGGAGGCGCCCTCGTTGGCCGCCACGCCGAGCCCCAGGATGGCGACCAGCGACAGGCTCACCGAGGCGGCCACCAGGGTGCCGGCCAGCGCCCACACGGCGAGGGTGTTGTCCGCCCCGAAGCGGCGGAACCAGCGAAAGCCGTAGACCGAGGCGACCGCGTTCCCCACCGGCAGCGAATTGGTGATGGCCTGCGATGCGAACGAGAGCTTGAGCAGCGGCCGCCACGGCGCGCGCAGGTGGCCCGCCCGGAGGAGCTCGTACTGCATGGCGGTGAAGCAGACGTACGAGCCGACCTCGACCGCGACCGCCGGCGCGACCCACCACCAGTCGAAGTTCCGGAAGACGGTGCTGAAGCCCGAGAGCTCGGAGCTCTTCGACGACAGCACCCACAGCGCGATGGCCACGAGGCCGAAGCCGATCGCGATCCGGATTCCCGGCCACGCCCGCCGCACCAGGCGACGGAGGCGTCGCGATCCGGCACCCGATGGCGGAGCCGGCACGGCGTTCCGGGAGGTGCCGTCGGCCGTGCCGGAGGGTGGGGTCACGGCGTCGACCTCCACCCCGCCGCCGACACCGGCGGGGTCGGCGGCGTCGGGATCGGCGTGCTCGGGCGGTTCGCTACCGGAGCCAGGCGTCGGTGAGTCTCTTCCAGGACAGCTGCAGCGTCTCGGGCATGACCCGGGTCTGGGCGACCGACGTCATGAAGTTCGTGTCGCCGGCCCAGCGCGGCAGCACGTGCAGGTGCACGTGCGAGGGCAGGCCCGCCCCGGCCGCCCGGCCGAGGTTGGCACCCATGTTCAGCCCGTCGGGCTCGTAGGCCGCCTCGATCGTGGCCACCGACCGCTGCGTCGCCCACCACAGCTCGGCGGACTCGGCCTCCGTCAGGTCGACCAGCGACCCGGTGTGTCGCAGGGGCAGCACGAGGACATGGCCGCTGGCGTAGGGGTACGCGTTGAGGACGACGAAGGTCAACTCTCCTCGCCACACCACCAGATTCTCCTCGGAGGGCGGACCGCTCGCCGCCAGGCGGCAGAAGACACACCGCTCCTCGTCGTAGGGGCCGCCGCCGGCGCGCTCGCGCGCCGTGGCCTCGACGATGTAGTCGTCACGCCACCCGGCCCACAGGTGCTCGAGGCTCACGGCGCCGACCGCCCGTCTCTCACCCGGGCGCCGCCTCCGGCGCACGGTCCTCGGGAAGCCCCTTGCGGGCGACCTCGGCGGTCACCTCCGCCAGGAGGTCGTCGAGGGCGACCCCGTGCTCGGGCTTGCCCGCCCAGCCGCGCCGGTTCACGCCGACCGACTCGGCGGCCACGTCCTGATCGCCCACGACCAGCACGTAGGGGATCTTGGCCAGCTTGGCCCGGCGGATCAGCGCGCCCAGCTTCTCGCCGCTGCCGTCGACCGTGGCGCGCAGGCCTGCCACCGCGCAGGCATCGGCCACCGCCTGTGCGTAGGCGGCGTGGGCGTCGGTCACCGGGATCACCCGCACCTGCTCGGGGCTCAGCCAGGTCGGCAGTGCGCCGGCGTAGTGCTCGATCAGGACGGCCATGAACCGCTCCACCGACCCGAACAGGGCGCGGTGGATCATGATGGGCCGGTGCCGCGCGTTGTCCGCGCCGACGTACTCCAGCCCGAAGCGCTGCGGCAGCTGGAAGTCGAGCTGCACCGTCGACATCTGCCACGTCCTCCCGATGGCGTCGCGCGCCTGCACCGAGATCTTCGGGCCGTAGAACGCTCCTCCCCCTTCGTCCATGACGAGGTCGAGGCCCATCTCCAACGCGGTCTTGCGCAGCGCCTCGGTGGCCACCTCCCAGTCGTCGTCGGACCCCACGGCCTTGCCCGGGGGCTTGGTCGAGAGCTCGAGGTAGAACTCGTTGAGCCCGTAGTCGCGCAGGAGGTCGAGGACGAAGTGCAGCGTGCGCACCAGCTCGGTGTCCATCTGCTCGCGCGTGCAGAAGATGTGCGCGTCGTCCTGCGTCATCCCCCGGACTCGGGTGAGGCCCTGGAGGACGCCCGACTTCTCGTAGCGGTACACCGTGCCGAACTCGAAGAGCCGCATGGGCAGCTCGCGGTAGGAGCGCTGGTGGCTCTTGTACACGAGGATGTGGAACGGGCAGTTCATCGGCTTGAGGTAGTACTGCGTGCCGCCGTCGAGCTCCATCGGCGGGTACATCCCGTCCGCGAACCAGTCGAGGTGCCCGGACTCCTCGAAGAGCGCGCTCTTGGTGATGTGCGGCGAGTTGACGAAGTCGTAGCCGGCCTCGACGTGGCGCTGCCGTGAGTACTCCTCCATCAGGCGGCGGATGGTCCCGCCCTTGGGGTGGAACACGGCGAGACCGGAGCCGATCTCCTCGGGAAAGCTGAAGAGGTCGAGCTCCGCGCCGAGCTTGCGGTGGTCGCGCCGTTCCGCCTCCTCCAGCTGATGGAGGTAGGCAGCCAGTGCCTTCTCGGACTCCCAGGCGGTCCCGTAGATGCGCTGCAGCTGCTCCCGCTTCTCGTCGCCCCGCCAGTAGGCGCCGGCCACCCGCATCAGCTTGAAGTGGCCCAAACGGGCGGTCGAAGGCACGTGCGGCCCCCGGCAAAGGTCGATGAACGCGTCGCTGTTGCGGTAGGTGCTCACCACCGTGCCCGCGGCGTCCACCTCGTCCGCCCCCGTTCCCACCGCCTGGATGATCTCCTGCTTGAACGGCTGGTCGGCGAAGATGTCCAGGCCGTCCTCGAGATCGTGCTCATGGCGGACGAAGGGCTGGTCCTCCTTGATGATGGCCCGCATCTCCGCCTCTATCCGCGGCAGGTCGTCGTCGCTGAAGTGGGCCCCGCCGGGAAGCTCGAAGTCGTAGTAGAAGCCGTTCTCGATCACCGGCCCGATGGCGTACTTGGCCCCCGGCCACAGTCGGCGCACGGCCTGGGCCATGACGTGGGCAGTGGAGTGGCGGAGGACCACCCGTCCGGCCTCGGAGTCCGCCGTCACGATCGACACCTTCGCCCCGTCCGGCAACGGCGACTCGAGATCCACCTCCCGGCCGTCCACGGTGGCGACGACGGCCGCCTTGGCCAGGCGGGACCCGATCGACTGGGCGAGCTCCCCCGCCGTCGTGCCCTCGGCCAGCTCCCGCGTCGAGCCGTCGGGAAGACCAACCGAGATGACGCCTGGCATCGTGCACCCTCTCCTGCTCAGCCGGCGGATCGCTCCTGGTCCGGACACCGTTCGTGGTGCCCCAAGGGTACTGGACCGACCCTGCGGTCCCGGCCCACGCGCCTAGAGGTCGATGCCGAGCAATCTGGCGCCCTCACCCACGGGGCGGCCGGCCGCGGCCTCCTCGTCCAGGGCGCGCAGCGCAGCAGGCGTGTCGAGGTCCTCGTCGAGCGCGGCGCGGACCGCAGCCAGGCCCGCCCGGCCGTCGCCGTCCGGTGCGCTCCTCCACAGCGCCACCCGGGCCGCCGCCGCGGGCATGTCCTCGTCCGTGCGCCAGTCCCAGTCCTCGCGGTAGTGGTGCGCCAGGAGGGCGAGGCGCACGGCGGCCGGGTCCCACTCCTTGCACAGGTCCCCGACGAACACGAGGTTGCCGAGCGACTTCGACATCTTCGTGCCACCCAGACCGACCAGCCCGACGTGGAACCAGAGGCGGACGAAGGGCCGGCCCGTGACCGACTCGGACTGCGCCGTCTCACACTCGTGGTGGGGGAACACCAGGTCCCGCCCACCGCCGTGGATGTCGATCGTCTCACCGAGCTCCCGCAGCACCAGGGCGGAGCACTCGATGTGCCATCCCGGCCGCCCCGGCCCCCAACGCGACTCCCAGGCGGGTTCGTCGGGCAGCGACGGCTGCCACAGCACGAAATCGAGCGGGTCGCGCTTGTTGGGGTCCTCCGGGTTGCCACCGTGCTCCGCCGCCAGCTCGAGCATGCGGGCCCGGCTGTACCCGCTGAGGCGGCCGAAGTCGGCGAAGCTGGCCACGCTGAAGTAGACCGAGCCGCCCGACTCGTAGGCGTGGCCGCCCTCGAGGGCGTCACCGATCAACGAGAGGATCTCCGAGATGGCCGACGTCGCCCGTGGCTCGGAGTAGACGGGCAGCAGGTTCAGGAGGCCCATCTCCGCGTCGAACCGCGCCATCTCCTCCGCGGCCAGGTCGAGGTAGTGCACGCCGAGCTCGCGTGCCTTGCGGAGGATGTCGTCGTCGACGTCGGTGACGTTGCGCACGCACTTCGTCTCGTGGCCGGCGTCCTGCAGGCGCCGCTGCAGCATGTCGAAGTACAGGTACACCGCCGCATGGCCGAGGTGCGCGGAGTCGTACGGCGTGATGCCGCACGAGTACATCGTCACCATGGGTCCCGGCTCGAACGCCACCACCTCGCGTCGAGCCGTGTCGTACAGCAGCACCGCTAGATACCGGCCATCCTCAGCGTCGAATGCGCCTTGTGCCGGATGTTCAAGGTGACGCAGACCGCGGTGAACGCCTCGATCGCCGCCGCCTGGTTCAGGCTCCCGGCATCGAGCGGCCGCAGCCCGCGCATCCGCCCGACGAGCTCGATGGTCGCCGCCGTCGCCTCCGGGTGGTCCGAGCACACCAGCACGTCTGCTTCCAACCCCGATTCGAGGTCTTCCATTTCCGAGGCCGGCAGGTGGTGGAACGCGGCAGCCACCTGGCTGTCCGGCAGGGCGGCCTGGACGGCTGCCGCCACCGAGCCCCGGGGAGGGACCAGGGCCAGCATCTCGCGACCCTCCTTGACCAGTGCGTTGGCCATGGAGACCACCACCTTGCCCGAGAGCGGCTCACGCAGTGACCGGACGGTCGGGATGGCACTGTCCCAGGGCGTGGCCACGACCACGAGGTCGGCGGCGGCGGCCGCGGCGTTGTCGGCTCCGTGCAGGTCCAGGCCCCGTCCCGGCCAGCGCGCGACGACGTCGGCGACCACGCCCTCCGCCCGCTCGGCGTCCCGCGAGCCGATCGTCACCCGAACGCCGACCTCGGCCAGCCTGAGTGCGACCCCGCGCCCGGCCGGGCCTGTTCCTCCGAGAATTCCCACGTGCACGCCCCTACCTTCGCATAACCTCGCTGGCGCAGTGGGACTCCTCGACGGAAAGCGACTCCTGATCACCGGCGTGCTCACCGACGCCTCTTTGGCCTTCGCCGTGGCCCGGCTGGCTCAGGAGGAGGGCGCGGAGATCGTCCTCTCCGGGGCGGGGCGAGCCCTCTCGCTCACGCGGCGCACCGCCCGCAAGCTGCCGCACGAGGCGGAGGTGCTCGAGATCGACGTGACGTCACCCGAGCAGTTGGCGGCGGCGGGCGCGACGCTGGCGGACCGGTGGGATCGCCTCGACGGCCTGCTCCACGCCATCGGGTTCGCGCCCCCCGACTGCCTGGGCAGCGGCATGTTCGCCGCCGACTGGGACGACGTCTCGGTGGCGCTGAACATCTCCACGTACTCCCTCAAGGCCCTGGTGGACGCATTCCTTCCGCTGCTCTCCGCCGCCGGTCGGGACGGCGGGGCCTCGGTCGTCGGCCTGGACTTCGACGCGAGCGTGGCGTGGCCGGTCTACGACTGGATGGGCGTGGCCAAGGCGGCGCTCGAGTCGCTGTCCCGCTATCTGGCCAAGGAGCTCGGGCCGCGCGGCATCCGGGTGAACCTCGTGGCTGCGGGACCGGTGAGGACGATGGCGGCCAAGTCGATCCCCGGCTTCAGCGCGTTCGAGGACACCTGGGCCGCCCGCGCCCCGCTCGGCTGGGACGTCCACGACGCCGCCGTCGACGCCAAGGGGTGCGTGGCCCTGTTCAGCGACCTGTTCCCGATGACGACCGGCGAGATCGTCCATGTGGACGGTGGTGTCCACGCGGTGGGCGGCTCCGCCTGACGGCGGCTCGCCGAGCAGGTGAGGCTCTGAGCGGATCCCCGAACTTCCGACGGTAGGTTGCAGGGGATGAGCATGCGGGGACACGCCATGGGGGGTGGCCGCGGCGGCGGCTGGGGCGGCATGCGCTCCGTGCGCCAGGACCGGGCCGTCCTGCAGCACAGGATCAAGAAGGGCACGGCGCGGCGCATGCTCACCTTCGCCGTCCCGTACAAGAAGATCCTGGCCGTCTTCATCCCGGTCGTCATCCTCGACGCCATCATCGTGGCGGTGAACCCGCTCATCCTGCGGGCGCTCATCGACAACGGCATCCTGAAGAAGGACAAGGACCTCGTCATAGAGCTGGCGATCCTCGTCGCCGTCCTCGCCCTCGGCGACGCCGGCCTCGCCCTCACGGAGCGGCGCATCTCCGCCTACATCGGGGAGAGCCTGATCTACGACATGCGCTCGAAGGTCTTCCGGCACATCCAGCGCATGCCGCTCGCCTTCTTCACCCGCACCCAGACCGGCGCGCTGGTCAGTCGCCTGAACAACGACGTGATCGGGGCCCAGCAGGCCTTCACTGACCTCTTGTCCAACGTCGTCGGCAATCTCGTGACGGTCGTGATCGTCGTCGCGGCCATGTTCTTCCTCAGCTGGCAGATCACCCTGGCCGCCCTGATCCTCGTGCCGCTCTTCCTCGTCCCGTCCCGCTACGTGGGCCGGCGCATCGGCTCGCTCACCAAGGAGGGCTACGACCTCAACAGCGAGATGAACATGGTCATGCAGGAGCGGTTCCAGGTCGGTGGGGCGATGCTGGTCAAGCTGATGGGACGGCCGGACGCGGAGGCCACCTCCTTCGAGGCCAAGGCCGGGCGTGTGCGCGACATCGGGATCGCCCAGGCCACCTACGCCCGGGTCTTCTTCGTGGCGCTCTCGCTGACCGCGGCGCTGGCCACGGCCGTCGTCTACGGCGTCGGTGGCGTGGCCGCCGTCGACGGCGTCCTCCAGGTGGGCACCGTCGTCGCCCTCACGGCCTACCTGACCCGGCTCTACCAGCCCCTCACCCAGCTCTCGAACCTCAACCTGGACGTCATGACCGCGCTCGTCTCGTTCGAGCGGCTCTTCGAGGTGCTCGACATCGAACCCATGATCCGGGAGGACCCTGACGCCGTCGCCATCCCCCGGGGACACGCCTCCATTGCCTTCGACGACGTGACGTTCACCTACCCGAGCGCCAAGGAGGTGTCCCTGGCGTCACTCGAGTCGGTGGCGGTCCTCGAGACCGGCCCGCGCAACGAGGTGCTGCACGACGTGTCGTTCACGGTCGAGCCGGGGCAGATGGTCGCCCTGGTGGGCCCCTCGGGCGCGGGCAAGACCACCATCTCGAACCTGGTCCCCCGCCTCTACGACGTCACGGCGGGGACGGTGCGCCTGAGCGGCGTCGACGTGCGGCACGCCACGATGCAGTCCGTGCGCGACGTGGTCGGCGTGGTGACCCAGGACCCGCACCTCTTCCACGACACGCTCCGGGCCAACCTCCTGTACGCCCGGCCCGAGGCCAGCGAGGGCGAGGTCCTCGACGCCCTGTCGCAGGCGCAGATCGGGCACCTCGTCGGTGAGCTGCCCGACGGCCTCGACACCGTGATCGGCGAGCGGGGCTACCGGCTCTCGGGCGGGGAGAAGCAGAGGGTGGCGTTGGCCCGCCTCATGCTGAAGGCGCCCGACATCGTGGTCCTCGACGAGGCCACGGCACACCTCGACTCGGAGTCCGAGGCCGCCGTCCAACGCGCCCTGCGCGAGACGCTCGCCGGCCGCACGAGCCTCGTCATCGCCCACCGGCTCTCCACCGTCCGGGAGGCCGACGAGCTGCTCGTCGTGGACGGCGGCCGCATCGTCGAGCGCGGCACCCACGCCAGCCTCCTGGCCGACAACGGCCTGTACGCCGAGCTCTACCGCACCCAGTTCGCCGACCAGGAGGAGCCGGTCGAGACCTAAGGAGTCAGTCGGGCGGGCGCAGCACCTGGGCCAGCTGCTCGCCGACCGGGGTGAACTCGGGCATCACGAAGTCCCGGCGCAGCCAGTTGGCCCCGTCGACGACCAGGGTGTGGCCCGTCACGAAGGCGGCGTAGGGAGAGCAGAGCCAGGTCACGGCCCACCCCAGCTCGTGCAGCCGGCCCAGGCGCCCCGCCGGTGAGCGGCGCGCGTCGACCGACTCGCCCTCGGGCCGCAACGCCTTGAGGTCCTCGCGCATGTCCTCGTGGGGGAACAGCCCGGGCGCCAGCGCGTTGACCCGGATGCCGTCGGGTGCCCACTCGACGGCGAGCGACTTGGTCAGGTTCCCCACACCCGCCTTGGCCGCCGCGTTGTGGGCCATGCCGGGCCCGCCGGTGAAGGACTGGGTGGCCAGGATGTTGACGATCGCCCCGCCGGCCAGGCCGTGCGCGGTGACGCGCCGGTGCAGCTCCTGGCTGCAGAAGAACGTGCCGTCGAGCACGATGTTCGTGACCGAGCGGAACGCGTTCGGCCGCATCGCCGCCGCGAGCACCGGGAAGTTGGCCGCCGCGTTGTTCACGAGCACGGTCACCGGACCGAGCGCATCCTCGATCACGCCGAACGCGTCGGAGACCTGATCGGCCTCGCGGATGTCGGCTCCGGCGTGGGCGACGCGGCCCCCGACCGCCTCCACGGCCGCCACCCCGGCGAGGCGGTGCTCCTCCGAGCGCGAGATGATGCCGATGGCCGCTCCGGCCCGCGCCAGCTCGACTGCGATGGTGCGCCCGAGGCCCGTGCCCCCGCCCGTGACGACGGCGACGGTGCCGTCGAAGGTCCCGGGGGGCAGGAAGGTGGATCCCGCCGGCGGCGGTTCGGGCAGTCCCATGGCGGCGGCCTCCCCTACTTCCCCTCGAATTCGGCCTGCTGCTTCTTGGCCTTCGCCGCATAGCCCGCGGGCATGTCGTCGCTCACGAACTCGACCGACGCGCTCAGCGCCTCGAACTTGAGCGCCTCCGACAGGCCGCGGTAGGCGAAGGCGTCGATGGTCCGCTTGATCGACTGCACGGCCAGCGGCGCGTTGGCCGCGATGTCGGTGGCGATCGCCATGGCCGTCGGGACGAGCTCGTCGCGGGTGGTGACCTCCTGGACGATGCCGAGGCGCTCGGCCTTGGCGGCATCGATGCGGCGGCCGGTCAGCGCGAGCAGCTTGGCGTTGCCCGCACCGATCTCGTTGGCCAGGCGCAGGTCCCCGCCGGCGTCGATGGAGACGCCCACCTGTGCCTCGGGGAGCGCGAAGACGGCATCGTCGGCCGCCACCCGGATGTCGCACATGAGGGCGAGCTCGAAGCCGAAGCCGAGGCAGTACCCCTGCACGGCGGCCACGATCGGCTGGGGCAGCTCGTGGAAGACCCGGAAGCGCTCGTGGACCCAGCGGATGCCCTCGTAGTAGTTGCGCACCTTCTCGGCGGGCGAGCGCCCGGTGACCCGGTCCTCGGGCATGCCGAGGTCGACGCCGGCGCAGAAGGCGCGGCCCTCGGCCTTGACCACGAGGACGCGGATGCGGTCGTCGAAGCGGGCGCGGTCGGCGAGGACGCCCAGCTGCCGCGTGGCCTCCCAGGACCACATGTTGAGCTTCTCGGGGTAGTCCAGGGTCAGGGTGCCGATGCCGGAGCCGTCCTGCGGGGGGTCGAGGCGGAGTTGCCAGTCCTCCTCGGGCAGCACCGGCTCGGTGCGGATCGGCATGGTGGGTTGCTCCCTCC
>PMPX01000015.1 GCA_003169235.1 Acidimicrobiaceae bacterium | reverse complement strand
TGGCGTTGGACCACTCGATGGTGATCGGCAGATCGAACTCGAAGGTCCACAGGCGGAACCGGTCGAGTGTCTCGGCGGGGGTGGCACCCCGATGCTCGATCATTCGGCGCTGGTTATGTACGTCGACACGAACGCGCGCTCCGAGCATGCTGCGCATCCACCGCCACCGATTGAGGCTCGCTGCAGCGGTGAGGTGAGCAACGACTTCCTCGACGTCCCACTGCCCGCACAGAGTGTCGTGTCCCCACTGGTCGGCAGTGAGGCCGGACAGGTCCTCCGCAAGGGCAGCTCGTTCGGCGTACGCCAGCGCCCAGAGGTGGTCGTCTTGCCCTTTCGCCATTTCGCTCGATGCCCTCCCCATGCCCAACAGTCCCCGATGCTGGTTGACGGTCATCGGTCGACCAGCACAATCTGATGACTACGCCCTTCGAGCTCCTTGCCGTTGATTCACACTCGTGGATTGAGGTGGACTTTGAGCGTGATCAGCGGTCACATTTTGGCACGACATGTTGGAGGTTCGCTTTGGCGACGAGTATCCCCGGCCGCAGGGTGGCACCCAGTCCCGTCACCGTACGGGGCAGTCGCAGATCGCTGGCCTCTTGACCTTGGGGTGTGGTGTCACGAGAATCGAGTATGTGTCCAGTCGCGAGATTGATAAGTACTTGGCGGGACTCGCGGAACCGAAACGATCCACCCTGCAGCAACTGCGCCAGACGATTCTCGAAGTAGTTCCGGAGGCAGAACAGGGGATCTCGTACCAAGTCCCGAGTTTCCGGGTTGACGGGAAGGTCATCGCGGGTTTCGCCGCCTTCAAGAATCATCTGAGCTACTTGCCCCACAGCGGTTCCGTATTTCCGGCGCTTCGAGACGAACTTGCAACCTACAAGACGTCAACGGGAGCGCTGCGGTTCCCGATCGACACGCCGCTACCGAAGTCGCTGGTCGAGCAGCTCATTCGGGTGCGACTCGCCCAAGCGTTCCCAGAGGGGTGAGCAGGCCACCCTCGAGATCACCGCCTTGTCAGCCGCCGGGGATCCCATGCCGGTTCTCTCCGTCACGTCGCTGTTGCGCCCATGGCACCACGCAACCTCACTGACGGGACGAACTACCATTTTGAAAGCCGCCCTCGCCACACGGGAACCGCCTCGGCAAAGGAGTCGCGATGGGGCTGTTCAGTCGCAACAAGCCTGCCGCCGACAACCAGTCGGAGACCGACTCCCGATCCGGGGTGCCCGGCCTGGCCGAGCACGCATCTGAGGTGGGCTGGAAGCCGCTCGGTGCCCAGCCTTTCAAGTCGCCGTTCAACCAGTTCGTCAGATGGGCCTCTTGCGACATCGTCCACATGAGCACCGGCGGGCCGGGCACGCCCTTTCCGGCGGTGACCACGTTCCACAGCGCCTTCGGGGGCGACCTGAATGGGCGCAGCTTTGCGATCGCCAACGCCTACACCACCGGCCCCAAGGGATCATGGGTCTCGGTCGCCCAGCTCTGGTTCCCCACGATGCCCGAGCTCTCCATCTTTCCCCACAGGACGATTCGAGTTCCCTCACCCAGCGACCACAAAACCGGTGATTCCGAGTTCGATCGTCGGTTCACCGTGCAGACCCAGGACACGGCTCTTGCGGACCGGGTGCTCGTTCCAGCAGTCCGCGCCGTACTCCAGCGCCGTGATGACTGGTACTTCCAGATGTTCGGCTATGAGATCACCTGCGTCGATCCGAAGTGCTACGAGGACGTGGCCGACGTCGAGGATCGACTCGGGGTCCTGGAATCGCTCCTCGCGGCGCTGCCATCCGACTTCGTCAAGGATCCGACGCCCACGACCCAGATGACGTTTCCCGATGGGACGCCAATCGACGTCACACGGCCGGAAGAACTCGAGGCGGCCCTCCTGCGACTGACCCCGGAGCAGCAGACCCAGATTTTGCAACAGTTCCAACAGTTGGATCCGGCTCAAGCCATTCCCCTCCTCAAGCTGCTCAAGCAAAACAAGAAGGAGCAAAGCAACTAGTCACGAGTGGAGGGATGCCCGTCGTCCCGGTGAGCCGAGGCCAGCCAGACGATGCCAGCACCTCCGCCGATCAGCGGTCAATGCGGCGACACTCCGGCGGAGAAGTGTCACCGAAGTGCCGCTGGGTGGCACCCGGTCCCGGTGATCAGGGACATCCCGAGCGTTCGAGGGGTATCGCCAGTACCGTCGGAACCTCATTCTCATAAGGAGGCGTCATGCCGAAGTATCTGCTCGAAGTGAACTACACCCTCGACGGTGTGAGGGGCCTCGGCGCCGAGGGCGGAACCGCTCGAGTGGCCGCTGCCACCGCACTCGTCGAGAGTCTTGGCGGAACGGTCGAGTCGTTCTACTTCGCCTTGGGGGACACGGATGCCTATCTCGTGATCGACCTCCCGAACAACAGCTCAGCCGCCGGGGGGGCTTTGGCCGTGAACATCGGAGGAGGGGCTACGGCACGTACGGTGGCGCTGCTGACGGCTGCGGAGGTCGACGAGGCCGTGTCCGCCGTCAAGAAGGCGACCTATCGCCCGCCAGGTAGCTGACTGCCGATCCGCAGTGATGGTGCTCCTTCCCCGGCGAACGAGGTCACTCTGGACCACCAGATCGGACTGGCCAGATCGGACTAGAAGGTCGCTAACACCGCGATCAATGCGAGGCATCCAGCCAGAACGCAACTGGTGAGCACGGTCTTCTGCCATATGGTGCCCGAGACTTGGTCCAAGATTTCCGTGCCCGAGTCGACCTTTTCGAGTTCCATCTCTGCAACATCGTCGGCGACAGCCATCGGCTTGAATCCATTCTCGGTCTGGCCGTAATCAGCGAATGCACACCCAACTCGGACGACAATCCCCAGCTGGTAGGTCATCCAGATCGACGAATGGCCGAGGATGTCAGGGACGACCTCGATCGGCACGCCTTGCGCCAACATGATTGAGGCGGCCGAGTGGCGAAGCTCGTGCGGGTGCCACCGTCCGATGCCGGCCCACTTGCAGACGCCGACGAGGTCACGGTGGATGTTGCGGGGGTCGAGCGGCGTCCCGATCTGCGTCGTGAGAACCAGCCCCGAATCCACTCAGGTCTCCCCTGCGGCCAGCCGCCCCTGTGACCGGAGAGTGCCTTCTGATGAGGGACTCTGTGGTGGGCCGTACAGGACTCGAACCTGTGACCCCTTGCG
>PMPX01000268.1:534-8648 GCA_003169235.1 Acidimicrobiaceae bacterium | reverse complement strand
CGGCCGGTGCCGGTGCCCGCGCCGGGGAAGCCGCCGCCGAATGCACGTCGGAAACCTCCGCCCGGACCGCCGCCGCCGAAGCCTCCACCCGGGCCACCCAGGCCACCGGCCGGTGACGGGGTGACCGACGGGATGGCCCCGCTGTGCGGGGTGTTCGCCGTGGCCACCGTCGACAAGAGCGGCGCGGCGAGGGCGGCACCGAGGCCGAGTGTGGCGACGAGCCCGATCGCGAGCTTCGGCACCGATCGCAGCAGCGGGAGGGCGAGGATGGCGATGACCCCGAGTGATCCCACCACCGCGACGACGGGGCGCAGAGCGGGGAACCAGTCCGACGTGCGCCCCAGGAGCACGTAGCTCCAGACCACCGTGGCGGCGAGGCCGGCGGCGAGGCCGATCCTCCCCACCCAGCTCGCACGGCGCTGCCACAGACCCATCGTGGCGATCCCGACCAGGCCACCGAGCGGCGCCGCCAGGGCGACCGCGTAGTAGGGGTGGATGATGCCCTGCGCCAGGCTGATGACCAGGCCGGTGCTCACGAGCGATCCACCCCACAGCAGCAGCGCGGCGCGCTCGCGGTCGGTGCGGCGGGCCCGGATGGTGACGGCGAGCAGGATGGCGCCCATCAACAGCGCGCCAGGGAGCAGCCACGACATCATGTTCCCGAACTCGCTGTTGAAGAGCCGGGTCAACCCGGTGGGTCCCCACATGCTCCCGGCGACCCGTCCACCCCCGACGCTCCCGGATTCACTGCCGTTGAGGCGGCCGAAGCCGTTGTAGCCGAAGATGAGGTTGAGGATGCTGTTGTTCTGCGACCCGCCCACGTAGGGCCGGTCCGCCGCCGGGGTGAGCGCGACCGCGGCCACCCACCAACCGCCCGCCACGAGCACCGCCAGGCCCATGACCACGACCTGCCACAACCGTCGCCACCATCCCGTCGGCGCGGCGAGCAGGTACACCACGGCCATCACCGGGATGATGAGGAAGGCCTGCATCATCTTGGTGATGAAGCCGAACCCGACGAGGGCCCCGGCTAGGACGACCCACTTGGTCTGGGCCCGCTCGAGCGCGCGCATGGTGGCGTACAGAGCACCGGTCAGCAGCAGCGCCAGCAGGGCATCGGGGTTGTTGTAGCGGAACATCATGGCGGCCACCGGCGTGAGCGCGACGACCGCGCCGCCGAGCAGCGCGGCCTGCGCGCTGAACCAGCGCCGGACGGACAGGTAGACCAGGCCGACGGTGGCGACGCCCTCGAGGGCCTGGGGAGCGAGCATGCTCCAGGAGTTGAGGCCGAAGATCCGGGCCGAGATCTCCATGGGCCACAGGAAGGCCGGCGGCTTGTCCACCGTGATGAAGTTGGAGGAGTCCGAGGACCCGAAGAAGAAGGCCTTCCAGCTCTTCGTGCCGGCCTGCACGGCCGCCGAGTAGAAGGAGTTCGCCCAACCACTGGCACCGAGGTCCCACAGGTAGAGGACCGCGGTCGCCGCCAGCAGCGCCAGCAGCGCGGGCCGCACCCAGGGCGCGTCGCTCTCCTTGCCGCGCACGAAACGGGCCACGCGGCCGCGCCGCGGGCCGGGGGGCCACGCGGATCCGGTCGGCGTCGGGGCATGGAGGTCGTGACTCGGGGCGGCAACGAGTTGCGCCGGCGGGTCGAGCAGCCCGACGGGGGCGTCGGGGGCGGGCGTGAGGTCCGTCATCGTGACACCTCCATCGGGTCGGCACCCGGGCGTGCGCTCGGGCGGAAGATCCAGGCCCGCAGCACGGCGAACCGGAAGACAGCAGCGACCACGTTGGCCACGGTGATCGCGACGAGCTCGGGCACCAGTGCACCCGGAGCCACCCACTGGGCGACGACGAGCCCCAGGGTGGTGAAGGCGAGGCTCAGGGCGTACGCCCCACCGGCGACGGCGAGCAGGCGACCGCGACGGCTCTGGCCGTCCGTCGTGCTGGAGAGCTCGCGGTGGACCGCCGTGTTGAACAGGGTGGCGATCGCCATGGCGACGGCGTTGGCACCGAAGGCACCGATCAGAGGCCGCCAGGCGACGAAGAGGAAGAGGTAGCCGAGCGTGGACACCACACCCACGCCGGCGAAGCGCAGGAGCTGATCGGAGGTGACCTCGTTGGAGCGGATCCGGCGGAGGCCCTTGGGTCGCCGGACCAGCATCCGCCACACGCCGCGCAGGTCGTCGGTCGCGGTCGACACGATGTCCACCCGCGAGTCGGGGTCGTCGACCCAGTCCACCGGGACCTCGCCGATCCGCAGGCCCAGCCGCTCGGCCGTGACCAGCAGCTCGGTGTCGAAGAACCACTCGTTGTCCTCGACGAGCGGCAGCAGCGTCTCCGCCGCGTCGCGACGCAGCGCCTTGAACCCGCACTGGGCGTCGCTGAAGCGGCCCCGCAGCGTGAGCTTGAGGAGCAGGTTGTAGGCCCGGGAGATCAGCTCGCGCTTGGGCCCGCGCACCACGTGCGCGCCGTTGGCCAGACGTGAGCCGATGGCGACGTCCCGATGACCCGAGAGCAGCGGTGCCACGAGCGGGAGCAGGGCCGACAGTGAGGTCGAGAGGTCGACGTCCATGTAGGCGACGACGGGAGCCTCGCTGGTCGACCATGCCGAGCGCAGGGCGTAGCCCCGCCCCTTGCGCGGCAGGTGCATGGCCGCGACGCCGGGCACGCCGGCGGCGAGCCGGCTCGCCACGCGGTAGGTGTCGTCGGTGCTCGCATTGTCCACGATCGTGACGAGCGCCCGGAACGGGAAGGACTCGTCGAGGAAGGTCCGGAGAGCGGTGATCCTCTCCTCCAGCTGCGCCGCCTCGTTGTAGACGGGCACGACGATCTCGACGTCCACCGGGACCCGGCGGGGATCCACGTCAGCCTCGAAGGGAGCCAGTGCTGTCATGTCACGCATGGTGCCGGAGTCGCCTCCGGGCTCCGTGAAGGTCGGCTGTGGATCCGGTGTGAATCGCGGGCGGCGCACGATGGCGGCCTCAGGCAGCTGACTCGGGTGTCCCGCCCGCTTCGGCCTGCTCCTCGTCGAGTTCCACCGTGCTCATCGGGATCCGAACCGTCACGGTCATTCCGAGTCCCGGCGCCGAGGTGGCCGAGACCGTGCCGCTGTGTGCGGCCACGATGGCCGCCACGATGGAGAGACCCAGGCCGCTGCCACCGCTGGTGCGCGCCCGCGCCGGGTCGGCCCGGTAGAAGCGCTCGAAGACGTGGCGGGCCTCCTCGGCCGGCATGCCCGGTCCGGTGTCGCGCACCTCCACCTCGGCCTCTTCGCCCACCTGGTCCACCCGTACGGTCGCCGCCGTCCCCGGCGGGGTGTGGGCCCGGACGTTGGCCAGCAGGTTGTCGATCACCTGGCGCAGGCGATCCTGGTCCCCGATCACCTCGACCGGTCGTGCCGCCCAGAACCGGACCGGCCACTCGGGCCCCACCGCGGTGGCGGTACGCACCGCCTCGGATGCCAGCGACACCAGCTCGACCGGCGCCTTCTGCATGGGCACGCCCTCGTCCAGCCGGGCGAGCGTGAGCAGGTCGGTGACGAGGCGGTCCATGCGCGCCGTCTCCGTGCGAATCCCCGACACCACCCGGGGGAGGTCGTCGGAGTGCTGGGCGGCCCCCCGCTCGAACAGCTCCGCGTAGGCCGACACCGCGGCGATGGGCGTACGGAGCTCGTGCGACGCGTCAGCGACGAACTGGCGCAGATGGTGCTCGGACTCCTTCAGGCGGGCCTCGGAGGCCAGCCGGGCCGCGAACGCCGTCTGAATGCGCTCCAGCATGACGTTGAGCGCCTTGGCCAGGCGACCGACCTCGGTGGGCTTCTCCGCGCCCGGGACGCGCTGGTCGAGGTTGCCGGCGGCGATGGAGTCCGCCGTTCGCTCGACGTCCTCGAGCGGCCGCAGCCCGAGGCGAACGAGCCACCACCCCGCCGCGAGCGCGAACACCAACGCACCGGCCGTCACGGCGAGCTCAATCAGGAAGAGGGTGTGCAGCGTGCTCGTCTGGTCACCGATCGTCTGGGCCTGCACGAAGACGTCACCACCGCTCAGCTTCTGTGCTCGCACCCGGAACGACGGGCCTCCCTGCGCGATCGATCCAGTCGTGAAGTAGACGGCCTGGGTCCCGTCCGACTGCGTGGTGAATCCCGTGATGGTCGACGGCAATGACGGCCGATACGGGTGGTCTCCCACGTAGGCGGGGCACTCCAACCCTTGGACGACATCTCCGTGCTGGTTCACCACGGAGATGTAGCTGATGCCGAAGATGTTGGCGGAGCCCCCGTCACCGTCGTTCGGCCCCGGACCGGCTCCCGGGCCGGCGGCGGTCGGCGTGCCTCCGAACTCGCTGCGCGGTGACGGGCAGCGAACGGCGCCGGTCGAGTCCACGAAGAACCGGGACTCGTGCTGCGACAGCTCCTGGTCGATCTGGCTGTAGAGCGAGGAGCGAAGCGCCGAGTAGGTGGCGACGTCGGCCACGACGAGCGCGACGATCGCGATGGCCCCGACGGCCAGGAGGAGTCGGAGCCGCAGGGACACTCAGGCTGCTCCGTTGACGGTCTCGGGCTCCCTCAGCGTGTAACCGACCAGACGGATGGTGTGGATCAGCGGAGGTCCGAACTTCTCGAGCTTCTTGCGCAGATAGCTGACGTAGGTCTCCACCACGTTGCCGTCACCGCCGAAGTCGTAGTGCCAGACGTGGTCGAGGATCTGCGCCTTGGAGAGGACATGGCGCGGGTTGAGCATGAAGTAACGCAGCAGGTTGAACTCCGTCGCGGTGAGGTTGATCGGGTTCCCGGCGCGGCGCACCTCGTGCGCGCTCTCGTCGAGCTCCACGTCGGAGAACCGGAGGATGCCGTCGTCCTCAGGCTCGTAGCCGGTGCGGCGCAGGATGGCATGCACCCGGGCGATCACCTCGGCGAGAGCGAAGGGCTTGGTGACATAGTCGTCGCCACCCACCGTGAGCCCGGCCAGCTTGTCCTGCAGCGTGTCCCGGGCCGTGAGGAACAGGACCGGGACGCGCAGCCCGTCGGCGCGCAGGCGCCGGGTCACCTCGAGGCCGTCGAGGTCGGGCAGCATCACGTCGAGGATGACGAGATCGGGCGGGTCCTCCTGGGCCTGGGCCAGGGCCTTGCGGCCGGTCATCGCCTCGTCCACGGTGAACCCCTCGTAGCGCAGCGACGTCGCCACTGCATCGACGATCGAGGGCTCGTCGTCCACCACCAGGACACGCGGTCCGTTGTCGGTCTTCACTTGTCGTACCTCCTGCGCTCACAGAATCGCGCCACCGACTCTCCGTCCAGTGTGGCCCCGCTGTGGGCCTCCTGTGAACGCGGGGGTTCAGGAGTTGTGGGCGTCGAGAGCGCGTCGGAGCAGGTCGAGGGCCGAAATGGCCCCCAACTGGCGGACGCGTTCCCGGTCCCCCGGGACCCGCAGCTGGCGGGTCTGAGTGGGCTGCCCGGGCAGCGACAGGCCCACGAAGACCGTCCCGGGCGCCACGCCCTCCTGCTCGTCCGGCCCGGCCACCCCGGTGATGCCCAGGCCCACGTCGGCTCCGGTGACCCGGGCGGCACCCGCGGCCATGGCCGCCGCGGCCGGCTCGGTCACCACCGGCCCGGTGGGCACCCCGAGCACGTCGAACTTGACCTCCGAGTGATAGGCCACCACGCCACCGCGGAACCACGCCGACGCTCCCGGCACGTTGACCAGCCGAGAGGCGATGAGCCCGCCAGTGAGGGACTCCGCCACGCCGAAGGTCAGCCCGCGGGCGACCAGGCGTGCCGCGATGGCGACCTCCATGGACTCGTCGTCGACGCCGAAGACGATGTCGCCGAGGCGCTCGTCGATGGCGCGGCGCACCTCGGCCTCCTCCTTGTCGAGCAGCGCGGTGACGTCGTCGAGCGTGCGCGCCCGGGCCGTGACCCGCACCTTGATGCCCTCGATGCCCGAGGCGAGGAAGGCGAGCGTGACGTCGCCACCCGAATCGAGCACGTCGATCCGCCCCTGCAGGGACTCGGCCAGCGTGGACTCGCTCGCTCCCCATGTCCGCAGCACCCGGCTGGCGATCACGCCCTCCTCGCCGGCCTCGGCCATGCGGGCGCGCAGGTCGGGCAGGATGGCGCGGTCGAACATCTCAGCCATCTCGTACGGGACACCGGGGACCGCGTAGACCACCTTGTTGCCCACCGGGCAGATGAGCCCGGGCGCCGTGCCCCCGTTCTGCGGGATCACCGCGGCGCCCTTCGGGACGTCGGCCTGGCGCGCGTTGTTGGACGACATGGCCCGGCCGCGGGCCTCGAAGAACTTGGTAATCAGGTCCATGATGGCCTGATCCCGGACCAGCTCGACGCCCATGACCTCGGCGATGGCCTCACGGGTGATGTCGTCCTGGGTGGGTCCGAGGCCGCCGCACATGATGACGCCGTCGCTCCGCGCCAGCGCCGTGCGCAACGCGAGGGTGATGCGGCCGTGGTTGTCGCCGACGGCCTGGTGGAATTGGGAGGCCACGCCGTTGGCGGCCATCCGGTCGCCCAGCCACGCCGAATTCGTGTCGGCGATCTGGCCCAGCAACAGCTCGGTCCCCACGGCGACGATCTCGATCCTCACGGGCGTGACCTCATGAGGCGGCCGGCCGGTGCAGCGCACGTCGACCATCGAGCAGGTATTCGGCGCCGGTGTAGAGGGTCAGCGCACAGGCGAACCAGATCGCCGCCACCTGGAGCCCGTGCTGGTGCGCGAGGGGCGGGATGATCACGGTGCCGATGGCGATGTCCTGCACCAGTGTCTTGATCTTGGCCGACTTGCGGGCCGGGATCGACACGCCGCGGCGGCCGACCCACGAGCGGTAGAGCTGCATCCCGACCTCGCGGATGGTGATGAGGATGATCGGCAGCCAGGGCAGGTGGCCCTGGGCGGCGAGAGTGAACATGGCCCCGAGGACGCACGCCTTGTCGGCCAGCGGGTCGAGGAAGGCACCCGAGCGGGTGGTCCCGTGGCGGCGGGCCATGTAGCCATCGAGCCCGTCGCTGCCGGCGAGCACGAGGCCGACCACGACGTTGACCCACGACGCCCCCCACGCGATGAGCATCACCACGTACACCGGGGCCGCCAGGAGCCGGGCGACGGTGACCGCATTGGCCGGCGTGACGAGCGCGCTCGGCCCGAAGGTGAACCCGGGGTGGCCCGGGTGCTCGTGGGTGGCGTCGCTCATCGTGGGGGCGCTCCCGAGCCTGCGGTGGCCGGCTCCCGGTCGCCGGCGGGGAGGCCGCGGAGGTCCGGGCCCTCGGCGCCGGTGATCAGCACGTCGACGAGGCTGCCGGGCCGGAGGTCGACCGGGAGGTGCACGATGCCGTCGATCTCGGGCGCCTCGTGCACCGTGCGGCCTCGTCCCGGCGCGTCGACGAGGACCTGCCGCACCTCTCCGATGAGGCGGTCCCGCTTGGCTGCGGTGATGGCGTCCTGCAGCTCGGCGCACTCGCGCAGCCGCTCGAGGGCCAGCTCGGTCGGGACCTGGTCCCCCAGCCCGGCGGCGTGCGTCCCGTCCTCGTTGGAGAAGGGGAAGAAACCGGCCCAGTCGAGCTGTGCCGCCTCGAGGAATTCGAGGAGCAAGTCGTGGTCGCGCTCGGTCTCGCCGGGGTAGCCGAGGATGAAGGAAGACCGGAAGGTGGCGTCGGCCTCGGCCGACCTGATGTCCGCGATGCGGCGCAGGAAGCGCTCGCCGTCACCCCACCGCCGCATGCGGGCGAGCAGTGGCCGCGACACGTGCTGCAGGGAGAGGTCGAAGTACGGCACGCCGGTCGCCAGGACCGCCTCGATCAGCTCGTCCGTCAGGCCCGAGGGGTAGAGGTAGAGCAGCCGGGTGCGCTCGACCCGGTCCGACACGGCACGCGTCAGCGCGGCGATCGGGGCGATGCCGTTGGCGATGCGCGTGCGGCGGCCGGGGCCCGAGCGGTCGCGGCCGTAGGAGGCCAGGTCCTGCGCGACGAGGACGATCTCCCGGAGCGGGGGCGCGCCGTCCGCCGGGGCGAGGAGTGCATCGACCTCGGCGAGGACCTCCTCGGCGGAACGGGACCGCTGCTTGCCGCGAAAGGAGGGGATGGCGCAGAAGCCGCAGATGCGGTC
>PMPX01000268.1:0-493 GCA_003169235.1 Acidimicrobiaceae bacterium | reverse complement strand
GCGTCGCGCAGCTCGTCGCCGTAGCGCTCGGCCATGCAGCCGGTGACGACCAGACGTGCTCCGCCGGTTCGCTGCTCGGCGAGGCTGAGGACGGTGTCGATGGACTCCTGGCGGGCCGCCTCAATGAAGGCGCACGTGTTGACGACGACGAGATCGGCCGAACCGGGATCCGGGGCGCGGTCGTACCCCTGCGACTCGAGGTGACCCTCGAGCTTGTCGGAGTCCACCTGGTTCTTCGGGCACCCCAGCGTCTGGAGCCAGTACCGACCCACGATCCTTCGCACACACTCCTCGCACCAGGCCGGTTCCCGCCGGGGTGACGGGGCACGGCAGGCCCACCGGGGCGGACCGACATCCGGATCGCCCGGGCACCAGGTGCCCGACGTCCGAGCGGAGAGGGAGGGATTTGAACCCTCGGACCCGGTTACCCAGGTCAACTCATTAGCAGTGAGTCCGATTCGGCCGCTCTCGCACCTCTCCAGCAGGAGTTTTG
>PMPX01000202.1 GCA_003169235.1 Acidimicrobiaceae bacterium | reverse complement strand
ACGTGATCTACCGGCGCATCGACGACGAGTACCTCGACCCGCTGCAGTTCCGCCCCGAGTCGCTGGTGGGCTGCCCGGGCATCGTCAACGCGGCGCGGGCGGGCCGGGTGACCATCGCCAACGGCGTCGGGAACGGCGTGGCCGACGACAAGCTGGTCTACACGTACGTGCCGTCCATGATCCGCTACTACCTCGGCGAGGACCCGATCCTCCAGAACGTCGAGACGATGCACCTGGTGGACAACGCGGTGCGCAAGGACGCGCTGACGCGCCGTGACGAGCTGGTCTTCAAGCGGGTGGACGGCTCGGGGGGCAAGGGCCTGGTGATCGGCCCCGCCGCGACCGGGGCGGAGCTCGACGAGCTGGCCCTCGAGGTGGAGGCCGACCCCCGCCACTGGATCGCCCAGCGGGTCGTCGCCCTCTCCACGTCGCCCACCTGGGTCGACCAGTCCATGGTCCGGCGCCACGTCGACCTGCGCCCCTTCGCGGTGAACGACGGGGAGGACATCTGGGTCCTGCCGGGAGGCCTGACCCGGGTGGCGCTGCAGGAGGGCGGACTGGTGGTCAACTCCAGCCAGGGTGGCGGCTCCAAGGACACCTGGGTGGTCGGTGGCGGGCTCTCCATGCCCGTGCTCCCGCCGCGCCAGGCGTCGCCGCTCATGGCCGGGCCGCCGATGGACGCCGGGCCGCGGGCGGAGAGCGAGAACGGCGTGCAGCAGCAACAACAACAGCAGCAGTCCCAATCTGCGGGACAGTCCCAGTCCCAGAGCCAGTCACCCTCGGTCGCGCCATGGTGACGCGCGCCCTGTTGAGCCGGGTCGCCGAGTCGATCTTCTGGGTCGGTCGCTACGTGGAGCGGGCCGAGGGGACGGCGCGCATCCTCGACGTGTCGGTGTACCAGGCCCTCGAGCAGAGTGACGTCGAGGGCTCCCACGCCGCCCGCCGGCTCCTGGCCGTCATGGGCCTGCCCGACTCGGGTACCGAGACGCTGTGGCAGGCGACGGAGCGTCTGGCCACCGATCCCGAGAGCCGGTCGTCCATCGCCGGTGCGCTGGCGGCCGCACGCGAGAACACCCGCGCCGTGCGCCACGTGGTGCCGGTGGAGTTCTGGGAGCACATCAACGCCACCTGGGCCGAGCTGCCCGCGCAGTGGGAGGCGGGCCGCCGGGCCAGCCCGGCCTTCTACCTCTCCTTCGTCAAGACGCAGTGCGCCGGCATGATGGGCCTGGCCGACACGATGATGAGCCGGGACCAGACCTGGCTCTTCTTCACCCTCGGCCGCTGCCTGGAGCGCACCGACGTGGTGGCCCGGCAGCTGGCCACGGTGGCCTTCGACGAGGTGTTCGACAGCGGCCTCGTCATGCTGCTGCGCTCGTGCGGCGGCTACGAGCCCTACCTGCGCCTGTCCCAGGGTGTCGTGGAGCCGGGCCGGGTCCTCGACTTCCTCCTGCGCGACCGGCTCTTCCCGCGCTCGGCCTTCGCCTCGCTGACGCTGGCCGAGGACTGCCTGGACCAGATCAACGCCGGGCGCGAGGGGACCTGGGACGACGCCCGTGGGTTGGTGGGCCTGGCCCGGGCCGAGCTCGAGTACTCGGCCCCGGCCACCCTCTCCCGCGGCCTCGAGACGCGGCTCGAGCGCCTGCAGGCGTCGATCTCCTCGGTGAGCGATGCCGTGACGCGCCGCTACTTCGCGCAGGACCTGCCGACGCAATGGCGCCAGGGGGGTGCGGGCGGGTGAGCCGGGCCGACGGCTGGCGGCTCCGCGTCTCCCACGAGACCCGCTTCGACTACGACGGCCCGGCGCGGGCCTCCTACAACGAGCTGCGCCTGACCCCCCGAACCGAGTTCCGCCAGACCGCGCTCGAGACGCGGGTGGTCACCCTGCCGCCGGCGCCCCAGTACTCCTACATCGACTACTGGGGGACCCACGTGGTGGCCTTCAACGTCGACCGGGGTCACGAGCTGCTCTCCATCACGGGCAACTCCCTCGTCGACACCCAGCAGGCCGACGAGCCCGACGACTGCACGTGGGAGGACGTCGGCGACGCCTCGCTCACCATGGCCGACCACGTCTCGCACAACCTGTACACGACACCCGGGCACGAGCTGTCGGAGATCGCGTCGAACCTGCGCGCCCCGCGCCCGCTCGAGACGGCCCGCCGCATCATCGCCACCTCGCACGAGTCGCTGCGGTACATGCGCGGCGTGACCTCGGTGCACACCTCGGCCAACGAGGCGTACGCGGACGGGGCCGGCGTGTGCCAGGACTTCGCGCACCTGGCCCTGGCGCTGGCCAAGGCGGTCGGCCTGCCGGCCCGCTACGTCTCGGGCTACTTCCATCCCGAGGAGGACGCCACCATCGGCGAGGAGATCACCGGGGAGAGCCACGCCTGGGTGGAGATGTGGACGGGGCGTTGGTGGGGCTACGACGTGACCAACGACTGCCCGGTGGGGGAGCGCCACGTGGCCGTCGGCCGGGGCCGTGACTACGCCGACGTGCCACCGGTCAAGGGTGTCTACGCCGGCAACGCCGAGAACACCATGCGGGTGGCCGTGCGGATGACCAGGACCCACTGAGCGGGCCCGGGTGCTGCTGACCCGCATGCGGATCTGGCTGCCCGATGCCCCCGGGGTCCTCGGCGCCGTGGCGGCCGAGATCGGTGCCGTCAAGGGCAACGTGGTCGGCCTGGAGGTGCTCGAACGCGAGGCCGGCGTGGCCATCGACGAGCTGGTGGTGGAGCTGCCCGACGAGCCCGGCGCCGTCGACGCGGTGTGCCGCGGTGTCCGCAACGTCCCGGGCGCCGGCGTCGAGGAGGTCACCGAGCTCTCGACGGAGGCGCCCGACCGCGAGGACACGGTCCTGGCCGCCGCCGCCGCCGTCCTGCAGGCCGCCACCCCCACGGCGGCCATGAACGCGCTGACCAGCCAGCTCATGTCGCTGTTCGGCCTGACCTGGCTGGCGCTGGCCGACGACGAGCTCGAGGGATTCGCGGAGGTGCACGGGGACGTGCCCCCGGTCCAGTGGGTGGCCGCCTTCGCCGAGGGCTCGCGGAGCGGCGCGGACCCGGCCAACGACACCACGGGCTCCGGCGTCTTCGTCGAGCCCGTGCCCGACACGGGGTTCACTCTGTGCGGGGGCCGTCCGGTCCCCATCAGGCGCCGGGAACGCCACGAGATCGCCATGCTGGTCATGGTGGCGGCGCGCTTCATCGACGCGCTGGGCGGTCACGAGCGCGCCGGCTGAGGAACTGACGCCCCGCGGCGGGCCGCCTAGTCTCCCGGGGATGTTGCGCATCGGGTTCGTCGGGTCCGGGCTCATCGCGTGGGCGCACGGGCTCGGCCTCAAGGCGATGATTGACGGGGGAGTGATCGACGCGTCGATCGTGGCGGTCCACGACCAGCGCGAGCGGCGCGCCCAGGGCTTCGCCGACGTGGTGGGCGCCGACGGCGCGGCGGTCGTGGGGAGCCCCGGCCAGCTCGCGGAGCGCTGTGACGCCGTGTGGGTCTGCACGCCGACCGCAGCGCACCGCGGCGCGGTGGACGAGGCCCTGGCGGCCGGCCGGGCCGTCTTCTGCGAGAAGCCGTTGGCCCGGGACCTGGCGGCGGCGACCGCGCTCGTCAACGCGGTCNNCCCCCGCGGCCGGGGTGCCGAGCCAATGCGGTCTCGTCCTGCGGAGCGCCCCCGTCTTCCGGGCGCTGCGTGACCTGGTGGACGGGGGGACGCTGGGTGCGCCGATGGCGGCCGTCTTCCGCGACGACCAGTACTTCCCCATTCAGGGCACCTATGCGTCGCAGTGGCGGGCCGACGTCGCCCAGGCGGGCGGGGGCTGCCTCATTGAGCATTCGATCCACGACCTCGACATCCTGCGCTACTGCTTCGGGGAAGTGGACGAGGTGGCCGCCCGTACGGCGAACCACGCCGGCCATGAGGGGATCGAGGACATGGCGTCCGTCTCGCTCTCGTTCGCCTCGGGTCTCGAGGCGCATCTCACGAGCATCTGGCACGACATCTTGAGCCGGGGCTCGACGCGCCGGGTGGAGGTGTTCTGCCGCGAGGGCATGGTATGGCTCGACGACGAGTTCCGCGGCCCGCTGCACGTGCAGACCAGCGACGGCATGGAGGTGCGGCCGTGCCCGTCACCCGAGTGGGTCGACGCGTTGCCGTTGGCCGACGACGAGGTGGGTCTCGCCGTCCGGGCCTACGTCGAGGCCGACCGGGCCTTCGTCGACGCCGTCACCGGCGGTGCGGCTCCCCAGCCGGGCCTCGACGTCGCGCTCTCGGCGCATCGCCTGGTGGACGCGGCATACCGCTCGGCCGCCGCCGGGGGAGTGCCCGTCTCGTTGCACTAGGCATGGGGCGGTCGACGGACTGGTCCGGTTCGTCCCCGTCCAAAGGATGAAATCGCCGGAGCGCGACCTCATCCTCAGGTCGGACATGGAGTCGAAAGACCGCCGTCTACGAGGGGAGACGGCATGACGCTGCCGCCGGTGCGCTCCCGCACGGCGGCGTTACCATGGCCCGCACCGAGTGAAGGAGACCACAGACGCGTGCGCTCACTGTTCCGGGTGTTCAGCCAGCAGCCGCTTGCCGCGAAGGTGCCCGAGGTCACCGCTCTCTTCTGGGTGATCAAGATCTCGACGACTGCCGCCGGCGAAGCGATCTCCGACACGTTCGTCTCCAACAAGGAGCTCGGCGCCGTCGTCGAGGTGTCCATGTTCTGCCTCGCGCTCGTCCTGCAATTCGCCACGCGCCGCTACTCCGCCGTGCAGTACTGGTTCCTGGCGCTGGCCATCGCGACGGCCGGGACGGGCGTCGCCGACACGATGCATCTCGTCGTCGGCCTGCCCTATGCCGTGACGTCGCTGTTCTGGCTGCTGGTGCTCGCGTCGGTCTTCGCCCTCTGGCAGCGCAGCGAGCACACGCTGGACATCCACAGCATCACGACCAGCCGGCGCGAGAAGTTCTACTGGTGCGTCGTGTTCGCCACCTTCGCCCTGGGTACGGCGGTGGGCGATTTCGCCGCCACCACGCTCGGGCTGGGCTACCTCGCCTCGGCCATCCTCTTCTGCGGCGTGATCCTGGTCCCGTGGGCCGGCTGGAAGTTCCTCCACTGGAACGGGATCTTCTGCTTCTGGTTCGCCTACGTCATCACCCGCCCCGTGGGTGCGTCCTTCGCCGACTACCTCAGCAAGGCCCACAGCATCAGCGGCGCCAACTTCGGTGACTGGCAGACCGCACTCGTGCTGACGGGTGTCGTCGTGGTGCTGGTGGCCTACACGGCCGCGGCCCGCTACGACATCCAGTCCCCGGAGGCGGAGATCGCCGGCGGGACCTGACCGCAGCCCCGATCTGAGCGGCGGAGGGAGGGTCGCCGTCGGTGGCGGGCTCACGGCGGGACCGCGGTCCCTCGAGTCCGTGGTCCCTGGAGTCCGTGGTCCCTAGAGTGCAGTCCATGGACACCTCGTCGTTGCTGCTCGAGCTCTACGGTCGCATTCCGCCCCTGGCCGCTGACGCGGTCGACGGGCTCTCCTCCGAGGATCTGTGCCGGCCACCGGCGCCCGGTGCGAACACCATCGGCTGGCTCGTCTGGCACCTGGCCCGTGTGCAGGACCACCACATCTCCGAGCTCCTGGGGACCGAGCAGATCTGGGCCGGTGGTGACTGGGCGCGGCGCGTCGGGCTCACGCCGGACCCGACCAACACGGGCTACGGGCACACCGAGGAGGAAGTGCGCGCCGTGCAGCCCGACGGGCCCGCGGTGCTGCTGGAGTATCTCGCCGAGGTCGACGCACGGACGAGCGCCATGCTCGAAGGCCTCGGCCCCGACGATCTCGACCGCGTCGTCGACCGGCGCTGGGACCCCCCGGTCACCCTGGGGGTGCGCCTGGTCAGTGTCGCCGACGACTGCCTGCAGCACGTCGGGCAGGCCGCCTATGCCCGCGGTGCCCTCGGGGACTGAGCCGGCGGTCCCGACAGGTCAGGGCGCGGGCGGCGTGGGCCAGCGGACGAACTCCCCGTAGTGGTAGATCGTCTCGTAGCCCAGCCGACGGTAGAGCGGCTCTCCCATCGGCGATGCCTGGAGCGTGCACGAGGACGCGCCGTGCTCGAAGGCGAGGTTGGTCGCCGTGATGGTGACGAGGGCGCCGAGCCCCGCCGTGCGTGCGCCGGGGACGGTGCCGACCCACTGCAGGCTGGCCACGCCGTCACTCTCGAAGGTCATGGCCGTGGCGATGGGCTCGCCGGCGCGGGAGGCCACCACGATGTGCGCGCCGGGGTCCTCCAGCAGTCGCTTCGACTCGTCGAACAGGTCGGAGAGCACCTCCGCCGGCATGCCGTAGGTCCCGTACGCCTCGGCGTTGACTGCAATGAAGTCGGCGACGCCCGCCTCGTCGTCCACCACGCGCGTCGCGATGCCGTCGTCGGTCGCCGGCTCGCGGAGCGGGCCGTCCAGGATCATCTGGGGGACCGGGGTGCCGAAGCGCTCCAGGCCCGCCGCCTCGCAGGCCCGGCGCAGGTCGTCGTCCTGGCCGGTGTCCCTGACCTTGATGGTGAACCCGCGGGACAGGCTGCCGAAGAACTCGTCGGCGCGGGCGATGAGCTCGCCGCCGTCCAGGGTGTGGTCGATGCGGTAGGCGCCGTTGGCCACGACCGGGATCCATGTCCCGCCCGCGCACAGGACGGCCCCGCCTCCCTCCTCGAGCGCTCCCCTGCTCCCCCAGTGCGTGGCGGCCCGGTTGAAGGCGATGAGGTTGCGGTGCCCGAGGGCGGCCTGGGAGCGGGAGTCGGTCATGCGCCACCATGATGCCGTGCCGCCACGGCCGTCGGGGGTACCCGGCCACCCGTGGGCCACCGCGTGGTCAGCTCAGGACGAAGGCGGGGTGCCTGGCGGCGACAGCCGCCCACTCCTCGTCGGTGGAGTCCGGTGACATACCGTCGAAGAACATCCCGACTTCGAACTTCCAGCGGCGCAGGTAGGCGCGCAGGATGGGCACACTGTCGGCCACGGGGACCTCGGTCGCCGTGTAGGGCCGGTGACGACGGCCGAGGATCAGGACCAGGTGGCCGCCGGCGTGCCGCACGTTGCGGACCCATTGGGTCTCACCTCGTGGCGAGACGAGGTACTCGGTCCCATCGATCGTGAGCAGGTTCACCGGCGTGTGGAAGACCTTGCCGGTGCTCCGGCCCCGGTGCTCGAGCACCCGGGAGCCCATCACGCTCACGCCCAGCCGGGTCAGGCCGCTGAGGAGCCGGTTGAGGACGTTGCGGGTGAACCAGTCCGGCTCCTTGTAGTGGGCGGCGGCGGGCTCTTCGGCGGCGGGGCTCGGTGTCACGGCGACCTCCTGCATCTGTCGGTTCATGAACATTGATCCTAAGTGTGAACAGTGTTCATGTCAAGTACTTGTGTTCTCTCCCGTGAACAACCACACTGGTCGCATGTCAGCACCACGGACGGCCCGGGAGCGGGTGCGGGAGGAGATGACCGCGGAGATCCTGGCCGTGGCCCGCCAGCACGTCGCCCGGGAGGGTGCGGCCGCCCTGTCCCTGCGCTCGATCGCCCGGGACCTCGAGATGGCGCCCTCGGCGCTCTACCGCTACTTCGACGGTCGCGACGCGCTCTTGAGTGCGCTGATCCTCGCCGCCTACGGGTCGCTGGCCGACGAGGCCGAGCGGGCGGCGGCGGTCGTCGCGCCGGAGGGCGAGGGCGACGCGGCGCGTTGGCGGGCGGTGCCGCGAGCCCTGCGCACGTGGGCCCTGGCGTACCCGCACGAGTGGGGCCTCATCTTCGGCACGCCGGTGCCGGGTTACGACGCGCCCGAGGAGACGGTGGAGCCGTACGCCCGGATCGTGTCCGCCCTGGTGCGCCCGATCATCGAGGCCGAGGCGGCCGGCCGGCTGCAGACCGGAGCGCACGAGGGGGCGATCTCCCGCGAGCTGCGCGACGCGGTGGCACCGGTGAGCGACGCGCTCTTCCCCCACATGCCGGCGGCAAAGGTGGTGCTGGCCATTCAGGCCTGGTCGACCATCGTCGGCGTCATCAGCCTCGAGGTCTTCGGGCACTGGCGCAACACGATCCTGAACCCGGGTGCGTTCTTCGAGGCCACCATCCGCACCGAAGCGGATTCGATCGGCCTGCGCTGACGGCCCGCCTCCTCCGGGGTGCGGTGCAGTCCCGGCGTGACGGCGGTCTCAGCGAAGGCGTTCGCGCAGGGCCTGTGCCCGCGCCCGGAGCTCGTCGAGCCGGTCGTCATCGGGAACCCACTCGGCCACGGCGACAACCAGATCGAACACGACGCCGGCCAGATCCGCGAGCTCCTGACTCGGTTCCTGCAGCTTGATCTGTGAGAAGGGGAACGCGACGTTCACCCGGCTCGAAGGTGCGACGACCTCGGTACCCTTGCGTGGCTTGGACCCCTGGGACCGGGACCCGTTCGTCTCGGACGCCGCGGCATCCTTCTCGGTTGGCTTCGGCACTCCACCATCCTGCCTGCACTGCGGCGCGATGGCCAGGGATGGGTGTCGCGGGGACCCCGTCCGGCCCCGAGGCCAGTGGTCGGGGCGGACCCGACCGGGAGCGGCGCCGTCAGCCCAGAACGGGCAGCTTCAGGTCGACCCCGGCGTTGGCCAGGAAGACGAGCTTGTGCTCGAGGGCGTTCTGCCAATCGACCATGTCCTTGTCGAACTGCGTGCGGTCACCTTCTTCGCACGCGTGCTCGAGCTCGTCGAACGCCAGGTCTTCGGCGTCCAGCAGGGCCCTGTACTTCGAAAGGAAGTGGTCGTCGATCGGCTGGTGCACGTCGTCCCTCCTACCGCGGCCCGACCTATGCGAGCCGGTACCCACAACGATACTTCCGTCGCACCGCCCCCGCCCAGTGGGTCGTACCGTCGGTCCTACCAGTTGCGGCGCAGGCGGTGGTACGTCCTGGGCATCACCTGGCGGAACACCATGGCGGCGTCGATCAGCCCCGACACGCTGATCTCCAGCGACGGTCCTCCGGCCCGGGCCAGGATCCGGCGTGACACGCTCTCCACGCTGCGGGGCGTCATCCGCGGCGGCCGGCGCAGGCCCCGGCCCAGCGCGCTCAGCCCGAGCTCGGTGGCCATGAACGCGGGGTAGACGACGTGGATGCTGACCCCCTTGGGGCCGAGCCGGAACGAGGTCGATTCGCTGAAGGCCGAGAGGGCGGCCTTCGACGAGGAGTAGGCCCCGGGGCCGGGGGAGGGCAGCCGCCCGCCGTCCGACGAGATGTTCACGATGGTGCCGTGCCCGCGCTCGACCATGCCGGGCATGACCGCGAGGGTGGCGGCGACAGGAGCGAAGAAGTTCACGTCGAAGGTGTGGCGGAAGTCGTCCTCGCCGATGTCGGCCAACCGGACGCCGGGATCCTGGGCCGCGTTGTTGACGAGCAGGTCCACCCGGCCCTGGGCGGCGGCCACGTCGTCGAGGGTGCGCTGCAGGGCGACGGTGTCGGACACGTCGCATTGGACGGTCGCGAATCCGGGCGACGTCGCACGCAGCTCGGCGGCCAGCGCATGGAGCCGCTCGCGGTTGCGGGCCAGGCCGACGACGGTGGCGCCGGCCCCGGCGAGGTCGCGGCACAGCTGGGCGCCCAACCCCGCGGAGGCCCCGGTGACCACGGCGACCTGGCCGCGGTAGCGCTCCCCGTACGCGGCAGGGCGGCGTGACGCAGGCGAGAGGCGCGAGCGGTGGTCGGCCACGCGGCCTCAGTCGGTCTCGGTGACCGTGCCGGTGGCGCCCCCCGCGTCAGCCGGGTCGGTCAGCTCGGTCAGCTCCGAGCCGAGCTGCGCCGCGGCGCCGGCCAGCACGTCCTGGCCGGCGACCAGCGCGGCCAGGTCGCCGCGCACCCGCACCCGCCCGGCGGCCAGTGCGTCGGCCGGGTCGAGCTCGCCCTGCGCCATGGCGAGGGCATCGGGGTAGGCGAGCACGATCGTCGCCGTGCCCGCGACCCGGCCCTCCGGGTCGAGCTCCAGGTGGGCCCGGCCGCCGGCCACCGTCAGCACCACGCGCAGCTCTTGGTCCACCCCGTCGGGGCCCGGGGCACCTCTGACCACCTGGGCCACGCTGAAGGTGCCGTCGGCCGCCGCCAGGGAGCGCGCGCCGGCCGCGGCGACGACGTCGGACAAGTCCAACGTGCTCAGCGCAGCGTCGAAGGACGCCACCCATTCGGGCGAGAGGAAGCGGGCCATGGGGAGGCGAGGCTAGGCGAGACGGGGCGAAGATGGGGCCCGGATGGGGATGCGGCCCACCGGGATGCCGATGCGGTCGCCGTGGGCACCGGCACGCCGCAGGCGCCGCCGCCTCAGCCGGCGGAGGCCTCTTCGGCCGACTTCTTCGAGCGTCCGGTGATCTTGCGTCCGAGCCAGGCCACCGGGTCGTAGCGGGCGTCGACGACACGCTCCTTCATCGGGATGATGCCGTTGTCGGTGATCTTGATGTGCTCGGGGCAGACCTCGGTGCAGCACTTGGTGATGTTGCACATGCCGAGGCCCCGGTCGTGGGCCAGCTCGCGCCGGTCGTTGACGTCGAGCGGGTGCATCTCCAGCTCGGCGAAGCGGATGAAGAAGCGGGGCCCGGCGTACTTGGGCTTGTTGTCCTCGTGGTCGCGGATGACGTGGCAGACGTCCTGGCACATGAAGCACTCGATGCACTTGCGGAACTCCTGGCCCCGCTCCACGTCGACCTGCATCATCCGGTAGCCGCCCTCGGGCTCGGGACCCGGCTCGAAGGCCGGGATCGTCTTGGCCACCTCGAAGTTGAAGGACACGTCGGTCACCAGGTCGCGGATGATCGGGAAGGTCTTCATCGGGGCCACCGTGACCGGCTCGCCCTCGGGGAGCGTGTCCATGCGGGTCATGCACATGAGGCGGGGGAGCCCGTTGATCTCGGCGGAGCACGAGCCGCACTTGCCNNACGTCGAGGACCACCTCGCCCTCGACGGCCGGCATCACGTAGTCCTCGAACTCACCGCCGCTCTCGTCGCCTCGCCAGACCCGCATCGTCACCTCGTCGGCCATGGGCTCAGTGTCCTTCCTCGAACAGGGCGCGCAGCTCGGCCGGCATCTCCGGCAGCGGCTCGGGAGCGATGTCGATCGGCGCCAGGAACCCGTGCTCGCCCTTCTGGTGCTGCACGAAGTTGACCTTGCCCAACTCGGGGTCGGGCCCCGGGTAGTCCTCTCTCGTGTGCCCGCCGCGGGACTCCGTGCGGTTGAGCGCTCCCTGGGCCACGGCGATGGAGGTGGTGATCATGGACGGCAGGTCGGTGGCCAGGTTCCAGCCCGGGTTGTAGGACCGGCCCCCCTTCACCCGGAGCTTGGCCGTCTTCTGCTTGAGATCCTCGAGCTTGGTCAGCGCCTCTTCGAGCTCGGGCCCGGTGCGGATGATGCCGACCAGTGCCTGCATGGTCTCCTGCAGCTCGTTGTGGACGTCGTAGGGGTTGTACCCGCCCTCCCGCCCGAAGGGG
>PMPX01000009.1 GCA_003169235.1 Acidimicrobiaceae bacterium | reverse complement strand
CTCTGTCCGACCTCGATAATATACCCGTCGGGATCGCGGATGTAGCAACGGATTTCGTACTTGTGCTGCTTGGGTGGCGTCAGGAATTGCGCGCCTCGGGCGCTCCACCTCTCGTAGACAGCTTGGATGTCTTCGACCCGGATGTTCAGGAAGCTACTGACCCGGTCGGGATCTCGTGGCGTCTCGAGGGTAACGGTGGGCTTGTCGTCGGTCGGACCTCCGCCCACATTGATGATGATGAAGCTGTTGGCGAGTGCCACATAGGTCACATCCCCCGAAAAGATCACCCTGCCACCGAGCACCTCGGAGTAGAAGCGCCGAGAGCGCTCGACATCGTCCGAGACGATGAAGTGGGCTAGCAGAATCCCCTCTTCGGGCGGTCTGAAATCGGCCATCCTGCACCTCCACGGGTTGAGGGTCACGCTCCGCAGGGCACACCCACACCAAGACGATCCTCGGGTCTCACGATACCTAACCAAAATCGCGCATCAGCCAGATCGTCGCACCCGTCAGAGTCCCTGGTCGGTATGGCAGAAGCTCGTCGGGGCGCGAGCGCATGGCGGTTCCGTCTGAGCATTGAGCGTGACCGATACCCTGAGGTCCGCGGGATCGTCCAGCTGAGCTGACAGCCAACCGGGATCCGCGACAATGTGGAGGTAACAGTGAATGCGGCTGATCAGGAAGCGACCCCTTCCGGCCATACACCCGAGGGCGGAGTCCTTGTCGGCGATGCCAGTGCCAGGAACCGCATGGTCCTCTTCGAGGATCCACAATGCCCCTACTGCCGTCAGTTCGAGGATCTCAACGGACCGCTCATTGCGGCCGCCGTCCGCACCGGCGACTTGGCCGTCGAATATCGCATGCGCTGCTTCTTGGGTCCAGAGTCGGTCAGAGCCGACAACGCCCTTGTCCTGGCCGCCGAAGCCGGTCGGTTTGACGAGTTGCGCCGGGCACTCTTTGCGGCGCAGCCGCCGGAGGGCACAGGGGGTTTCACGACCGAAGAGCTCGTGCGCGTCGGTGCACACGTGGGTCTCACCGGTTCGGACTTTGCCTCGGGTGTGCGAGAAGCCCGATATGAAACATGGGTGCTGGGCCGGGAATCCCTCTACCAGACCGAAGATCCACAAGGAACCCCGGCCGCCTGGCTCAACGGCCGTCTTGTCGATTCGAGGGTGCTCCTGGACGGGCCCGCGTTCGAGAGCCAACTTCGCAGGTAGACACGGCTTCTTGGCGATGGATCCCGGAGGGGCATCTTCCCGCTTCACGACGATTCACGGCTCGGGCCCGACGCGGCCACTTCGAGATCGCTACCCGACATGATCCGCCTGATTGCAGCCCTGGACTCTCGACGGGGCATCGCGACCGACTCAGGCATCCCCTGGAAGCTTCCCGGTGACACGGCCTACTTCCGTGCGAAGACAGCCACCGGCCTGATTTTGATGGGTCGCGCCACCTACGACGAATTTGCTGCACCGCTGCACAAGCGAGAGAACTTCGTGCTGACAACCCACCCAGGACCCCTGCGCACAGGCTTTCGAGCGATCGGCAGCCTGGACCAATTGACCGCCGAGAATCCCGGAGAAGACGTCTGGGTCATCGGCGGCGCCACGGTGTACGCGCACACGATCACCGAGGCCGGCGAACTGTTGCTGACGCAGGTCGACGGTGACTTCGACTGCACGAAGTTCTTCCCTCCCTATGAAACCGAGTTTGGGCTTACGGCCAGGAGCGACGATCGACAAGACGGAGTAACGACATATCGCTTCGAGACGTGGCAACGCCTTCCATCGAGACCGACGGATCCCGTCTAGTTGAGCGGCCGCCGGGACCGAACACCCCGTACGAACTGGGAGAACGAAGTGAAAGGCGGGATCCGAACCCCTGACCCTCGCATCGGCCTGGTGTGGGCTCTTGACCCTGAGGTCCTGGCCGGCCCCTGATCAGCTGGTCCACCAGAGAGCCGCCATTCCCCCACACCAGTGCCTTCCACGGGCGCTTCGAGGCGGCGACCGGCGCGATGGTGACAGGGTCGTGAACGTCTGCTGTGGGATTGTGCGACGTAGAAGATCTTGACGGATCGGAATTAGGACGAGGTGGAGGCCGAAAGGCCGGACGAGGAGCGTTTTCGGTGTACTGCGAGTGCCGTGCCGTTCTGCTGGAGGGTTCCACGGCCGCGGTGAGTGGTTCGCGATGACCATGGCCTTGTCCCCAAGGTCTCGCTCGATAGAGGGCGCCCGCGATTTGATGGGCAGGACACGCACTCAGCGATTCGCGGTGGGGGCATTCAATGCAGGCGACATCGAGACCTTCAGGGCAATCGCGGAGGCTTCTGATGCGCTGAGCGCACCGGTGCTCATTGAAGCCAGCGCATCCGAGGTGTCGTTCATGGGTCTCAGGTTGTTGCGATCGCTCGTCGATACCTACGCCGACGAGTTCGACATTGAGGTGTACCTCAACCTGGATCATGCTCCGAGTATCGAGGCCGCGAAGGCGGGTATCGACGCCGGCTTCGAATTGATCCACATCGACCTGAGTGGGTCCGATCATTCCTTGTCCACCGATGACATCATTCGAGGGACCAAGGAGGTGGTGCAGTACGCGACGAGCACCGGTGCACTCGAGGAGTCCGAGGACCAGTGGTTCTCGGGCTCCTCGACGCTCCACCCAGAGGCGATCAGCACGCACTCCCAGCCGGCAAAGACCGATCCCGAGCAGGCGAGTCGGTTCGTCAAGGCCACTGGAATCGACACGTTCGCCGTAGCGATCGGCAATCTGCACGGCGCGTACCCCACCCCCCCCAGAACTGGATTTCGGGCTTCTGAGAGCCTTGCGGGAGGCGCTCTCTGTCAACCTCAGTCTCCATGGTGGCAGTGGGATCACAGAGACTCAGGCCCGGACCGCAGCGTCGGAGGGCATCAGCAAGATC
>PMPX01000345.1 GCA_003169235.1 Acidimicrobiaceae bacterium | reverse complement strand
GCACGTCATGGCCGGGAGGATCCGCGACGTCGAAGAGGCTCATCTGGTGCCACGTACCCGCGAGCCGGCGGCCGGACTGGCCACCGCGGTGGCATCGTGGGCCCGGGGGGCGTCCTTCTCCACCGCCCTCGACGTGGCCGCTCGTGACGTGGGGGAGCTGGCCCCCGGCGACTTCGTCCGCACCATGAAGTCCGTGGCCGACCTGGCCCAGCAGGTGTCGCACACGGCGGCCGATCCGGGCGTGGCGGCCGCGGCCCGGGAGGCCGTCGACCTCCTGCTCAGGGGCGTCGTCGCCGGAGGCCTGCCGGGCACCTGACCTATCCGCCACCGTCGCGTCACCCTCGTTCTATCGTGGGCCGGGCATGTTCCCCTACTCCGAAGAGAGCTTCACCGCGGACGAGGAAGCCATCCTCCGGCGTTACGTCACGAACCTGGACCAGCCGGTGTTCGCCCTGGTCAACCTGCCCGAGGTGGTCAAGGGAGCCCTCTTCGCACGGTACTCGCGCTCGGCCAAGAGCCTGCGCCGTCTGTTCCTCGAGGAGTTCGTGGGCGACCTCGACATCTCCGGTGACGCCACCGTCGACGCCACGGTGGGCCTGGCGCGGGCGGAGCAGCTCTACGAGAAGGTCTTCGTCGAGTACGGCGACGACTCCGTCGCGCAACTCGGCGGTGTCCACCTCGCCTGCGAGCAGTCGTCCAACGTGCTCTCGAAGGTGCTCGAGTGGGGGCGGCTCATGTCGTACCTGGAGCAGTCGACGCGCTACATCGCGTACAACCAGCGCCTCGACAACGGGCAGTACCGCTACTTCCGCCCGCCGGAGCTGCTCGACTCCCCGCACGGCGCCCGCTTCGTCGGCGAGATGGACCGCGTGTTCGACACCTACGGCGCGCTCCTGCCACGCATGCAGGCCTGGGTGGCCGAGCAGTTCCCGCAACAGGCCGGTGACAGCGACTTCGTGTACCGGCAGGCGACGCGCGCCAAGTCGCTCGATGCGTTGCGCGGGATCCTGCCCGCTGCGTCGTTGTCCAACATCGGCGTGTACGGCACCGGCCAGTCCTACGAGCAGCTGCTGCTGCGCATGCGCGCCCACCCGCTCCCGGAGGCGCGCCACTACGCCGACATGATGCTCGTCGAGCTCCGCAAGGTGATCCCGTCGTTCCTCCAACGCGTCGACGTCAAGGAACGCGGCGGCGAGTGGTCGGACTACCTCATGGTCACACGTGAGCAGACATCACGCCTCGTGCAGCGCCTCTGGCCCGATCTGCAGTCACCGCACCCGTCCTCCGAACCGGAGTTCGACGCCGGGGAGGCCGAGGTCACGCTCCTCGACTTCGACCCCGAGGGGGAAGAGAAGGTCCTGGTCGCGGCCTGTTTCTCACATCTCGGGTGCTCCGAGCACGAGGCGGCCCGCCGGGTCGCGCTTCTCGCGCACGATGACCGTGTCGCGCTGTTGCGCGCGTACGTGGGGGAGCGGCGCAACCGCCGCCACCGGCCCGGCCGCGCGTTCGAGCGCACCGACTACCGCTTCGAGCTCGTCACCGACTACGGAGCGTTCCGCGACCTGCAGCGCCACCGCATGCTGACGATCGAGTGGCAGCGCCTCGGCATCTCCCTCGGCTACGACATGCCGAGCCTCGTCGCCGACGCCGGCCTCGCGGAGCGCTACGACGAGGCGATCGGACGCGCCGAAGAGCTGTACCGCACACTGGCACCGGACTTCCCAGAGCAGGCGTCCTACGCCGTCGCGCTGGCCCACCGCATCCGCTACGTCATGCAATTCAACGCGCGAGAGGCGATGCACCTGATTGAGCTGCGCTCCGGGACCCAGGGCCATCCCGCCTACCGCCGGGTGGCCCAGCAGATGCACCGGGCCATCGCGGAGGTCGCCGGGCACCGGGCGTTGGCCGACGCCATGTCCCACGTCGACCACGGATCAACGGACCTCGAGCGCCTCGAGTCCGAGCGCCGGGCCGAGCGTCGGCGGTCGGAAAAATCGGCAACGCATTGACCAGGAACTACCCTCGTTCCCCCTGGTGGCGGTGACGAAAACCGTCTTGACGGCACCACCCCCGGATTGCCTAATGTACGGCGCAGTCCCCGACGACCCTACGGATGCGACGGGGAAACGAACCCCCTGAAGCAGCAAGGGGGGGATGTCTGTGAGAGGCGGTGGTAGGCCCTGGGGGTCGAGTAGAGAACGTGTTGCACGCCTGGCTACCCCAAGCGTGCAGGATGGCGCCAAAGACCCCAGGGCCCGCCCGCCGCAACCCTTCCTTTTCCCGCCGGCCGGGCCCGCCCGGCGGGCACCCTCACAGCGATTGAACAGTCTCTCGAACCGTCTATGCTCCCGCGGCACAATGGCGACTAAGAAGAAAGCAAAGGTCGAGGATCTGGAGGCCGAGAGCCCGGACGTCGACGAGGAAGCGACGCTCGACGACGAGCTCGATGTCGACGAGGACGTGGACATCGACGAAGACGAGGCGCTCGAGGACATTGAGGACGATGCCCTCGAGGAGGACGCCGACGACATCGCCGACCTGGACGAGGACGAGGACGAAGCAGAGGTCGACGAGATCCTGACCCCCTCGCCGGCGGCGGTGGTGGAGCGGTCCGGTGAGGGCGACGAGGAGGAAGAGGAGGAGGAGCCCGACGACGAGGACGTCGAGGCCAGCCTCGACGTCATCCTCAAGGAGCGCCTGGTCGTCGAGGACGAGCCCGAGGACGAGGAGGCCACCGACCAGGAGGACAAGACCGAGGGCAACGAGCGGGTCCTGCCCAAGCAGCCCGACGAGTTCGTCTGCCGCTCCTGCTTCCTGGTCAAGCACCCCAGCCAGCTCGCCGACAAGAAGAACATGCTGTGCCGGGACTGTGTCTGAGGATCCGGACCTCGGCGACCAGGCGGACGGAGAGAGCCCGCTGCGCCGCACCCTCGATCTGTGTCTCTTCGCCCCGGTCGGGGTGGCGATCACGGTCGTGGAGGACCTCCCCGAGCTGATCGCCAAGGGCAAGCGACGCGTCGAGCTCGAGCTGGGCAACGCCCGCGTCATCGGCCGTTTCGTCGTCAACCGGGGCCAGCGGGAGATGTCCGACCGGTTGGACGAGTTCCTGAGCAACGGCACGGACCAGGTGGGGGAGGGTGCCGGCGGCCACGTCGAGCCGCCGCCGGCACCGGTCGCCCCGTCCCGCCCGCCGCCGGACCCGGCGGCGGAGGCGATCGTGGGGGGAGCGTTGGCCGACTACGACACCCTCAGCGCCTCCCAGGTCGTCCGGCGTCTGGAGAGCCTGGGCCCCGAGGAGCTCCGGGCCGTCCAGCGCTACGAGGCCTCCACCCGCAACCGCCGCACGATCCTGAACCGGGCCGGCCAGCTCCTCGAGGAGCGGCCTCCGGCGCCGTCCCCCTCCTGACAGGCATGGAGCTGGCCCGGCCGGCCGACGCAGCGGATCGACAGGTCTGCACGCGCCTCCTGTCGCAGGCGCTCCTCGGCGCGGCGACCATGCGTGGCGGCGCCGCCCTGGTGGGTGAGGCCACGCCCGTGACGCTGCTCGAGCGGTGGACCCAGCCCGGGGGGGCCGCCGCGCTGCTGGTCGGGGAGTTCGAAGGGGCGGTGGTCGGGCTAGTGGGCGTGACGGTGGCCGCCGAGTCCGGCGGGCGCCGCAGCGGCCTGGTCGAGTGCTGCTACGTCGAGGCGGGCGCCCGCGGCGTGGGGGTGGGCACGGCGCTGATGGAGGGCGCCGTCGACTGGAGTGCGGCGCAGGGGTGCACCGAGATCGATGCCCTGGCACTGCCGGGGGACCGCGCCACCAAACAGCGCTTGGAGTCGGCGGGGTTCACGGCCCGCCTGCTGACGCTCAGCCGCCGGTTGGGCTGAAACGGCGCTCCGTGTTGACCCGCCGGGGTGGCGGGGGCGGAATGCGGAGGCCGAGGAGCTTGGCGAGAGCGGGGACGGAACCGGCGGCATGGCGGGCCGCCTGACGGGCCACCTCGTCGTCGGGGATGCCCGCCGGCTTGACGGTGCGGCGCACCGGGGACGCCACGACGGCGTCGAGCAGCCGCATCCACTCCTCCGGCGCCAGATCGGCCGAGAGGGCCTCCCCGGCGGCGGCGGCGAGCCTCACCGCCAGCTCGGCCGGGCAGCGCGTGCCGGGTTCCGGTGGGCGAATGGAGGCCTCGACGGCCTGGAAGACCCGCCCGTCGTTGAGCGCGTTGGTGATGCGGGCCAGCCACTCCTCGCGCAGTGCGGTGGTCCGCTGGTCCAGTGATTCCTGGAGTGCCTTCGCCAGGGTGCGCCCCTCGTCGTCCAGGTTGACCGTGCGGGACGCAGCCACCACGGCGCGCAGCTCGCGGAGCCGGTAGTCCTTGCCGGCCGTCTGGGCCACCGTGGCCCGGTCCTTCCAGTCGGCGAGGCGGACGGTCGGGAGTAGCTCGTCCGCCATGGCCAGGAGGGCGTTCGAGGCCACCGGGGGCTTCCCGGCAGCCTTGGACGACGCGTTCTGCGTCTCGATCGCCTGGCGCACGGCCTGGATCCCACCGCGCAGCAGCTGCTCGGCCACGGGGATCTGCTCGGGCCGCAGCGCCGCCAGCA
>PMPX01000116.1 GCA_003169235.1 Acidimicrobiaceae bacterium | reverse complement strand
CGCGGGACACGGGCAGACCTACGTCGCGGAGCATGTCCCGGGCCTCCGCCGGTGTGACGTGGTGGCCTTCCGCGGACTGGTGGCCGCTGGCGACCTAGGTCCGGCCGCCCTTCACCGGGGCGATCGCCAGACCCGGGGGCCTGTTCAGGTGCGGGGCATCAGGAGCTGAAGACGAAGTGCTCGATGATCGCGGCAAGCTCGAGGGGCGTGTCGCCCTGCAGGCTGTGGCCGGCTTCCTCGACGTGGATGACCTGGGCGGAAGGCAGGCGGCGCAGCAATTCCCGCTCGTCGTCGTCGTCCAGCACCGAGTCCGGCCGCATGCCCCGGGCGAGCAACAGCGGCACGGTAATCGACGACAGCGCTTCCCAGAGCGGCCCGTGGCGGACACCGGCTACCGGGCTGGCCGGCGCGGGGGCGACTGGTGCGGGGCTGGCCGAGGCCGCGGGATGGCGGTGACGGGCCCACCGCCACACCCAGGTGCCGTCGGGCTGCTGTTCGGCGTTGTGCAAGATGCCCCGCCGGAGAGACGACCGGGACCGGGCCGGGTTGAACCGGGCTGTCCGCTCCAGGAGCTCGTCCAGGCTGGCAAAGCTGGCCGGCCCGATGACGAAGTCGGTGATGTGCTGAGCCCGCTGCGCCTTGATCCCCGGCAGTACATCGACCAGAACGATCTTGCGGACCAGTTCGGGTGCTTCGGCGCTGAGCGCGATGGCCGTGAGGCCGCCGAGAGACATGCCGATCACCGCCTTGGCGGCCGGGGCGAGCTGGCGGATGGCGGCCGCGACGTCGACCGCGTTGCCGTGTATGTCCAGCTGGCCTTCGGGGCGGTCTCCGGGGCCATCCGAATGGCCGTGCCCGGGGAGATCGATGGCCACCAGGGGACGGTCCAGTGCCATCGCGACCGTGTCCCAGGTATGGGCGTTCTGGGATCCGCCGTGCAGCAGGACCAGTTCGGGGTCCCGGTCTTGCCACACCAGCGCGCTCAGCCGCCGGCCGCGGGCCACGTCGGCAAAGGCCCGCCGCACCGTCGGCGGGCGGTCAAAGGGCAGGCCGTGCTCGGCGGCGTTCTCGTGGAACAGCCCGAACTCGTCGTAGGGGATCAGCTCCGGCACTCCACGAGTGTCCCATACGCACGCCGGGCTGCCCGGCGGGCTAAGAATGCGCCGATGCCCGAACGCCGGCTCTCCGCCGTGGTCCTCGCCGCCGGGGAGGGGACGCGGATGCGCTCCGAGCGCCCCAAGCCGCTGCACCTCCTGTGTGGGCGGCCCATGATCCTGCACGTCCTGGACGCCATGGCCGAGATCGACGTCCACCGGGTGGTCGTCGTGGTGGGGCACCGGGGCGAGTGGGTCACCAAGACCCTGGTGCAGCTCGCCCCGCCGACCATGGAGATCGAGTTCGTCGAGCAGCTCACCCAGTCGGGCACGGGCGACGCCCTGGCCGTCGGTCTCACCGGGCTGCCCGACGATGACGACGAGGTGGAGGACGTGGTCGTCCTCCCGGGCGACACGCCGCTGCTCCGCCCCCAGACCCTGGCGGCCCTGGTGCGGGCCCATCGCGCCGAGGACGCCAGCGCCACGCTGCTGACGGCCGTCGTGGAGAACCCGTCGGGCTACGGCCGGATCGTGCACGGCAAGGACGGCGACGTCGCCCGGGTGGTGGAGGAGAGCGACGCCACCGGCGAGGAGAAGGCGATCGACGAGGTCAACACGTCGATCTACTGCTTCCGCCGCAGCATCCTGGCGCCCACCCTGCGGCGCCTCAGCCCGGCCAACGCCCAGGGCGAGTACTACCTCACCGACGCCGTCGCCGTGCTCTCGAGCGCCGGCTACCGCGTGCGCTCCCTCGTCCTGCCCGACTCCATGGAGGCGGCGGGGGTCAACGACCGGGCCCAACTGGCCGTGGCCGAGGCGGAGCTGCGCGACCGGATCAACGAGCGCTGGATGCGCCGCGGCGTGACGATGTGGGACCCCGAGCGCACCTACGTCGACGCACAGGCCCACCTGGAGGCCGACGTCTCCCTTCTCCCGGGGGTGATCCTGCGCGGCGACTGCACGGTCGGCGCCGGGGCCGAGATCGGCCCCAACAGCGTGCTGCCCGACACCACGGTGGGCGAGGGCGCGGTGGTGACCGAGAGCGTCTGCACCCGGGCCACGGTCGGCGCCGGCGCGCGGATCGGCCCCTACAGCGTCCTGGAGCCGGGCGCCGAGGTGCCGGCCGGGGCCGTGATCGGGCCCCACGCGGTGCACCGCAGCCCCGACGCCTGAGCGCCCCGGAGCGGGTGCGTCCCGGGCGAAGTAGCGTTGCGCACGTGGAGCTGATCCCGCGGCGCCGACTCGAACTGGTCTCCGGTCGCTCGCACCCGAGCCTGGCACGGGACATCGCGGGCCACCTGGGTGTCGAGCTCGGCGAGGCCAACCTGCGCGAATTCGCCAACGGGGAGATCTACTGCAAGTACGACATCTCCATCCGCGGCTGCGACGTCTTCATCATTCAGACGCACGCCAGCCCCGTGAACGACTCGCTGATGGAGCACCTCATCATGATCGACGCCGCCAAGCGGGCGTCGGCGAAGCGGATCACCGCGGTGTGCCCCTACTACGGGTACTCGCGCCAGGACCGCAAGTCGACGGGGCGCGAGCCGATCACCGCCAAGCTGGTGGCGGACATGCTCTCCGCCGCCGGGGCCGACCGCGTCATCAGCGTGGACCTGCACTCGGGGCAGATCCAGGGCTTCTTCGACGTGCCCTTCGACCACCTGGTGGCGACGCCCGTCATCGAGGGGTACATGCGGGAGAACTTCGGCAAGGACGTCGTCGTGGTGGCGCCCGACGCCGGCCGGGTCAAGGTGGCCGAGCGCTACAGCCAGCATCTCGGCTTCGACCTGGCCCTGATCCACAAGACCCGGCCCCGGGGCACCTACAACGAGGTGAAGGCGCGCCACGTCGTCGGTGACGTGGAGGGCCGCCACTGCGTCCTGATCGACGACATGATCGACACCGCCGGGACGATCTGCGCCGCCGCCGAGCTGCTGGCCGACGCCGGCGCCTCGGACATCTCGGTCATGGCCACCCACGCCGTACTGTCGGACCCGGCGGTGGACCGCCTGAAGGCGGCGCCCATCTCGCGGGTCGTCGTGACCGACACCCTGCCGGTGGCCGAGGACCGCACCTTCGACAAGCTGGAGGTCCTCTCGGTGGCCAAGATCATCGCCGACGCCATTGACGCCGTCTTCGAGGACACCTCGGTCTCCGAGCTCTTCGGCGGGGACAACCTGGTCTAGGCGGTTCCGGACGGGGCCCGCCGGCCCCGCTGGTCGACCGCCCCGCCGGGCGGCTACGCTGGTAGGCCGTTCGCCGGAGGCCCTCGAGGCCGTCCGCGCACGCCGCTCTCGCCACCTGAGGAGATCCGTTATGGCCGAAGTCGTTCTTGCCGCCGAAGTCGGGCGCCCCCTCGGCTCGCGCGCCGTGCGCCGCCTGCGCCGCGAGGGGAAGATCCCCGGCGTCATCTACGGGCACGGGACGGACCCCGTGCCGGTCGCCGTCGTGGCCCGGGAGCTGCGGGCCGCCCTCAACACCGAGGCCGGGGCCAACCAGCTGCTGTCGCTCGACACCGGGTCGGGGACGTTCCTGACCATCGCCCGCGAGATGCAGCGCCACCCGGTCGCGCAGACCGTCACCCATATCGACTTCGTGATCGTCCGGCGGGACGAGGTCATCAGCGCCGACGTGCCGATCACCCTCGTGGGCGAGGCGCTCGAGGTGCAACACGGCGACGGGCTGGTGGAACAGCAGATGTTCACCCTCCCGATCCGCGCGCTCCCCGGAGCCATCCCGACCGTGCTGGAGGTCGACATCAGCGCGCTGACCATCGGTGGTCAGGTGCGGGTGTCGGACATCTCGCTGCCCGAGGGGGTCACGACCGAGGTCGACGTCGAGTCGGCGATCGCCATCGGCCAGCCTCCCCGTGTCGTCACTGCCGAGGGCGAGGGCGCCGAAGGCGAGGGCGAGGAAGGTGCAGCGGGGGAGACCGCCGAGCCGACCGGGGAGGCATCCGACAGCACGGGCGGAGAGGGCTAGGCCCTGCGCCGCGCCTTCGCCCGGCCGGAGCGCCGGGGGACCCCGGCGGACCTGCTGGTCGTCGGGCTCGGGAATCCAGGGGCGGAGTTCGCCGGGAGTCTGCACAACGCCGGGTCCGATGCCGTCACCCTGCTGGCGGACCGCCACGGTGCCACCCTGCGGGCGGAGAAGGGCGTGCCGGCCCGTGTCGGCGTGTCGACCGTCGCCGGCAAGCGGGTGGCCCTGGCCGTGCCGACCACGTACATGAACGAGTCCGGTCTCGCCGTGCGCGCGCTGGCGAACCGCTTCGGCGTCACCGACCCCGCGGCCGTCGTCATCGTGCACGACGAGCTCGACCTCCCGCCCGGGACGGTCCGGCTCAAGGCCGGCGGCGGCCTCGCCGGCCACAACGGCCTGCGCTCCATCGCCGACCACCTCCACACGAACGACTTCCTCCGTGTCCGCATCGGCGTGGGCAAGCCTCCCAGCGCGGCGCAGGGCGCGGCCCACGTGCTCAAGCGCCCGCCCCGCGTTGTCCGGGAGCTCCTGGCCACCTCGGTGGAGATCGCCGCCGACGCCGTCGAGCACATCACGGCCGACGGCATCGACGCCGCCATGGCGTGGTGCCACTCGCTGCCCACCTGACCCGATGACCGCGCCCGCGCCACACCCGACCCCGTCGCCGAACCCGCCCGCCGGCAGCCTGGCCGCCGTCCCGCACCTGCTGCGGACCGACGAGGTCATCGCCGCCATGCTCGGCGCCGCCGACGCCACCGTGGCCGTCCCGGAGGCGGCGCAGGCCGTGGTCGTCGCCGCGCTGGCGACGTTCACGCAGCGGTCGCCGCTGCTCGTCGTCACGGCGACCGGGCTCGACGCCGAGCGCCTCGGGGACGACCTGGCCTGCCTGCTGGCGCCCGAGGGCGACCCGGCGGACGGCGAGGTCGTCGGCGCCCTGTCCGGGCCGGTGAGCGTGCTGCCGGCCTGGGAGACGCTGCCCTTCGAGCGCGTCAGTCCCGAGACGGAGACGATGGGGCGGCGCCTGGCCGTGCTGCACGCGCTGACGGACGCCCCGGACCCCGCGCTGCCGGCGCCCCCTCGTGTCATCGTGGCGCCCGTCCGCGCGCTGCTCCAGCGGCTCGGGCCCCCCGACGGGATGGCCCCCATCGTCATCCGTCCGGGCCAGCGGGTCGACGACGGGGCGCTCCTGGCCGATCTGGTGGCCCGGGGCTACCGGCGCGAGCACCAGGTCGAGCACCGTGGCGAGTTCGCCGTGCGCGGCGGGATCGTCGACGTGTTCCCCTCCACCGCGGACGTGCCGGTCCGCATCGACCTGTGGGGCGACGAGGTCGACCGGCTCACCGTGTTCGCCGTCAGCGACCAGCGCTCGCTGCACGACGTCGCCGCCGTCGCCCTCTTCGGCTGCCGCGAGCTCGTCGTCACCTCCGAGATCCAGGCCGCGGCGGCGTCGCTCGTGACGCGGCGACCCTGGGGGTCGTCGGTGTGGGACCGCCTGGAGCGCGGCGAGCAGTTCGACGGCATGGAGTCGTGGCTGCCGTTCCTCGAGCACACCGAGCGGGTGCTGCCGGACCTGCTCGGTGCGGGGAGCCAGGTGGTCCTCGCCGAGCCGCGCCGGATCCGGGACCGGGGCACCCAGCTGCTCGACGAAGAGGCCGCGTTGGCCGAGACGCTGGCGGCCACGTGGGGGGCCAAGGAGGCGGAGGAGGGCGCCTTCCCGCGCCTCCACGTGAACTTCGACCGTCTGCTGCGCGACTGCGAGGCCGGTGTCGTCGCACTGCCCAACGTCCCCGAGGGGCCGTCCACCAGCGCACTGACCGTGCGCCGCTTCGACCCGGTGGCGGGAGACCCGGCCCGCCTGGCGGCCGGGGTGACCCGGCTGGTCGGCGAGGGGTACTCGGTCACGCTGTGCGCCGCCACGGGTGCCGGGACCGCCCGGTTGTCGGCGGCCCTGGCCGAGCAGGGCGTGCACGCCCCGGTGCTCGAGACCGCGACCGGCAGACCGGGCGCCGTCGTCGTGGCGGCGCCCGTCACCAGCGGCTTCATCCTGCCGGACGCCAAGGTGGCCGTCCTCTCGGAGACCGACGTGACCGGGCGCCGGATGCCGCACCGGCGCGCCCGCCCGCGGGCCCGGGCGGCGGACGGGTTCTTCGACGACCTCGAGTCCGGCAGCTTCGTCGTGCACCGCCAGCACGGCGTCGCCCG
>PMPX01000295.1 GCA_003169235.1 Acidimicrobiaceae bacterium | reverse complement strand
CGTAGTAGGTGGTCGGGATGCCGAGCGCCGGGTCCTCGTCGCCGACCGCCTTCCACGAGGACGGGACGTAGGCCCAGTCGTCGGCCACGCTGAGCAGCACGCGCCGGTTCTCGGCCAGCGCGCCGAACACCGGGTTGGCCCGGACGAGGTGCAGCCAGACGACCGCGCCGTCCAGCACGAATTGGGTGGGCACGACGACGGGCATGTCGCGCCGCGGCCCGCCGGGCGCGATCAGGTGCCCGAAGGGATGCGCCTCGACGAAGGGCCGCCACTCTCCCTCGCCGGATGTGGCGTCGACCGGTGCGATGAACATGGCCGCAGTCCGCCGTTCAGTCGGCGACGGCGCCTATGTCCTCCATCGTCTCGGCCCGGTGACGCGTGTAGTCGACCTTGCCGTTGGGCGCTCGCCCGATGGTCGTGACGCTCCGCACGCGCCGCGGCGCCTTGTAGTGGGCCAGGCGCTCCTTCACGTGCCCGATCAGCTCAGCCTCGGTCGGCTCCGGCGCGCCCTCGGCCGGCTCGACGACCGCGATGATCTGCTCGCCGTAGGTCGGATGGGGTACGCCCACGACCACGGCGTCGTGCACGGCGGAGTGCGTCTTGAGCGCCTCCTCCACCTCTTCGGGGAAGATCTTCTCGCCGCCCGAGTTGATGCAGACCGACCCCCGTCCCAGGAGGTGGATGGTGCCGTCGGCGTCGACCTGCGCGTAGTCGCCGGGGATGGAGTAGCGCACGCCGCCGATCACCTTGAAGGTGCGGTCCGACTTCTCGTCGTCCTTGTAGTAGCCGAGCGGGTTGCGGCCGCCGAGTGCGAGCACGCCGACCTCTCCGGAACCCGGCGCCACCTCACGGCCGTCCTCGGTCAGCACCTTGACGTCGGGCCCGAGCGTGAACGACGCCGTCTTGGCCGACGCCCCGCCGCCCGAGACGGACATGCCCATGCCGACGGCCTCCGACGAGCTGAACGCGTCGGCCAGGATCATGGCGGGATGGTGGGCCAGCAGGCGCTCCTTCACCGGCTCGCTCCACATCGCCCCCGACGAGATGATCATCACGAGCGAGCTGAGGTCCCAGTGGCCGGGGTTCTCGTCGAGCACGGCCAGGAGCGGGCGTGAGAAGGGGTCGCCCACGATCACGAGGCCGTTGACCTTCTCGCGCTGAATCGTGTCCAGCATCTCGACGGGGTCGTACTTGCGGCTCTCGAGCAGGCACACGCGCCCACCCTCGGCGAGCGTCGTGTTCACCGTGAAGGCGCCCGTCCCGTGCATCAGCGGGCAGGCCGGCATCAGCGTCACCGGGTTCGGGCTCGACTCCAGCGCGGCGCGCACCCCGTCCAGCCCGCCGTTCACGTCGTAGTGGCGCACGCCGCCGTCGATCAGACGCGCGAAGAGGTCGTCCTGGCGCCACATGACGCCCTTGGGCATTCCCGTCGTGCCGCCCGTGTAGAGCATGTAGAGGTCGTCGCCGCTGCGGGCCCATGGCGCCCGCGTCCGGCCGATGGCCAATTTCACGGCGTCGTCGTAGGGCGTGGCCCAGTCGGGGCACGGGCCCGAGCCGTCGTCGACCCACAGCCAGCCCTTCACGCCGGGCACCCGTTCGAGGATCCGCTCTATCCGGTCGGCGAAGGTGCCGTGGAACACGACCGCCACCGCGTCGGCGTTGTCCCACAGATAGCTGAGCTCGTCGTCGCCGTAGCGGTAGTTGGTGTTGACGGGCACCAGCCCGACCTTCATGGCTGCGAAGGTGGCCTGGATGTACTCGGGCGAATTGTAGAGGTACACCGCCACCTTGTCCTGGTACGCCACCCCGAGGTCGAGCAGGAACTGCGCCACGCCGTCGGCCCCGTGGTCGAACTCCCGCCACGAGAGGTTGCGGCTCCCCTGGGCGATGGCCACGGCATCGGGCTGTGCGTCCGCCACCGTCTCCCAGACGTCTGCGTAGTTCCAGTCAGTCATGCGCACTCCGTTCCGGCACCGCTCGACCTTCGACCCCCGTCGGCCCCGCTCGATTCCCCCCGCCCCCGCAGGTGTGCGTGAAGCGAGGCGATGAGCCTACGCTGCGCGCGTGGACCTCGGCCTGCCGGGCGACGACGCCCCCCGCCGGCGGCAGGTCCGGGACTGGCTGGCCGAGCACCCCCGGCCCACGGGTCGCCAGCTCGCCGAGGTGGGGTACGTCGCCCCCCACTGGGCGCCCCCCTACGGGCTGAGTGCCGACCCGCTGACCCAGCTCATGATCGACGAGGAGCTCCGGCGGGCCGGCGTGGCGCGCCCGATCAACCCGATCGGCATCGGATGGGCGGGGCCGACCCTGATGTACGCCGGCACCGAGGAGCAGAAGGACCGCTGGCTCTGGCCGCTGCTCAGCGGCGAGGAGTTCTGGTGCCAGCTGTTCTCCGAGCCCGGTGCCGGCTCCGACCTGGCCTCGCTCAGCACGCGGGCCGAGCGCGACGGCGACCACTGGGTGGTCAACGGGCAGAAGGTGTGGACCAGCTACGCCCACGTCGCCCGGTGGGGCATCCTTCTGGCCCGCACCGACCCGGGCGCCACCAAGCACATGGGCATCAGCTACTTCGTGTGTCCCATGGATGCGCCCGGCATCGAGATCCGCCCGCTGATCGACATGACGGGGGAGCACGCCTTCAACGAGGTCTTCTTCACCGACGTGCGCATCCCGGCCGACCATCTCGTCGGGCCCGAGCACGGTGGGTGGGACCTGGCCAAGGTGACGCTCGGCAACGAGCGTGTGTCGCTCTCGGGCGAGGGCGCGCTGTGGGGGATGGGCCCGACGGCCGACGACCTGGTCGACCTCGTCCGCACCGCGGGGGGTGCTCCGGACCCGACGACACGGGACCGCCTGGTCGGCGTCTACGTGGAGAGCCAGATCCTCCGCGTCCTGCGCCTGCGCATGGTCTCGGCCGTCCTCGCCGGCCGGGCCCCGGGCGCCGAAGCCTCGGTCCGCAAGGCGATCGCCGACGCCCACGGGCAGCACATCATGGGCCTGGCGCGCGACCTGGCCGGCCCGTACGCCATGCTGGCGGGCACGGGGCCGGTCGGCGGCTGGGGCCCGGAGGGTGCCAGCACGGGCGACGCCACCTGGTCGCAGGGCTTCCTCTTCTCACCCGCGCTGACGGTGGGCGGTGGCACCGCCGAGGTGCAGCGCAACATCGTGGCCGAGAAGGTGCTCGGTCTGCCGCGGAATCCCTGAGCCTGCCCGTGACCCATCCGGGACGTCGTTCTCGGTGACGTGGGAGAACTCGGTGCGGGCCTCACCCGCCGGCGCGAGGTCAGAGCTCGAGCGGCCCGGCGTGGGCGAAGCCCTGGCGGATGCCCTGCCCGGCCCGGGCCGTCAGGGCCTCGGGCTCGTAGAGCATGAGATAGGCGTTGCGGGCGTGGTCCNNCACGACGATCCGGCAGCCCTCCTCCTCGATCAGCACCTTGGCCGCCACGGCCAGGTCCTTGAAGCCGGGCACGGTACGGCGGACGACGGTGAAACGGGTCCCGTAGCCGGGGCACTCCGACAGCTCGTCGACCGCCTCGGCGCCCATGTCGTAGCGGGCGAACAT
>PMPX01000039.1:5553-5860 GCA_003169235.1 Acidimicrobiaceae bacterium | reverse complement strand
AGCCGAGGGTGATGTTGGTCGTGGAGGAGGCGCCGGCCGAGGGCGGGGTGGTGGAGATCGAGACCTGGGCAGCGCTCCCGGCGTTGACCGTGATGGAGGCACTGCCCCACGTGGTGGCGCCGTTCTTGGCTGTGATGGTCGGGCCCCCGGCGGTCTCGTCGCCGTAGTAGTCGGTGGCCGTGCCGACCCCGTTGGTGAAGGTCACCGTGCCCGTGCCGCCGAGGGTGCCGGTGCCGCCGTTGGTCGTGGCGAAGAAGCCCTTGGCCGAGTTAGTGCTCACCGTCAGCGTGGTCGTCCCGGTGCTCGT
>PMPX01000039.1:0-5511 GCA_003169235.1 Acidimicrobiaceae bacterium | reverse complement strand
GCCGTGCCACCGGTGATGGTCACGCCGACCGTGCCCCAAGTGGTGGCGCCGTTCTTGGCCGTGATGGTGGGGGTGCCCGATGACTCGTCGCCGTAGTAGTCGGTGGCCGTGCCGACCCCGTTGGCGAAGGTCACCGTGCCCGGGCCGTTCAAGGTGCCCGTCCCGCCGAGCGTGCTGGCGAAGAACTCCTTGGACGAGCTCGAGGTGAGGGTCAGCGTGGTCGTGCCCGTGCTCGTCGTGGTGTTGGAGTACTGGTCCTCGAGCTGGTAGCCGAGGGTGATGTTGGTGGTGCCCGAGGCGCCGGCCGAGGTCGGGGTCGGGGTGATGACGACCTTTGTCGGCGCCCCGGCGGTGTTGGACTCGGTGAAGTTGACGCTGCCGCTCGCGGCCGTCGCCGAGACGGTGTAGCCGTTGCCCGACTTCGTGTTGGCCGTGTACGCCGAGGCGGTGGCCTGGCCGCCGGCGTTGGTCGCCACCACCGTCTGGTTGGTGCCCGACCCCGTGAAGACGCCCGAAGCGCCCGTTGCCGGGGCAGCGAAGGTCACATTGACGCCGGGCACCGGGTTTCCGAACTGGTCGCTGTCTTGGACTTCGAGGGCGGTGCCGAAGGCGGTGCCGACCGTGGCGCTCTGGTTGTTGCCCTGGACGATGGTCAAGGTGTCACCGGTGGTCTGCGCGGTGATGGTCACGCCGACCGTGCCCCAGGTGGTGGCGCCGTTCTTGGCCGTGATGGTCGGGCCCCCGGCGGTCTCGTCGCCGTAGTACTCGGTCGTCGTCCCCGTGCCGTTCGCCGCAATCGTGACCGTGGCGGTCGCACCCAGGGTGCCGGTGTGGTTGTTGGACGTGGAGAAGAAGCTCTTTGACGAGCTCGAGCTGACCGTCAGGCTGGTCGCGCTCCCGCTGGTCGTGTTGTTGCCGTACTGGTCCTGGAGTTGGAACCCGAGGGCGACGTTGGTCGTGCTCGAGGCCCCGGCCGAGGCCGGGGCCGGGGTGATGGCAACGTCAGCCGCCGAACCAGCGACGATGGACTCGGACTGGGAGGCCGGCTGGAGGTTCGTGGCCGACACTGTGATGGTGGGCGATCCCGCCTTGGTGTCGCCGTAGTAGAAGGAAACCGAAGATTGACCGGCAGGAATCGTGATGGAAGTGATTGGGGTCCCACCGGAGCTCGCCGCAAAGACGCCAGTGTGGGTGGTGCCGGAGTTGGCACTCGAAGACAGATTGACCACCACGGCACCGCCCGGATCGGCGTTTCCGAAGGCGTCGTTCACCTGCACGGTCATCTTGTTCGTTGCGGCGGAGTTGGCGGTGGCGTTGGCGATAGCGGTGCTGGTGATTGCCAATGCCGCCTGAGGCGCCGTCGAAATGGAATAGGTCGGATCATTTGCCAGGGCCGTCGTCAAGCCGTCGGAGTCCGTCGCTTGGAGTGTGTAGGTACCTGTCGCGCTCAGGCTGCAGTCACCAAACGCGAAGACCCCTTCGTTCTCCACGCTCGAGCAGCTGCTCGACAGCGTTCCCGTACCCGTGCCACCCCCAGACACGATCGAAAGAGTCAGCGACGAGGCGTCGCTGTAGACGATGTTGCCGTGGTCTTCGATCGCGACGATCGGCTGCGGACCGATGTTGGCGTTGACGGTTCCCGTACCCGGTGACGACGGCTGTAGGAAGACCAGCTCGTTTGGCGTGGTGCCTCCAGAGGTCGCCGGTGCATTGGGGTCGTAGATGACCGTGCTGACCGTCGTGTGGTACGTCCCGTTGGTGATCGTCATCGACCATTGCTGCGGCCCGAATCCGTACGAGGTGCAGTTGGCCGGTGTCGTGCTCGTCGCCACATAGGCGGATCCGTTCCAGGTGTCGGTACCTCCGGGAACCCAGCTCGTGCCGTTCCAGTACTGGTAGGTGTAGGTGGACACCTGGTACGAACCCGGGAGGGTGAACGTCGGCGTGTACGCCATCGGACAGGTGGTGGTCCCGAATGCCTTGTTCTGTCCGGCCTGTACGTTGGCGATTGTCTCCGCGGTGACCGCCCGCAGGGACGCGTCGAGCGTCGCCAGCTGGCGGTGTTCTCCCGAGGAAGTGATCGCGGTGGCGAACCCGACCAGGAGCGCGACACCGGCGATGCCCAGGACGACGATGGCGATCAGGACCTCAATGAGGGTGTCGCCTGACTCGGACCCGTCGGGGTCCTTCATGGGATCGGTCGGCTCATCTGGACGGCGCCTCACAGCCGCACTCCGAGGAACATCGCCTCGGCCCACCCCGTGCCCTGCATGGTCACGGTAATGCTCTGTGGCGCGGAGGAGTTAAGGGGCTCTTGCGCGGCGAGCATGAGGGTGCCCGTCTTGTTCAGCTGCTGGTCGGATTCGCACAGGACGGAAGAGGCGCCGGTGGCGTACGTCGACGGGTTGATGGTGAGGGCAGCCGACTGCGCGGGCGGACCGTTCGACGGCGTGCCGATGGCGGCAGAGGTGGGGGGAGTGGCGCCTGTGTACTGGAGGAGACCGCTGTTGTTCGCGTTCTTGTCGTTGTAACAGGAGTTGCCATAGAGGTCGCTCGGGCCGTTGTTGGGGAGGATCGACCAGGTCACACCACTCGTGTTCGAGGTGAAGTCCATCCATTCGTTGGTGTCGGTCGACTCGGCGTCCCCGGTGATCAGTTGCCAACCCGTTGCCGGGTGGCCCGCCGCGTCCAGCACCTGGAAGTCGGTGATGTAGACGGTAGAGAGCGTCGTTTGTCCACCGCTGAGGCACGGGCTGGAGGTTGGTGAAGCGGCAGGAGAGCAGGTGTGCTCGTACAGCGCCGGATTGCCCGATATGCCGGTGTAGAAGCCGTTGTTGCCCAGAAACGCTTCGCTGTTGTAGATCTGGTCGTAATAGGTCGGGATGGGCCACGCCGCATCCGGGTAGGTCGTTTGTGCAGGGTTGTACTGGTTCGTCGCCTGGGCGACGCAGAAGCTGACCGAGTAGGGCGTGTTCTGGACAGGGCCCGCCATGTACTGCCCGCCGGTTGGGCACTTGGAGGTCGGCGCTGTGCTCGCCCCGGTGTACCCGGTGAAGTCGACGAAGCAGAGCTGGTTGGCGTAGGTGCCGGTGCCCGAGGTGGCGAAATTGCAGCCGTTGCCGGTGTTGGGCAGCACTGTCGGGGTGAACGTGCCTTGCGACGCCGACTCGCCGGGAAGTCCGGTCAGGGCGTAGGCGTACCGGGACCCCGGCTCGTTGATGTTGAACGCGACCTTGGTCACGCCTTGGGTCGACTTCCAGGTCGAGGCGTACTCACTCGTGATGTCGGGAAATGTGTTCTGTGCGGTGGCCTGGCCGGAGATCGTCACCGACGGCGACGTCCCGAGGTCGTGCGACACCGTCGTCGTGGAAGGTGCGCTCGCCGGTCCGAACGAGCAGACAGATCGCACGAGGTCCCACGTCGCCCCCCCGTTGGGACCGTCGTTCGCCTGGGTCGAGGTATAGGAGACGACCGTCTGGTAGAAGCCCGAGGCAGGATTGCCCGGGATCGTGGTGGGGGTCGTACTGGACGGCGTGCTGGTGTTGTAGCCCCACTCGAGTCCCAGCAGCTGCGTTCCCGACGTGCCGCACGCGGGATATGTGCTGGTCGTCATCATCGCCGCGCTTTGCACGTCGCGGTTGAAGTTCACCGAGCCGATGAACGCGTCGTTGGAGTCGCTGACCCGGCTCGAGACGCTCCCCGAGAGCGACAAGACGGAGATGAGTGCGGCAGCGATGCCTCCGAGGATGATCGGCATGATCGCCACGACGACGACGAGCTCAATGAGCGTGAACCCGCCCTCTTCGTGACCTGGCTCAATGCGACCGTGGGCACGCCGCGCCCGGGTGGTGCGGCGGGCCAACGTCACGGGATGAGTCCAACGCGAGCGTCGCGTCATGCCGCAGCCGCCTGGGCGGTCGAAGCGCACCGCAGTTGCATCGCCGGTAGCACAATGTGCTCGGGCGCGCAGAAGCGACGGATGACTGCTTCAAGCCCGGTGGACTTAGCCACGCTGCGCCATTTCGCCAAGATGCGCTCCCATGAGCGGACCGCCTCCGCCTGAGGCGTGTCAATTTAACCTGTTCTTGCAGGTCGGGAAACCCCGCCCTGTCTGTTAGGAGTTCCTGGTACCACTTGGGGCGTAGCCCTGCTTTGTCGTCCCGACCAGGCGTGCGGCCANNCGAGGGGTGCCTGCCGAGGTGCCCCACTCCCTCCATCACCAGCTGAATATCAACAATTGAACAACAAATCGAAGGACCGGGCCTGTGGCGGCTCGAGGGCCGGGTTCGTTATGGGTCGATGATTCGTCATGGGTTGCAGCCGGCTCCGCGGTGACAAGTCTCAACGTCATGTGGAGCTTTATGTATCCCACCCACCGACGCGTCGGGCGGACGGCGCTCTCAACCTCAGCACCGTACTGAGTTCGTCCTCGGCTGGACCGGGACCGCTGGTCGAACGCTGGCTCATTCCCCTCTCCTGCTGCTGTTCCCCATGTGCCACGAGTCGCAGAAGGTGCACCGGTACACGTTGAGGTCGGCGCCCGACTCCTGGCGGCGCTCTTCTGCGGCCGCGTACGCGTCGCGTTGGGTGGCATAAGCCGTCTTGGGTGCCCCGTCGACGCGCCAGTGTGTCCCGAGTGCCGGGACCCGGTACTCCTCCGGGTCTCGCCGGGATGCCTTGCTGCGGTTGGAACGCCGGGCCATGCGCACCATTGTGGCCGGTCTCCGTCCGCCCGAAGGCAGGCGCGCCCGACGCGCTATGGCGTGACGGAGGGGGAAAAGGGTCAAACCCGGCGCGTCAGGACCTCTCTCAGCCTAGGGCGCCAACGAGGCGCGACCCGATTGGCGAAAGTAGACACACAATGGAAGAAGGCAGGCACGCAATAGAGAGGGTGCTGGCCGTTGTGGCGACCGTCTCGGCGAAGTCATCTCGCTGCTCGCACCCCATTGGTTCTGCCTGAGGCGTTCTGCAACGATGGCTCCATGGCCAAGACCGTCATTGTAAAGCTGATCGACGACATCGACGGGGGTGAGGCAGATGAGACCATCTCGTTCGCGCTGGAGGGCCGGTCCTATGAGATCGACGTCAGCGCCGAGAACGCCGCCAGACTGCGTGACGCCCTCGAGCCGTTCATTGCGAAGGCCCGGCATCGCGGTGGTCCTGCCGCCAGATCGGCCCCTGCCGAGACGATGTACTCGAAATTGAGGGACGACGAGAAGGCACGCTTTCGGGCNNGGACGGCGACGACCGGGGCGCCGCCCGAGCCCCGAGAGACCGGGCCCACCGATTGAGGCGCGTCAGGCGTCCATCTCAGAGGCTCAGCAGCCCATAGGTGTTGCAGAGGCCCATGACGTCGATCAGGATGAACGCCGAGACTACGGCGATCACCGCGGGCACTGTCCAGCGTCGGTGTGCGGTGCCCATCACTGGGGGCATGTACCAGAGAGGCAGTGCGCCCCCGCCCATGGTCCACGGCCCGGCGAGCGGCGTTGCGTCGTCGGCGAGCGGTTC
>PMPX01000285.1 GCA_003169235.1 Acidimicrobiaceae bacterium | reverse complement strand
TGGTGCGCTACGGCGGCCTCAACGCCGGGGAGCTCGGGCTCGTCGCCGCCATGTTCGACCCCCCGGCGGGGGCCTTCCTGGTGGCCCGCGCCGGCGAGGCCGGGCCACCCGTCGGCGGGGTCGGGGTGCGCACCGTCCTCCCGGACACCGGCGAGATCCGGCGGCGCTGGGTGGACCCGGCCTGGCGGGACCGCGGCGTCGGCCGGACGCTCATGGGCGAGGTCGAGGCGGCGGCGCGCCGGCTCGGGCTCTCGGCCCTGCGCCTCGGCACCGGCGACCGCCAGCCCGAAGCCGTGGCCCTCTACGAGGCCACCGGCTGGGAGCAGGTCTTCGTGGACCGCCACGGGCGGCCCGTGCCGCCCCGCCACATCCGCTTCAGGAAGGACATCACGGTCTCTCAGGGGGACGGGGGCCATGAAGGGGGTACCGATGGGAGCTGACCCGTTCGAGATCGTGTGCGAGATAGAGCCGGCGACCACCCCGGACCTCACCCGCGTGCGGCACCAGATCGGCGTGCTGAGCCCCGTCGCCAGCTCCTTCCTCATCCCCGACAATCACATCGGCCGGGCGACCGTCAGCAGCGTGGCCGTGGCGCACGAGGTCGAGGCGATGGGCGGGCGCTCCATCGCCTGCCTCAACGCCCGCGACCGCAACCTCCTCGGCTTCCGGCGCGACCTGCTGACGGCGTCGGCCTACGGGGTGGACCAATTCCTCTTCGTCTACGGCGACGAGCCCCTGGCCGGCTCGCGCACCAGCGAGCTCACGGTGCGGACGATGCTCGCCGAGGGGCGCCGGTACGTGGAGGGGATGCGGGGCGGTGGCGAGGGCGGCGACTCCTCCCCGTCGATGCGCTTCGGGGCGGCCACCGGGCTGCGGCCGCTGCCCGAGTGGAAGCGGGCAGCCGACTTCCTCTTCGTGCAGATCGGCTTCTCCCTCGAGGACCTGCTGGCCTGGCGCGCCCGGGTGGGGGTCGACGTCCCCGTCTACGCCGGGGTCATCGTCGTCGCCAGCCCCGCCATGGCGCGCAACCTGACGAAGGAGATACCGGGCCTCGTCGTCCCGGACGACCTCGTGAAGCGACTGGAGCGCGACCGCAACGCCGGCGTCGACGCGGCCTGCGACCTGGTGGCCGCCATCCGCGACTCGGGGGCCTTCGAGGGGGTGCACCTCATTCCCGTGGCGCGGTACCGCGAGGTGTCGGCGCGTCTGGAGCGCGTGCTGTAGCCGACGGTCGCAGCACCATGACCAGGGGTCAAAAGGTCTTAGGACCCTGGAAGAAGGCAACGCGATTACTTACGGTGAGACGCACCAGCCTGGATCGTTGAGCCAGACGGGTGAGCGAACTGACTGCATGACTGAGGCGCGTACTCCCAGGACAAGACAGGTGAGTGCAGTGCGGTGATGGGAACGAGGACGAGATTCCGCCAGGCCGCAGCGGTATTGGGCGCACTACTCAGCGTGGTGTTGGTCACATCGGCCTGCGGTTCGACGTCGGGCTCAACGCCTTCATCGGCACCGCATGGGCTTCCTGCGTTCTACGTCGTTCCCGCCGGGGTGAGCTCGAAGGCACCGGGGACCCTGCTCAAGTACGAGAAGACAACCGTTGCGAGGGTGCATGCCACCGCCTACCGGGTGATGTACGTCTCGACGGGGATCGATGGCAAGAACGTCGCCGTGACCGGCATGGTCTTCGTGCCGCCCACTGCCGCGCCGACGTCCGGCCGTGACGTGGTCACCTGGTCGCACGGCACCAACGGCATGGGCGACATCTGCGCGCCGTCGACCAACTACACCGATGAGGACCTGACGACGGTCCCGCACGCCAGCCTGAACGCGCTCTTGGCCCAGGGCTGGGTCGTGACGGCGAGCGACTACCAGGGAGAAGGGACGCCGCCGGACCTGCTTCCCTATCTGGTCGGGGGGATCTCGGGAGACAACACGATCGACATCGTGCTCGCCGCCCACCAGCTCAGCGCCGCTGACACGTCGAAGCACTACGTCGTGTGGGGCCACTCAGAGGGTGGCCAGACGGCGATGTTCGCCTGGAAGGCAGGAGCGACCTACGGAGCCCGGCACGGCTTCACCATGCTCGGAGCGGTGGCCGGGGCTCCTCCGACGCAGTTCGCCTCGATCTACGCCTTCCTCGAGACGAGCCCGTACCGCTTCTACCTCTACATGGCGACGGTGGGCTACAACGCCGCCTACGGCAACGCCGCGGTCCCTCTGCAGCAGATCTTGACGACGAAGGGGATCGCCTTGATCCCCACGCTGCAGAAGGGCTGCTTCACCTACCTCGAGAACACCCTCGACAAGTACACGTACTCGCAGCTGATCAAGCAGAACCCGACCCAGCTCGCCTCGTTCGCACCGATCTTGGCGGAGAACGACCCCGCCAACTTCTCGAGCGTTCCCTCAGTGCCGCTTCTGATCATTCAGGGGGGTGCCGACGAGCAGATACCTGTCTTCACCACGCAGATCCTCTACACACATCTGTGCAGCCTCGGCGCCAACGTCGAGCGGTGGATCTACCCGGGGCTTGATCACTACGGGGTCATCGCTGTCTCCACCAACGACATGGTCGGCTGGATCGCGCATCGCTTCGCAAGCGAGGCCGCCAGTGAATCACCCGCTCCGGTCGGTGTCGTTGGCGTCCAGACCGAGAGCTGCGGGACGCCGACGACCGCATCAGCAGCCAATTGAGCTGGGATCTCGCTCGTGGGCATGCGGTTGCTCCAGCCGAAGTCAGCGGGAGAGCGTGAGATGGATGACGCCACTGGGGGAGCTGACGGAGTCCAATTCGAAGCGAGATTCAAGTCCTTCCAGCCCATCCCACAGTCGCTCGCCGCGTCCGAGGACCAAGGGCACGATCGCGACGTGCATGTAATCGATCTGGTCGGCGGCAAGGAATTCGCGGATGGTCAGCGGGCCTCCGCCGATACGAACGTCAAGGCCGCCAGCGGCCTCCTGGGCAACCTTCACTGCTTCAGCCGGACTGGCATCGATGAAGTGGAACGTCGTTCCGTCCTTCATTTCGATCGAGGGCCTCGGGTAATGGGTGAGGACGAACACCGGGGTGTGGAACGGCGGGTCGTCCCCCCACCAGCCCCTCCACTCTTCGTCCACCCACGGCCCGCGCTGAGGTCCGAACTTGTTGCGGCCCATGATCTCGGCACCGATGCCACGATCCCAGCCGCTTGCGAAGGCATCGTCGACGCCGGTGCTTCCGCTCGAGTCGCCCTGCGTCTCGTGGAAGCTGCAGAACGTGCGGGTCGGAAAGAACCATTCGTGGAGCCGCTGGCCGGCATGTCCGAACGGGGCTTCAAGACTTTGACCCTCACCGGTGCCGAAACCATCGAGGGACACCGAGAAGTTGTGGACGCGAACACGTGACATCAGGCTCCTCCTCAGAATGCGCGCCGCCCGCGGGGGGGTGCCGAACTCTCTTGACAGGCGGACTGCTCCGCCCACTGCACGATATTCCGCCTGCGGCACCAGATCGGCGTGGTGTGCCGGTCGCCAGCTCCTTCCTGATCCTCGACGACCACATCGGCCGGGCGACTTTCAGCAACATTGCGGTCGCACAGGAGGTCGAGGCCATGGGCGGGGCGCTCCATCGCCTGCTTCAACGCCCGTGACCGCGACCTCCTCGGCTACCGACGCGGGCTGCTGACGGCCTGGGCCTCCGGCACTTCTACGAGTGCGACAGATTGCAGGCCGGGGAGCCCTGGTGGGCGTCCTGCCAAACCAGCACCGAAGGCATGACGACCACCACCACCGACCAGCCATCGGAAACGTGTCTCGTCTTCACCGTCGCTGACAAACGATCGTCGGCGGTGGGCGCAGCGACGGCTCCGTGTGTGCCGATCCAAGGTCGGAAGCGCTCACCAGACGTCGCGGAGGACCCTCACGATGCGTTGAAGGTCAGCCCGTTCATCGGGAACGTCTGGGTGCCACTCGTGGCCACGATCTCGACGCCGTATTCGAGCTGGGTCGGAACGTCGCTGGCCGAGATGAAGCCTTGCGAGACCATCCACTTGTACGCGGCCAGGATGTCGACCGAACCCGAAGCGACCTGGTTGTCACGGAAGAACATGTACTCGCACTGGCTCTCGTTCGCTGCGGTGCACGGGATCGGCGTGCCACTCGCGGCGTCGGGTCCGAGCACGAGGAAGTGGTACGCCACGCCGTCGAGCGTCACTGCGAGCGAATCGGCCTGCGCGCCACCGGATCCGACGCAGTCGTTCTGATCGGGTCCGGGCTCCGCACACTGGCCCCATTAGTCTTGATCGCCGCCCCAC
>PMPX01000153.1 GCA_003169235.1 Acidimicrobiaceae bacterium | reverse complement strand
CCGGCCTGTCGGCCATCTCGTGCCCGGCCACCTCACTGGCGCCCGGGGCCAGCGAGACCTGCACGGCGACCTACACGACCACCCAGGCCGACGTGGACCGCGGATCGCTCCAGAACACCGGCACGGCCACGGGCACGCCACCGAGCGGGCCCAACGTGACGGCCCAGTCCTCGGTGTGGATCCCTGCGGTGCAGACGCCGTCGATCTCGGTGATCAAGTTGGCCGACGTTCCCACCGTGAGCACCGTCGGCCAGGTTGTGACCTACAGCTTCACGGTCGCCAACACCGGCAACGTGACGCTCTCCAACGTCGACATCACGGACGCGCAGGCCTCTCCGTCGCTCGCCTCCAGCCTCGGGACCATCACCTGCGTCACGGGCACCAACGGGTCCATCACGCTGGCACCCGCGGCGACTGACACCTGCTCCGCTCCCTACACGGTGACCCAGGCGGACCTGACCAACGAGTCCATCACCGACACCGCCACCGTCACCGGTCAGCCGCCGAACCAGTTGCCCCCGGTGACCGACACTTCCACGTTCACCCTTTCGGTGACCAGCGTCAGCGTCGTGAAGTCGGCCAGCCCGAGCGGCGGGGTCGTCGCCGGATCGGCCACCCCGATCGTCTACACGCTGACGGTGACGAACACGGGCTCCGCCACGACGACCGCTCCGATCGTGGTGACCGACGCGGCCCCGGTTGGCACCACGCTGGTGGCGGGTTCGCCGACGTGCGCCAAGGGTGGGCCACCGAGCTGCACGGTCACGGTGAGCAACGGCACGATCACCTGGACGATTCCGGCCGGCGTGGCGCCCGGTGCGTCCTACACGCTCACGTACCTGGTGACAGCCGACGCCACGGACGCCACGGGGGTTATCACCAACACGGCTTCGTGGAGTGGCCCGGGCTGCAGCGCACCCGTGACGACGACCTGCCCCACCAACACCGTCACGACGCCCGTCACGGCCGCGCCCGTCACCACTCCCGCGGTGACGACCGCGATCACCGCGAGCACGCCGCCACCCAGCACGCCGCCGAAGGCTCCGACGCCGACACCGGCGCTTGCGTTCACTGGCGCTCCCCTGACCCGGGAGTGGATCTTCGGTGTCGGCGAAGTGCTGATCGGCGCCGCACTGCTCGCCGCCGCCCGTTGGCGTCGGCGCAGCCCTCGGGTTGTCGCAGCGGAGGTCTGACCCCCGGGGGAGGGGGTCACTCGGGAGGCAGTGATCTCCTTCTGGGCGGGAGTGATCCCGCTCAGAAGGAGATGCCCGAGAGCTCCGGGATGGTCGCCTCGGCCTTCGCCCGTGCCGCGAGCCAGCGCTCCCGCGCCACTGACCGCCCGGTGTCGTCGCCGTCAGGCTCGACCGTGCGGCGCGGCGTGAACGTGGTCGCCAATTCCTCGGTCGACCCGTAGGTGCCGATAGCCAGGCCGGCCAGGAGGCCTGCACCGAGCGTGGTGGCCTCCAGGACCGGGGAGATCTCGACGGGCCTCCCGATCGCATCGGCCAGTGCCTGGACGAACACCGTGTTCTCGGACATGCCCCCGTCGATGCGCAATGACTCGATCGCATGGCCACTGTCGCTCTCCGACGCGTCGACCAGGTCTGCGCCGCGATGCGCCACCCCTTCGAGGACGGCCCGGACGATCTCCGGACGACCCGACCCTCTCGTCAGCCCCACGATGGTGCCCCTCGCCCCGAAGTCCCAGACCGGGGTACCCAGCCCGAGGAGCGCCGGTACGAACCAGACGTCGCCGGAGGACGCGCACTGCCGGGCGACGCTCTCCGACTCGTGGGCCGTGGCGAGGAGGCCAAGGTCGTCACGCAGCCACTCGATGCAAGTGCCGGCGGAGAGCATCACGGCCTCGGTGCCCCACGTGGCGTGCCCACCCACACGGAAGGCGACGATCGGAAACGTGCCGGCGCCACCCCGCGCCGCCCCGTCGGGGCCAGGGCCGGTACCGGTGCACTGATCGAGCATCCCTCCGGTGCCGAAGGTCGCCTTGGCCAATCCGGCGAGGGTGCAGCCCTGGCCGACGAGGGACGCCTGCTGGTCACCCGCCATCCCGCAGATCGGCGGTGCGCCCGGGAGTGCGGTCGCGGGACCGATCGCCCCGGAGGAGTCGACCACGGTCGGCATCATGGGCGAGGGGATCTTCAGCTTCTGGAGCAATGGCTCGTCCCACCCGATGGTGGCGGGGTCGATGAGCGCGGTCACGCCGGCGTTGGTGGCGTCCGTGACGTGGAGCGCATCGGCTCCCGACGCCGCGCCGCCCGAGAGTGTCCAGGCCACCCAGCTGTCCACTGTGCCGAAGCAGAGCTCACCCTGCTCGGCTCGCGACCGCTCGGGGTCGACCTCGTCCAGGATGGCCATCACCTTGGTGGCCGACGCGTTGGGGGCGAGGCGGATTCCCTCGCCCTGGAGCACCAGACAGGTCCCGACGGTTCGCAGGTCCTGCCAACCGATGCCCGGGGCGACGGGCTTGCCGCTCGAGCGCTCCCAGACCACGCTCGAGGCCCGCTGGTTGGCGATGCCGACGGCCGCGACCGGTCCGCCGTGCGCCAGGGCCGCCGCCGCCACGGTGAGGACGGCGTCGGCCATCTTCGCCGCGTCGAATTCGACGAGGCCCGGAGCCGGAGTGTCGGGCAGGAGCGCCACGTGGTGTTCGTGCTCGATCGTCGCATCGGGCCGCACGATCGCGGCGCGCACACCCGACGTGCCCACGTCCACGACCAGGACGCTGCCCCCCGGTTGGCTCATGCCCAGGGTGCCGGACCGAAAGGAGAGGAGAGGCCGAACTTACCGGGGTTCAGGATCCCCACCGGGTCGAACGTCGACTTCAGGCGGCGGAGGACCTCGAAGCCCGGGCCGAGGGCGCGGGGCAGGAACCGGGAGCGGTTGAGCCCGATGCCGTGATGGTGGCTGATCGCCGCACCGTGGGCGGACGTTGCGTCGATCACGGCGTCCCAGGCCTCGCGGTAGTAGTGCTCGCGCCACTCGCCGTCGTCCTCGGGGCCACGCCCGCCGAACGTGAAGTACAAGCATGCTCCGTCGCTATAGGCGTGGGACTGGTGCGCCGACGCGGCGAGGGTGCCCTCAATGGACGTCAGTGCGGAGATCACCTCGGTGAAGAGGCCGGGCAGCGCGGCCCACGGCCCGGACACCTCGGCGGTGTCGACGACGATGCCACCGCGCCACAGTGGCGCCAGTGCCGACACGTCGTTGCGGTGCCCGAGCCAACGCTCGACGAGCTCGCGGTCGAGGGTGAGGACGTTCGCCGCGCCGCATTCGTCGTCGACGATCGCCAGTGTGGCCGACAGGATGGCGGGGTCGGCCTCGTCGAGGACGATGAGCACATTGGTGTCGGGCTGATCGAAGTTGCGAGCCGACTCCGTCTGGTCGTAGAGGCGCAGGACCGCCGGCGTCGCTCCCCGGCGCAGGATCTTGCGGCAGGCCTCGAGACCGTCGGTGAACGTCTCGAAGCCGAAGGCGCGACGCTCCTGGGCCGTCGGCCGGGGGTGGAGGCGGAGGCGGGCCTCGGTGATCACGCCGAGCGTGCCCTCGCTCCCCACGAAGAGCTGTGTCAGGTTCGGCCCCGTGGCCGCACGGGGCCCGTGTCCCTCCGTACGCACGATGCGGCCGTCGGCCAGCACGACCTCCAGGCCGACGACCATGTCCTCGATCTTCCCGTACCGGGTGGAGTACTGCCCCGCCCCCCGGCAGGCCAGCCAACCACCGACGGTCGACAGGTCCATCGACTGCGGCCAGTGGCCGACCGTGTAGCCGTCACCGACCTCTCCGAGCGCCGCCTCGAGGTCGGGTCCGAAGGTCCCGGCACGGACGTCCGCCGTGAGGGATGTCTCGTCGACCCGTACGACCCCTTCCAGACCGGTCATGTCCAGGGCCACGCCGCCGTGCACCGGGATCGACCCGCCGCACACTCCGCTACGTCCCGCCGCCGCCGTCACGGGGATCACGGCCTCGTTGCAGGCCGCCAGGACTTCGGACACCTGCGTCACCGAGGCGGGCCGGACGACCACCGCCGGCCGCTGCGGGACGGCGCCCTCGGCCGCCCAACCGATGGCCAACGGCCACCAGTCGCGTCCCGCCTCGGCCCTGGCATCGTCGTCGACCACGATGGTGGCTCCGCTTGCCCTGATGCGGTCCAGGACGGCAGCGGGCACGTCGACCGTCGTCGCGCCCAGGCGATCCGTGACGCGCGCGCCCGGCGCGTCAATGGGGGTGACGGGTGTGGGGGTGGTCACGGCAAATCGAGTCCGGCGGTCAGGAGCTCCTTCTGGGCGGACTCGACGTAGCGGGCGGCCTGGTCGGCCGCCTCCCGATCGTCCCAGCCCATGTCTGGCGCGATCAGTGCGGCGACCTCGGACGCAGCATCCATGCTGGCGTGCGCCCGTTGGATAGTGGCGCGCGTCCGCCGCGTCAGGACATCGTCAAGGGTCTGGGCCATCTCCTCGCGGGCGGCGTACACCAGCTCGGCGCCGGTGTAGGGGAGTCCCGCGACTGCCGGCTCGAGCAACTCGGGCCGGCCAGCCGCGACGGCGAGCACGGCAGCGGCCTCGGTGCCGTAGCGGCCCAGGAGTCTCGCCTGGGGTTGGGCCCGGGCCACGGGGTCCCGCGTCCGGGTCGTCGCTCCGATGAGCGGAAGGGACTTCGTCACGCACCGCCGGCGCCGGGGGGACTCACCCAGATGCGTGACCACCGCGTCAACGGTGTCCTGTGCCATCTTGCGGTACGTCGTCAGCTTGCCGCCGGTCACGGTCACGACCCCGTGCGCCGACACGCGAACGGTGTGGCGGCGGGACAGGTCGGAAGTGCGCTCCGAGACGTGCTGACCCTTGGTCGGCCGGGCGAGGAGGGGACGCAGTCCCGCCCAGACCCCAGTCACGTCGGCACGTGTGAGATGCGACGTGGTGACGTTGTTGGCGGCCTCGAGCAGGTAGTCGACGTCCTCGGGTGTGCACGCCGGATCGTCGAGCGGGCCCGTGTAGTCGGTGTCAGTCGTGCCGAGATAGACGAGGTCGGTGCCGGGCCAGGACACGACGAAAATGGAGCGCTTGTCCTTCGGCACCGGGATGACAGCGGCGATGTCGCAGGGCAGCCGCTCGGCGGGCACGGTGATGTGCACGCCCTTGGCGGGTCGGATGGCGTGGGGGTCCGCACCCTCGTCGAGCGCGCGTATGGCGTCGGCCCACACGCCGGTCGCGTTCACCACCACCTTGGCCCTGATCCGGAGCTCTTCGGCCTCCCCGCCGACCGGGCGCACGATCGCCCCGTCGGCACCTCCGTCGGCACCCATGGTGAGTCGGGTGACCGGGCTGTAGTTGACGATCGCTGCGCCGTACTCGAACGCCGCGGTGCGGAGAAGCTCCAGGGTGAGGCGCGCATCGTCGGCCCGGGCGTCGAAGTAGAGGAATCCCGCCACGAGGTGCTCGGTGTTCAATGTGGGGAGGTGGGCGAGGGCCTCGTCCTTGTCGACCTCCCTGTGGCGCTCTCCGATACGCAGACCGCCGGTCAGGTCGTACATCCAGAGCGCTGACGAATAGGAGCGCGCCACGGTCTTGGACACCACGCCGTCACGTCCGAAGAGCGGGATGAGGAACGGGAGCGGTGTGACCAGGTGTGGCGCGTTGTCGAGCAGGCGCTGTCGCTCGGAGAGGTTCTCGTAGACGAGCCGGAACTCTCGCTGCTGGAGATAGCGGATGCCCCCGTGGATCATCTTGGACGACTTGGACGAGGTGCCCGATGCGAAGTCACCCTTCTCGACCAGAGCGGTCCTCAGGCCGCGGCTGGCGGCATCGAGGGCCACCCCGGCCCCGGTGACGCCACCTCCGATGACCAGCACGTCGAAGTCCTCGTCGGCGAGGCGGCGCAACGCGTCGTCGCGGCGAAAGGGGTGCACTGCCCAATGCTGCCACATCCACAGAGTGGTGAATCCGAGGGGTGTTCAGCTTCCGTCGGGGTAGCCACCGCGATGCAGGACCATCGGGTGGTGCGGCAGCGTGTCGGCGCGCTGCCGCACGCCGGCGCGCCAATTGTCGGGGTGGGCATCGAGTCCCGGCGTGAGCGGTGACGCCGCAAGGGTGCCGTCCCCGACCACGCGCTCGAGCGCCACCCGGAGGTCTCTGACGGCGGTGGCACCGTACGTCGATCCCCACGCCGCCTCCGTGGCCCGGACGAGGCGCTCGTGCTTCTGCTGCGCTCGCAGTCCCTTCTCGGTCAGGCGCAACACCTTGCCGCGGGTGGCGGCGGGGTCCGGCTCTGCGACCGCGCAGCCGTGACGCTCCAGCCAGCCGGCGCACATCGCATTGGCCTCCTTCGAGACCCCCGTCACTCGCGGCAGGTCGCGGATGCGCACTCCGGAGGGGCGGAGGACACGCAGCGTGTTGGCACTGATCGGGAGAGAGATCCGCGATTCCCGCTCGACGTCGACGGTGAACGCCAGCAGGACGCCGGCCATGAGCTGCGACAGGTCAGCGGTGGACGCGCGAGCTGCAGCGGCACCTGCCGTCGCCGTGCCGGTGAGTGTCGGTTCCGACTTGCCGTTCTGTGTCGGGACCACGAAGGGCAAGAAATCCGGGGGGTCGAAGGGGAGGTCCTCGAAGATCGCCCGGAGCGCGCGCTGCAGGTCGTCCACAGCCTCATCTCCGAAGCGGGAGCGCCAACGCCCTTCCATGGTGGCAGGGAGGGAGCTCCAGATCACCCCGGCCCGCCGGCCCGCAATGGTGGTGCGGACGAGTGTCGTGTCCAGTGGCGGGTTCCGCAACGTCTCGCCCGCCGGAGGTGTCAGTACGACGTACCCCCACCGCCGGAGACCTCCGAGGAGCAGCCGATTGGTGCGCGCCCTGGCGCGTAGCTCGGCCACCGTGATGCCCGTGCCGTTCACGTGCTGCAGCACGGTGGACCACAGGACGTAGGACACGAGCCAGGGTGCGTCGCGCCGCGCCTCGGGGTCGTCGGCGCGGGTCGTCCGGTGGGGGAGGCGGTGCTCCGCTTCGTTGTCGAGCTCGATCGTGTGTGCCACGAGCGCGCCTGACAGGAGGGCCGGGAGAGGGAGCGGCGTCACCACCGGTTCATGGTCGCGCCGAGCGTAGGGTCCCGGCCATGCTCATTGCGCCGGGTGACCCTTGGGAGGGCTATGCCCGCACCATCGTCGAGGTCGTCCGGGCGGGCGGGCGAAACCTGGTGGTCCGCGCCGCCCCGAGGGGCGAGGTGGGGGCATGGCCGTGGGTGCGCCCCGGGCCGGTGCATGTCCTCACCGCATGGGACCCGGGCGGCGAGCGGCCCGGCGAGGAGGAGAACCGGCGGCGACACGCGGCGCTGGAGGCCGATCTGCGCCATCTGGCCGGGCAGCAGTGGCCCGCGTTCGGCGTCGACCCGGTCACGGGTCATCGCGAGGAGGGGGTCGCGGTGTGCGGCGTCCCGACGGCAGAGGTCGTGCTGCTCGGCGGGCGCTACCGGCAGGACGCCGTCTTCGTGTGGACGCCCGGCGAGTGGACGATCCTGGCGTGCACCGGCGGACGACGGATGCCTTTCGGATGGTCACTCGAGCCCCCCGAGCCGGACGGCTGAGCGACGACCATAGTACTACGTCGGACGTAGTACTATGGTCCCGTGGCACGGCGCAAGGACGGTCTCGGCCGGAGCAACGATCCCCCGGTCCTGATCCTCACCAGCCTGGCCGGCGGCCCGAAGCACGGGTATGCGCTCACGAAGGACATCGAGAAATTCGCCGGAGTCACTCTGGGCCCGGGCTCCCTGTACGGGGCGATCGCCCGGCTCGAGGAGAGAGGGCTCATCGAGCCCGAGCCGGTGGGCAGCGACGAGCGCCGCCGCCCCTACCGCATCACGGGTACCGGCCGGGTCGCGCTCGAGGCCGCGGTGCGTGAGATGCGGACACTGGCCGACGAGGGAGCGGCTCGGCTCGGCATCTCGGTCAGCCTGCCCGTGACCGGCGCGCACCCGTGAGTGACGCGGGTGATCTCAGAACCGTCAATTCCTGCGCAGTCCTCTTCAGGCAGGGGGGGTGGGCGCCGATCTAGTTCTCAGGAACCAGATGGGCAAGTGAGCCGACCGCTGGTGGGGAACGGCCGGCACGGGGCGCACGGCGGCGTGGCGCTTCGAGGAGGAAGGCGATGGGCTTCGACGAGGGCTGGGAGTACGACGCAGAGTACGAAGCCGAGTTCGATTCCGAGTTCGACGGTGACGACGGAGCGGAGGAGCTCTACCTCAGCCTGATCCCGGACGAGGAGCGGCACCGCTACTGGTCCGAATCCGTCTGGTCCGATCCCATCGACGACGAGTTCCGGCTGGACTCACTGCTCTTCGACCACCGGAACGCCGAGGCCGAGCTCTCCAGGGAGATCCGTCTCGGCGAGCTCTGGGGAGGGTGCCAGGACCGGCCGTTCACGATGGACGAATTCCTCGAGCTGTCGGTGCTGGTCTCCGAAGTGGAGGGCATCCGCGGCTCTCTGTGCGCTGACTGCGCCATGTTGGGTCGACCCGACACCAGCGCCAACTGGGCCCTGGCGACCACCAGGCTGTGCCGGGGCCACCTGCGCTTCCGCCTCGGTCATGCCGAGATCGACGATGGCGGCACCCACCGGCCCCACTGAGTGGGAGATTCCTGACGGCTCCCGCCGAACCGTGCACAATGGGGACGTGACGTTGGGTGCCCGTGTCTACGCCACATCGCACCTGACCGGTACCTTCGTCCTGCGATCGGGCCGGAAAGCGGATCGCTACTTCGACAAGTACCGCTTCGAGTCCGATCCCGGACTCCTGGGTGAGGTCGTCGAGGCACTCGTCCCCCTCGTGCCCCGGGGGATCGAGGGGCTGGCCGGACTGGAGCTGGGAGGGGTGCCGATCGCCACCATGCTGTCCTCCGTCACCGGGCTCCCGGCGTTCTTCGTCCGCAAGGAGCCGAAGAAGTACGGCACCGAGCGGCTCTGCGAGGGCGGCGACATCGCCGGCCGGAACCTCCTCATCGTCGAGGACGTGGTCACCACCGGTGGGCAGGTGGTGCTGTCGGCGCAGGACCTTCGTTCCGAGGGCGCCGTCGTCGAGCACGCGCTCTGCGTCATAGACCGGGAGGGTGGCGGCTCGGGCGTGATGGGCGCGGAGGGCATCATGCTTCGGGCCCTCTTCACCATGTCGGAGCTCGAAGCGGCTGTCTGAACCCAGCGCGGCCCGGGGCTCAGGCCGGCGGGTTGCGGTGGGCGGGAAGGCGTCGCTTCTCGTCGCGCTGCTGTTCGAGGACCGACTGCAACCGGCTCAGGTTCTCCGAGTCCTCGGCGGCCCGGTTGTGACGCTCCTCGGGATCGGTGCTCAAGTTGTGCATTTCGAACAGGGGCTCGGCCGCAGGTGCCGCGAAAGGGTTCGGCGCGATGCCGTGGTCGGCGTTCCACTCGTCGAGTCGTTCGTAGTAGTGGTTGAGCTTCCACAGCTCGTCCGCGCCGTCGGGGCCGCTCGGGAGGGTGGCGACGACGGACTCGATGTTCGACGCACCGCTGAAGGGCTCGAACGCCGCCCCGCTCAGGATGTTGACCTGGGTCAAGCCCTTCGACGGGTTGTCCTCCGTCATGAAATACACGGGTGTGGTGACGGATGCGGCGTCGACCTTCCCGGTCACCACGCCGCTCAGGTCCCGGCCGGGCAGGGTGTGCACCTCCTCGTGGTGGGCGGAGACGCCCGCGACCGCCCGCTCGAGGTCGATCCCCGCCAGGCCGAGCAGCGTCGGAATGAGGTCGACATGGCTCGTGGGCACCGACACCCCGCCGTCGACCGGGTTCACGCCCGGGCCCGACACGAGGAATGGCACACGCGTCGCCTCGTCGAAGGCGTTGAACCACTTCTGGACGAGACCGCCGTGCGCGCCGATCAGATCACCGTGGTCCGAGGTGAACACCACGATCGTGTCGTCGAACATCCCGGAGGCCCGGAGCGCCTCGAGAATGCGTTCGACGGCCTGGTCCACGGCCTTCTGGAGGTAGTAGTAGAGGCGCCGGTAGGCGAGGTCGGCGTCGGATTCGAAGATCATCTTCGGCCACAGGGCCTTGAACGCCTCCTGGCACGGGGGGCGCCCGGCGAAGCTGTCGCTCTGCGAGGGCGCCTCGGGTATCTCGGGCACCGTGTCGTCGGGAGGGCCGAACCCGAGCAGCTGGTCCCAACCGAAGCCGTTGAAGGCGATGTCGTGCGGGTTCACGAACGAGGCGACGGCAAGCCACGGGCCGTCGTGGCGTGCCCCGGCGAGATCGTCGAACAGCTCGATCACCTGCTCGGCGAAGACGCCGTCGCGGACCATCCCACAATCCGACTTGGCCGCACCGTGGGGCTCCCGGCCGATCCACCCGGAGAATCCGAAGGGGTCGAGGCGGTCGGCCTTCTTGTAGGCCTCGATCGCCTCGGGGATCGGCTTGCCGGCGTCGTCAGACGCCATCAGCCCCTCGTGCGTCCCCGGGATGACGAGGTCGGCGTGCGAGACGTGCCACTTGCCGCGGTAGTGCGTCTGGAACCCCCCGGCCCGGAACCAGTCGCCGAGCGTGGGCACGGAGCTGGGATCGAGCCACGTCATCTCCGGGTCGGTGCTCTGTTTGGCTGCCCCGTCGGTGGATGACACGCCGTGGAGGGACGGGTACTGGCCGGTGAACAGGGTGGCCCGGCTCGGTGTGCACGCCATGGAGCCCGCGTAGTGGCGGTGGAACTCGAGCCCTCCGCCACGGATCGACTCCCGGGCCGGCAACTGGTCCCGGCGGAAGGCCTTCACCGCCTCCGTCTCGTACGGGGGCGGATAGCGCTCCTCGTCGGTCATGATGAGGAGGATGTTCGGTGAGGTCATGGTGCGTGGTCTCCCAAGGGGTCGAGTGACGGTCGGGGCAGTGGTACCGAGGCGCGATCGGGTGGGTGCTGACGATCCGGATGTTGCCTACAGGCCCGTCTTGGCCCTGACCCGCCCGTCGGCCACGGCCTTCTTCAGCACGTCGTAGTCCCGCTCGTTCTGGTCGGCGTAGGTCTCGGAGAATTCGACGAGCGCAGTGTCGAAGGTGCTGCTGTTGCCGAGGTAGGACGCGATGGCGATGCGGTCACCGGACCGGGCATGGGCCCGGGCCAGGGCCTGGGCACAGACCGTGGCATACGCCGCGAGGCCCTCGGGCCGCGCGCCCTCGATCTCGAACGAGCCCTTCCAGTCCCGAAGCTGTCGGAGGTAGTAGTCCCGGGAGACGCCGTCGAAGCCCTCCACCCGCTGCCACCCCAAGAAGATGTCGCTGGCGGCCTGCATGAGGTGCTGCCCGGCGACGACCCGCTCGCCGTGACTGGCGTACGTGCTCTTGCCCACGAACTCCTCGAGCACCGACGCCTCCGCCTCCTTGGCCTGGAGGAACAGGGGATCGTCGCCGTCACGACCCTGGAAGAGGAGGATCCAGGCTCTGGTCCCGACGCTGCCGACGCCCACCACCTTGCGCGCCACGTCAATGAGCTCGAACTCCTCCACGAGGTGGCGGCGGTCGGTCTGCAGGGTGCGGCGGTAGCTGCGCACCAGCTGATGGAGCGACTCGAGCAGCGCATCGGGCTCCTGCTCGGCCGAGAGCTCCGCGAGGGGGACGATGAGCGGAGGGTCGCTGATGATCCGGCGCCGGCCGCCGACCACCTCGGTCAGCTTCTCCTGGGCCTGGAGCGAGTCCTTGGTGCGTGACTTCGCCACGATGGAGGTCGCCTTTGACGCCATCTGCGCCGCGACCTTCGACTTCTGCTTGCTGGCTTGGGTCGCGAGGCCGGCGATGACCGCCTCGATGTCGACATGGGAGTACCACACGTCGAGGTTGCCGGACTCGGCCAGGCGGCGCATCTCCAGCCGGTAGGTCGTGCCCACCGCCTTCGCGGCGACGGCGCAGTCCTTCTTCGAGAAGCTCTGGTCGCGCCCGGCGATGACGACGCTGGCCGCCAGCCGCTTGAGATCCCACTCCCAGGGCCCCGGCAGTGTCTCGTCGAAGTCGTTGACGTCGAACATCATGGAGCGCTCCGGCGACGCGAAGAGGCCGAAGTTGCTGAGGTGCGCGTCGCCGCAGATCTGGGTGGTCAGACCCGACACCGGTGTCGTGGCCAGGTCGGACGCCATGATCAGGGCGGCGCCGCGGTAGAAGGTGAACGGCGACACGAGCATGCGTCCGTAGCGGATAGGCACCAACTCGGGTACCCGTGACTCGGCCTGGCGCTCCAGCAGGCTCACCGGGTCGGGGCGGGTGGATGCCGGCTCGAAGGCGGCATGAGATGCCCGGGGTACCCGCGCCCGCGCCTCCTTGCCCAGCTGGGACCTCTCCCTCGGCGGCAGGTGGACCAACTTCTTCGGCGCCTTCGGTGTCGCTGTGCCGGACTGCGGTGTCGTCGTCGTCATCTGCTGCCTCGACCTCCCCGGGCGGGCGCGGCTCGAACCGGCCGACGCCCGCTCTCTACCATGCCATGCCCCCGCCCAGCCCGGCTTCGCGGCGCGTCTCCCCACGGGTCCCACCGGCAGGAAGTGGCCGGCCCGGCCGCCACCGCTGGACGCGCATTCTGACAACGATTGTCAGAATGGGTCGCTGGCCCGCTATGGTGGCGGCGCCATGCAGTCACCTGACGCGCTGACCGATCGCTTCCGGGCCAACGGCCGCAAAATCACCGCGCAACGGCAGTGCATCTTCCGGGCCCTCGAGGGTGACGTCACCCACCCGTCGGCGGAGCGGGTGCACGAGAGGGTCCGCCACGACATGCCCAACATCTCGCTGAAGACCGTCTACCAGACACTGAACGACCTGGCCGAGCTGGGCGCCATTGCCGTCCTGGACGTCGGCACCGGCTCGGCGCGCTTCGATCCCAATGTCGAGCATGCCCATCACCACCTGGTCTGCCGGTCGTGCGGCAAAGTGCGCGACATCGACGCCGATTTTCCGGGGCTGAGGGTCCCCCGGCGGGCTTCCCAGGGCTTCGAGGTCGACGGTGCGGAGGTGGTCTTCCGAGGCCTGTGCGAAGACTGCCGGGGACTGCAGCGCTCGGCACCGACAGCACCGAAATCGAACAGAAGAGCACCAACCAACAGAAAGGGAATCAACCGCCATGCCAGCATTGAAGGGCAGCCAGACCGAGGCCAACCTGAAGGAAGCCTTCGCCGGCGAGAGCCAGGCCAACCGCCGCTACCTCTACTTCGCCCAGAAGGCTGACGTCGAGGGGTACCCCGACGTCGCGGCGCTCTTCCGCTCGGTGGCCGAGGGGGAGACAGGCCACGCGTTCGGACACTTCGACTACCTCAGGGAGGTCGGCGACCCGGTGACCGGCGTGCCCGTGGGCGCCACCGAGGACAACCTCAAGTCGGCCATTGAGGGCGAGACCTACGAGTACACCGAGATGTACCCCGGATTCGCCAAGACCGCTCGCGACGAGGGCTTCGAGGAGATCGCCGAGTGGCTCGAGACGCTGGCCAAGGCGGAGAAGTCCCACGCCGGCCGCTTCACCCAGGGACTCGAGTCGGTCTCGTAGGAAGGGCGGCCGAGGTGACCGCCACCTACGACCCCACCGATCCCAAGTACTTCGACCCGGCCGCGCTCCGCCAGGAGTTGGACCGCGTCTTCGACCTGTGCCACGGGTGCCGCCTGTGCTTCAACCTGTGCCCGTCGTTTCCAACGATGTTCAACTTCATCGACGCCAACGACGGGAACGTGTCGGCCTTGACCGATGCCCAGCACGACCAGGTCGTCGACGAGTGCTACCAGTGCAAGCTCTGCTACGTGAAGTGCCCCTATGTGCCGCCGCACGAGTGGGAGCTGGACTTCCCGCGCCTCATGAGCCGGGTCCACGCGGTACGACAGAAGCAGGGGGTCGGGGTCAAGGAGCAGCTCACCGACCAGTTCCTGGCGCGCACCGATGTCCTGGGCCGCGCCTCGGTCGCGGCGGCGCCGGTGGTCAATTGGGCCACCGGCACGCCCGGCTCGTGGCCGCGCCGGATCATGGAGAAGACGGTCGGCCTGGCGTCGGAGCGGCTTCTTCCGCCCTACGCGAAGCAGCGCTTCACCACGTGGTTCACGCGAGGCAGGCGCCCGACCGCCGTTCCGAAAGGGGGCGGCTCCGTCTCGGTCTTCCCCACGTGCTTCGTGGAGTACATGGAGCCCGACGTCGGCCGCGCCATCGTGGAAGTCTACGAGCACAACGGCGTCGAGTGCGGCCTGCCCGAAGGCACCAGGTGCTGTGGCGCACCCTGGCTTCACTCCGGGCACGTGGACGAATTCGTCAAGGCGGCGCGCCGCAATGTGGCGGCGCTGGCCGCAGAGGTGCGGGCGGGGCGCGACGTCGTCGTGGCCCAGCCGACCTGCGCCTACGTGGTGAAGCGCGACTATCCGATTTACGCCGAGGGTCCCGACGCCGACCTCGTGGCATCGCACACCTACGACCCGGCCGAGTACCTGATGAGGCGCCACCGCGATGCCCAGGACCCTTTCACGCTGCAGGACGAGTTCCCCGGCCGCGACGACGGTTCGGTGCCCGACGCGGTGACCTACCACGTGGCCTGCCACCTGCAGGCACAGAATGTAGGGCTGCGCAGCCGCGATCTACTGAAGACGGCCGGTGTGAAGTGCACGCTCGTCCAGCGCTGCTCGGGCATCGACGGGACGTGGGGCTACCGGGCCGAGAACTACGAGCTGGCCCGCGAGGTCGCGGCGCCGCTGGGGCGAGAGGTCGAGGCGGCGGGGAACGAGGTCGTCTGCGGTGATTGCCACCTGGCCAACGGCTCGATCCTCCAGGAGACGGGGATGCAGCCGGTGCACCCGCTGCAGCTGATGGCGAGGGCCTATGGCGTGGGCGGCGGGGGCGACGAATGACCGAGCCCGCTCCCCGAGCCCTCATGCTGGCCGACGTCCTGGACCTCCGCGCCTACGAGCGTGTGCGGGAGGACTACCGGGCCCGGGTCATCGCGCGGAAGCGCAACCGGCGGGTGGGCCTGGGGCCGATCATGACCCTGGTCTTCGAGTGCCTCGACACGGTGCGCTTCCAGGTGCAGGAGATGGCGCGGGTCGAGAAGATCATCAGTGACGAGGCGATCCAGGTCGAGCTCGACATCTACAACCGGCTGCTGCCCGGGGAGCGGGAGCTCTCCGCCACCCTGTTCATCGAGCTGACGTCGGACGGCGCGCTCCGGGACTGGCTGCCCCGGCTGGTGGGGATCGAGCGCCAGGTGGGCATCTGGATCGACGGCCACGTCGTGGCCAGCGTCCCCGAGGCCCAGCACGCCGCCGCCCTGACCCGTGAGACGGTCACGCCGGCCGTCCACTACGTGCGCTTCGGCTTCACCGAGACCCTGGTGGAGGCCTTCAGGGGCGCGGCGGAGGTCGCGCTGGTCTCCACCCATCCGGCCTACGAGGCCCGGACCGTCCTGCCCCCAGCGGTGAGGGAGGAGCTCCTCGGGGACCTCCTCGGCACAACAAAGCCTCTACCTATTGGTTGACCTGGGACAATTCTGTGCGCAAGTCTTTACAGACGCACACGGCATAGGCCATACTCTTCGTTCGCCGAAATTCAGGGCCCCCGCTTCCGGTCATCGCACCAGGAGGGCTCTGACCAGGGCGAACGCAAGTATCCGCCTGAGTATCCGTTGACGAGGAAGTGTGTCCCATGATCGCCGCCACGTGGCGTAAGCAAGCAGCCTGCCGGGGACTGGACGTCGAGGCGTTCTACCCGGTGTCCGAGGACGAGGCCGACGCGGCCGAGGCCAAGGCTGTGTGCGCCGTCTGCCCGGTCCGCCAGGCGTGCCTGGAGCACGCCCTGGCCCACCGCGAGCGTGAGGGCATCTGGGGCGGCACGACCGAGCGGGAGCGCCGGCGGATCGTGCGGCAGCGCCGTAAGTCGGCCTGACCCGGCTCCGGCCTCCCGCCGTCCGCGCTGCCCGTCGCGCCCCCGGGCGTCGGGCACCCGCGCCACCCGGAATCCGCTGCATCGACCGTCGTTGGAGCGCGGGCGCCTTCCCGATGTCCATTGGTGCATCCCGGATTGATCACACCATCGGGATTCGTGAAAATGTGACCGCGTCGTGTTCGAGACGGTGGAGAAGACGGAACGGATGATCAGGTGGAGGCGGCTGTCGACTGTGGCGGGGGTGGCGGCGCTCGGCCTGTCGCTCGCCGCATGCGGCGGGAATTCGGGCGGAGGCTCGGCGGCGGCCCCGCCGACGCCGAGCACCGTCAGGGTCAGGACGTCCCCCGCCACGACGCCGAGCCAACCCAGCGTCCGTACGGACGTCCGTCTGTTCAACTGCGCCGCCACCAAGGACGGCTGGTCGGCGGGTGGCACCGTGACGAGCTCCCTGAGTCATGCCGCCACCTACGTCATCACCGTGTTCTTCACCTCGTCGGTGGCGGAGAACCTGGACTACGGGTCGACCACGGTGCCGTTGAAAGCCGGTCAGTTCAAGCTCTGGTCGGTCAGCGCGATCTTCGCCGCACCGAGCACGGTGCGCTGCGTGCTCACCAGCGTCACCACCAGCTAGCGGTACGGCTTCCCGCATGGCGCACGGTGGGATGCGCACGGTGACGTCGGGCGGTCCCGTGGTCCCTACTTCGTGCCCCGCTTCACCGTCGTTGTCGTCGCGGGCGTTGCCTGGGTCGTCTGGCCGAGCGTGCACGGGTAGGGGTTCCAGGGCTCGGCCTGCGTGTTCGTGTAGACGTCGCTCGGAATGGTCGTGGTCGTCGTGGTGGTCGGACCGGTGGTCGTCGTCGACGTCGAGCCGCTCGCGGACGACCCCGTCACCGTCAGCTGGGAGCCGGCGATCAGGAGCGAGACCGTCTGCCCGCTCAGGTCGGAGTCGGCCACGTAGGTGACGGACCCGCTCAGCGCCGAGTCCAGCGTGAGGGCGGCCTGGTAGCCGGTGGGGCCGTAGAGGATCTCCGACGGACCACCCGCGGTGAGCTGGGACGAGGCGTCGCCGATCTGGGCAACCTTGAACCCCTGGGCGGTCAGCGCAGTGGCGGTGCTGTGCGCGATGCCGTTGACCGTCGAGGCGTTCAGGACGTTGACGGTGACCTGGCCGTGCGCCTCGGTGGGAACCGTGGTGGGGGAGGTCGTGGCGGTGTGCTTCCCGGGTGTCGTGACCGGCGTGGTCGCTGCGGGCTGCGCCCCGATGAGGTTGAAGCTGTCGATCATGTTCTGGGCGTACGGCTCGGCCAGCTTGAGGACCGAGGCTCCTCCGTCGGTCGTGTACCCGATCGTGGGCAGCGTCTCGGTGACGAGGTGGGACGAGGGGAGACCCCGGAAGTCCTCGGCGATGTGGAGGAGGTCGCCCTGGCTGAGCGTGTCGTCGATGGTCAGGTTGCCGACGGACGCGCCGATGAACGAGTTGATGGCGAGCGGGTTGGTGATGGACGCGTTCACCTTGGCCAGCACGGCCCGGAAGAAGGCGTCCTGGCGCTGGATGCGGCTGAAGTCCGACAGGCCGTCGTACTCCCAGTAGCCGTTGGAGTTCTTGTAGTACAGGTGCCGGCTGCGCACCAGCTCCAGGGCGGTCGTCCCGTTGACCACCTGGCAGCCCGTCGTCGTGACGTCCAAGCCCGTGTACTGGTCCTTGACCGGTGTCGGGAAGTCCATGGTGATCCCGCCCAGCGCGTTCACCATGCCCGAGAAGCCGGGGAAGTCCACCGACATGTAGTGGTTGACCGGGATGCCCAGGACGTGTTCGATCGTCTGCACGAGGAGGTCGGGTCCGGAGTTGAAGGCGGCGTTGATGCGGTTCATGCCCGAGATCCCGCTCACGTCCCCCGGGATGTCGACCCACAGGTCCCGGGGGATGGAGAGGACGGTCACGGTCTTGGTGGCGGGGTCGAAGCGGGCCACCATCGTGACGTCGCTGCGCTGGCCCCCCGCGTTGGCCTCGTCCCCGAATGCGTTGACCTGCGTGGCATTCTCGACGAAGGCCCGGGAATCGGAGCCGACGAGGAGCAGGTTGAAGGGGTTGCCGGGCGGCGCCTGGGCAACCAGGTGCTTGGCGTGGACCTTCTTGATCTGGTCGAAGCGGTAGGTGGCGTAGACGTAGAGGCCGCCGACGCCCAAGGCGGCGACCAGCACGATGAAGGAGAGCGCGTAGAGGGCGCGGCGCCGCCAGCGATGCCGCCGTTTCTGCTCCTTCTTGTGTGACTTCCGGAGTTCGGCTTGGAGGTCGGCCCGCGACCGCGCCGAAGCGGGTGGGGCCTGGTCGGGGTCGGGAGAAGCCGGCGTCTCGGGGTCGTCAGGGCTCAAGGACCAGAAAATACCTGGCCGGGAGGTCCGGTAGCCTTCGCCGGTGCATTTCGACCTGCCAGACGAACTGCTCGAGCTCCGCGATTCGGTGCGGCGGCTCGCCCAGGACAAGGTCAAGCCCCGCGCTCGCGCCATCGACAAAGAGGGGGCCTACCCGACCGATCTGTTCGAGGCCTTCCGGGACGCCGGCCTGCTCGGCCTGTGCATCCCGGTCGAGTACGGAGGCTCGGGCGCGGGGATCCTCGGGCTCGCCATCGCGATCGAGGAGATCGCCAAGTACTCGAACACGGCGGCGCTCATGTTGCTCCTGACCCGGTTGCCCACGGGCCCGGTGATGATCGCCGGCACCGAGGAGCAGAAGCGCCGGTACCTGCCGGGGATCTGCGAGGGAACCCAACGCGCCGCCTTCGGGCTCTCCGAGCCGCAGGCCGGCAGCGACGTGATGGGGATGCGGACCCGGGGTGTCCCCGATGCGGGGTCCGAGGGCGGCTGGGTGCTCAACGGCGCCAAGTGCTGGATGTCGGGTGTGCGCGAGGCGGACTGGTACACGGTGTTCGCCAAGACGAGCGACCCGGCCAGCCGGGCCCACGACTCGGTCACGGCGTTCATCGTGGAGCGGGCGTGGGACGGCGTGGAGGTCGGAGGCACCGACCACAAAATGGGCGTGCGCGGGGTCGACACCGGTGAGCTCGTCCTGACCGACGTCCACGTGCCGGCCCACAACGTGATCGGCGAGGTGGGCGGCTTCCGGCTGGCCATGCTCGGCCTCAACGCCATGCGTCCGATCGTGGCCGCCCGCGGCATCGGGTTGGCCGAGGGTGCGCTGATGTACGCCACCGAGTACGTGCAGCAGCGGGCGGCCTTCGGCCAGACGATCGCCGACTTCCAGGGGATCCAATGGGAGATCGCCAAGTGTGCCGTCGACATTGAGGCGGCCCGGCTGCTCACCTACCGGGCGGCGGTGCTCGCCGACTCGGGCAAGTTCACCAAGGAGTACGTCCCGTATCTCTCCATGGCCAAGTACCACGCCACGGAGTTGGCCGTGCGTGCCTCGTCCCTGGCCGTCCAACTCCTGGGCGCGGCCGGCTACATGGAGGACCACCCGACCGAGCAGTGGTACCGCGACGCCAAGCAGCTCACCATCGTCGAGGGCACGTCGCAGGTGCAGCTGGGTCTGATCGCCCGGGGCGTGCTCGATCGGGACCTGTGGTGGGACTGAGCTGGCCCGAGATCCTGGCCCGGCTGTCGCGCCGGGAGTCGCTCACCGCGGCGGAGGCCGAGGACGCGCTCGGCGTGGTCCTGGCGGGTGACGCCACGCCGGTGCAGGTCGGCGCCTTCCTCGTCCTGCTGCACGCCAAGGGGGAGACCGCCGACGAGGTGACCGGGCTGGCCCGGGCCATGGTCGCGGCCGCCGTGCCCTGCCCACTCGACCCGGGCGGTGGCGTGGTGGTCGACCTCGTGGGCACGGGGGGCGACCGGCTGGCGAGCATCAACGTGACGACGCTGGCGGCCTTCATCACGGCGGGCTCCGGCGTGCCCGTGTGCAAGCACGGCAACCGGGCCGCCTCGTCGTCGGTGGGCACGGCGGACGTGCTCGAGGCCCTGGGCGTGGCCATTGAGATCGGGCCCGAGGGTGTCGCCCGCTGCGTGAGCGACGCGGGCATGGGCTTCTGCTTCGCCCAGCGCTTCCATCCCGCCATGCGCTTCGTCGGGCCGGTGCGCAAGGAGCTTGGCGTGCCCACCGTCTTCAACTTCCTGGGACCGCTCACCAACCCGGCGCGGACGCGGCACCAGCTGGTCGGCGTGAGCGATGCGGCGATGGCGCCGATCATGGCGGGCGTCCTCGGGGCGACGGGCAGCCGACACGCCATGATCGTGCACGCCGACGACGGCCTCGACGAGCTCAGCGTCACGGCGCCGTCGAGCGTGCTCGAGATACGTGGCGACGGGGCGGGGGAATTCGAGGTGCGCGACTGGCGGATCGATCCGGCCGCGTTGGGGTTCGCCCCGGCCACGATGGACGACCTGAGGGGCGGTGACGCGGCCTTCAACGCGCGGATCATCCGCACGGTGCTCGGGGGCGAGCAGGGCGCCCGGCGTGACATCGGCATCCTCAATGCGGCAGCCGCGCTCGTCGTGGCCGGCCGGGTCGACGACCTCGAGAGTGGTCTGGGCGTCGCCGCCGAGTCGATCGACAGCGGCCGGGCGCTCGGGGTGCTGGACGCGCTCGTCTCTACGTCGCAAGAAGCGCTGCGCCGTCAGTCGGACTGACCCGCCAGGCGCGCCGTGGCGCATGCGCCGCCGGGTCGAGGGCGGGCGAGTCCGGCCGGCACAGCGCGATCACGCAGCCGCCGAAGCCGCCGCCGGTCATGCGGGCCCCGAGGACACCGGGTTGGGCGATGAGGTGGTCCACCAGCTCGTCCACCGCGGGGACGGAGACCCTGTAGTCGGCGGCCAGGCTGCGATGCCCCTCGGTCATCACCGCGCCGAGGCCCGTCATGTTGCCCCGGGCGAGGAACTGCTCGGCGTCCCTCACCCGGGCGCACTCGGTGATCACGTGGCGGGCCCGGCGGCGCAGGACGGGGTCGGCGAGCTGGCTGAGGTCGCCGAGCTCGCAGGCGCCGAGTGGCCGACCCAGGACGTGGGCCGCCCGATCGCACTCGGCGCGCCTCGTGGCGTAGGGCGTCGTGGTCAAGAGCCGCGGGGTCTCGCTGTGCACGATCACGAAGGCGGCATCGTCGGGGATGGGCACGTGCCGGGTCTCGAGCGTGGCGAAGTCGATGTGGAGCGCGTGGCCCGATCGGGCGGCGGCGATGGCCAGCGGATCGAGCAGGCCCACATGCACCCCGGCGCTGCGCTCCGCCTCCTGGCAGTCGTAGGCGAGCGCGACCGGGTCGGGGTCGTGTCCCAGGGCGAGGAGGAGGGCGACCGAGAAGGCCGCGCTCGAGGACAGCCCGGCGCCGACCGGGAGGGTGCTCGTGACCCGGACGGTGCCGCCCGAGGCCGGAGCGGCCACCCGGAGGAGTCCGGCCGCCAGGAGGGCCTCGGAGGGAACCGGGGCGGCGCTTCCCGGAGCGATCTCCAGCGGCTGGTCCGGGAACTGGTCCGAGTCGATGCCGACGAGAAAGCTGCCGGGCTCGGGCGTGAAAGTGACCTCGGTCGTCAGGTCGATGGCCATGGGCAGCGACAGGCCGCCGTTGTAGTCGGTGTGGTCGCCGATGATCGTGACTCGTCCTGGGGCGCGGGCCATGGGCATGGGCCCAGCTTTGCGCAGGTGGGCCGGCTTGACCGTCGAGGGCGGCTCGGGTCACGATCCTGCGATGGCCGACCGGGGTGGACCACTGAGCGGGATCAAGATCATTGAGCTGGCGGGCATCGGGCCGGCGCCCTACACGTGCATGATGCTGGCCGATGCCGGGGCGCAGGTCCTGCGGTTGGAGCGCGCCGCCCCGGGGGCCGTCGAGCGTGGTGAGGAGCAGCGCGCTGCGGGCGCCGGGCCCTACTGGGACCTGCTGAACCGGTCCCGTCCTTCGGTCGGGGTCGATCTCAAGAACCCCGACGCCGTCGAGCTGGTCCTGGGACTGGTCGAGCAGGCAGACGGGCTGATCGAGGGATTCCGGCCCGGCGTGGCCGAGCGGCTGGGGGTGGGACCCGAGGCGTGCTTGGCGCGGAACCGGCGCCTCGTCTATGGGCGCATGACCGGATGGGGCCAGGACGGGCCCATGGCGCCGACGGCCGGGCACGACATCGACTACATCGCGATCGGTGGCGCCCTCTGGTCGCTGGGGCGGGCCGACTCGGCTCCCGTGCCACCGCTCAACCTGGTGGGCGACTTCGGTGGCGGCGGCATGCTGCTCGCCTTCGGCATGGTGGCGGCGTTGCTCGAGGCGGCGCGCTCGGGCGAGGGCCAGGTGGTGGACGCCGCGATGGTGGACGGCTCGGCTTCCCTGATGACCATGATCCACGCCTTCCGTCTGAACGGCCTGTGGAACGAGCGCCGCGGTGCGAACATGCTCGACACCGGCGCCCCCTTCTACGAGGTCTACGAGACGTCGGACGGGCAGTGGATGGCGGTCGGCGCCATTGAGTCACAGTTCTACGCGGCCCTGCTCGACGGGTTGGGGCTGGCCGACGACGCCTCGCTGCCGGCGCAGATGTCGCGGCAGGAGTGGCCGGCCATGAAGGAGCGCTTCGCCGCCGTCTTCAGGTCGAAGACGCGCGACGAGTGGACGGCCGTCTTCGACGGGACCGACGCCTGCGTCGCTCCGGTGCTGTCCCCGTGGGAGGCGCACACGCATCCCCACAACGTGGCGCGGTCGACCTACATCGAGGTGGACGGGGCGATACAGCCGGGGCCGGCACCGCGGTTCTCCCGCACGCCGTCGGTCGTCTCCAAGCCGCCGTCGCCTCCGGGCGCCGACACGGTGTCCGGGCTCGTCGAGTGGGGCGTGGCCGAGGACGTGGTCTCGAAGCTGCGCCAGTCGGGGGCGCTCAGCTAGAGCCGGGGCGCGGCCCGTAGGGGTGCATGGGCGCGTCCCGAGGTCAGATCTTCACCACGGGACAGGTGATGGTGCGGGTGATGCCCTCGATCTGCTGAATGTCCCGCACGACCATGCGGCCGAGCTCGTTCATGGAGCCGGCCTCCGCCCGGGCGATGACGTCGTAGGGCCCGGTCACGCCCTCGGCCGCGACCACGCCGTCGACGGCGCTGACCTGGTGGGCCACCTGGGCCGCCTCGCCAACATCGGTTTGGATCAGCACGTACGCATGGACGGTCACGGCACACCGTACATTGGCGTGGTGGCGATGTCGCCGAAGATCGAGCAGTTCAAGGTCATGGCCCGACAGGCCCAAGAGGACCTGTTCGACCAGACCACGCCGATCGGGCGGCTGTCGCTGGTGCAATGCGCGATGCTCGCCGGCGGCACCGTGGTGACCATCTCGCTGGCGGGCTCGCTCTTCTTCTCCATCTCGCCGACCGCGGCCGACCACAAGGTGCTCCTCTACCTGCTCTTCACGCTGGCACCCTTCGCGATCGTGTCGCCATTGCTCGGCCCGCTCATCGACCGCAGCCGCGGGGCCCGGCGCCTCATGGTGGTGTCCGCCGCCATCGGACAGGCGGTGCTGTGCCCCCTCATGGCCACCCACATCCACAGCCTGCTCCTCTTCCCGCTCGCCTTCCTGGTGCTGGTGTGCCAGAAGCTCTACCTGGTGACCAAGGGCGCTCTGGTCCCCGAGATGGCCGAACTCACCGCTCCCGACGAGCACGGCGACCAGGCCGGCTACGCCCCCCTCAACGCCCGTCTGACCCTGCTCGGCACCCTGGCCGGCTTCGTCGTTTCGGTGCCCGCGGTGATCCTCTACAAGCTGGGGGGCTCGCCGGCCGTCCTCGTCCTGGCCACCATCGTGTTCGTGGGGGCGGCGATCGCGGGCGCCCGGCTGCCAGTCCTCTCGGGGCGGAACGGCGAGGGGCTGTGGACCGACGACGCCACCCGGGCGCGCGAGTACGGCCAGGCCGGGGAGGCGCACGCCCGCGAGCAGGACCTGATGCGCCTGCAGCCCATCGCCAACCCCGAGGTGATGCTCGGGTTGACCGCCATGTGCATCGTGCGCGGGCTCACCGGCTTCATGACCTTCATGCTCGCGTTCGGGCTGCGCCGCATGAAGGGCGTCGGCCTGTACTGGTACGGCCTCGTCCTGGCCAGCAGCGGTGTGGGCGCCATCATCGGGCTCGTCCTGGTGGGGCGGTTGCGCAAGCACATGACGGAGCAGCAGTTGTTGCTGTGCTCCCTCTGGCTCATCGCCGTGACGGCGGCCGGGTGCGCCGTCTGGGGCACCCTCCTGGCCCAGGTCGTGCTGGCCTTCATGGTCGGCCTGTGCGGCGCGGTGGCGCAGCCCTCCTTCGACGCCATGACGCAGCGCTACATCCCGCTGTCCGCGCAGGGTCGGGCCTTCGCGCGGTTCGGGATGCGCCAGCAGCTCGTCTGGGTGATCGGCTCGCTGATCCCGGTGATCATCGTGTTCACGCTGCCCCAGGGTGACGCCACGATGGCCGTGCTGGCCGCACTCGGCGGCCTCTCCTACGTCTCCGGACGCCGCGCCGCGCACGCCCCGCGCGTGGCCAGGAACGTGCGCGAGATCCGCGACCTGGGGGACATGGGCCAACCCGGGGGCTGAGCGACCTGGCCCCGGGCGACGCCTAGCTCAGGCGCTTCTCGAGCGTGTCGGCCTGGTCGGAGAGCGCCTGCGGGAGCCGATCGCCGAACTGGGCGTAGTACTCGCGGATCAGCGGCACCTCGGCCTTCCAGCCCTCGACGTCGACGCGCAGCAGCTCGGACATGTCCTCGGTCGGGATGTCGATGCCGGTGGTGTCGATGGCGTCGACGGTGGGCAGGGCGCCGATGGGCGTGTCGACTGCGTCGGCCTTGTCCGTGATGCGGTGGAAGATCCACTCGAGCACCCGCGAGTTCTCGCCGTAGCCGGGCCAGAGGAACTTGCCGTCGGCGTCCTTGCGGAACCAGTTGACGTAGAAGAGCTTCGGCAGGGCGTCGCGGTCGGGCGCTTCGGCACCGATGCGGAGCCAGTGGGCGAAGTAGTCGGCCATGTTGTANNTAGCCGCAGAACGGCAGCATGGCGAAGGGGTCGCGACGCAGGTTGCCCACGGTGCCGGCCGCAGCGGCGGTCGTCTCGGACGCCATGATGGAGCCGAGGAACACCCCGTGCTCCCAGTCGTGGGACTGGAAGACCAGCGGCACGACCGAGGCGCGGCGGCCGCCGAAGAGGATGGCGCTGATGGGGACGCCCTTGGGGTCCTCCCACTCGGGGGCGATGGCCGGGTCCTGCGCGGCCGGCGTGGTGAAGCGGGCGTTCGGGTGGGCCGCCGTCGTGCCCTTCTCGGGCGTCCACTCCTCCCCCTTCCAGTCGGTCATGTGGGCCGGCGGCTCCTCCGTCATGCCCTCCCACCAGATGTCGCCGTCGTCGGTCAGGGCGGTGTTGGTGAAGATGCAGTTCCCGTCGAGCATGAGGATGGCGTTCGGGTTGGTGTGGGTGTTGGTGCCCGGTGCCACGCCGAAGAAGCCGGCCTCGGGGTTGATGGCGTAGAGGCGGCCGTCGGCGCCGAACTTCATCCAGCAGATGTCGTCGCCGATCGTCTCGACCTTCCAGCCCTCGATCGTCGGGATGACCATGGCGAGGTTGGTCTTGCCGCAGGCGGAAGGGAAGGCCCCGGTGACGTAGCGGGTCTCGCCCTCGGGTGAGGTGAGCTTCAGGATCAGCATGTGCTCGGCCATCCAGCCGGCGTCGCGGGCCATGACCGAGGCGATGCGGAGCGCGAAGCACTTCTTGCCCAGCAACGCGTTGCCGCCGTAGCCCGAGCCGAACGACACGATCTCGCGGGTCTCGGGGAAATGGACGATGTACTTGTTGTCCGCGTTGCAGGGCCATGAGACGTCGGCCTGGCCGGGCTCGAGGGGGGCGCCCACCGAGTGCAGGCAGGGCACGAAGGCTCCGTCCTCGCCGAGGACCTCCAGCGCGCCGGTGCCCATGCGGGTCATGATCCGCATGGAGGCGGCCACATAGGCGGAGTCCGTCAGCTGCACACCGATGTGGGCGATGTCCGAGCCGAGCGGGCCCATGGAGAAGGGGACCACGTACATGGTGCGGCCCTTCATGGCGCCCTTGAAGAGGCCGTCGAGCCGCTGGCGCATCTCGGCCGGGTCACACCAGTTGTTGGTGGGTCCGGCGTCGATCTCCTCGGCCGAGCAGATGAAGGTGCGGTCCTCGACCCGGGCCACGTCGCCCGGGTCCGAGTGCGCCCAATAGCTGTTCGGCCGCTTGGCGTCCGACAGCTTGGTGAAGGTGCCGGCGTCGACCAGCGCCTGACAGAGCCGGTCGTACTCGTCGGCGGAGCCGTCACACCACTCGATCGTGTCGGGGGTGGTCAACGCCGCGACCTCCTCGACCCAGGCGAGGAGTTTCGTGTTCTTGGTGGGCGCCATATCGGGGGGATCTGCTCCTTCGTCGGGCCGGTTTCGGTGGGGTCCAATGCTAGGCATGTGACGTGGGATCCCCCAAACCTCGGCACTTGGCACCTCTCGCCGGTGAAGACGAGGTCTTAGAGCGTATCCGAGGCATGGTGGGAATCGGAATCGAGGCGTTCGGGATGCGCGACGACGCCGCCCTGCTGGAGCTCCACGGCGGTGGCCCCCTGGTGGCCTCGGTCGACAGCGTCGTCGAGGGTGTGCACGTCGACCTCTCGCTCTGCAGCCCGGGTGACGTGGGATGGAAGGCCCTCATGGGCGCCCTGAGCGACCTGGCCGCGATGGGCGCGGCCCCGGTCGGGGCCCTCGTGGCGCTATGCGTGCCCGGTGGCACCGGTGAGGGGGACGTGGCCCTCGGAGTGATGGCAGGCGTGTCCGAGGCGGCGGCGGCGACCGGCTGCCCGGTGGTCGGGGGCGACGTGTCCGAGTCGGGGACCCTGATGGTCTCCGTCACGGTGTTGGGCACCGTCGAGAGCATCGGGCCACCCGCCGTGCCGCGCTCGGGCGGACAGCCCGACGACGTGGTGCTCGTGACCGGGCCCTGCGGCGGATCGGCCGCCGGGCTCCGCGCACTGCGGGCGGGCACCGGCCCGGGCACCGAGTACACGCGGCCCGTGGCCCGGCTGCGTGAGGGCGCGCTGGCGCGGCGGAGCGGGGTCCGGGCCATGATCGACGTCTCCGACGGGCTGGCGCTCGACCTGCACCGGCTGGCCGATGCCTCCGGGGTCGGGTTCCGGCTCGAGTCGGTGCCCGTCGCCGAGGGGGCGACACTCGAGGACGCGCTCGGGGGCGGCGAGGACTACGAGCTCGTGCTCGTGGGCGACGACGAAGTGTCGGACCACTTGTGCGACGAGTTCGTGGCGGCAGGGCTCCGCCGGCCCTTCAGGCTGGGGTCACTGGTCGCCGATCCGACGGTGCGGCTGCTCGGCGGGGTGGAGCTGGCCCGCCTCGGGTGGCAGCACCGGGTGGGTTAGCCCGGCCGGCCGAGGTCGGCGACGCAGTCAGCCGGTGGGGCTGGTCTCGTGCGTCCGGCGCAGCGGCTTGGTCACCTTGCCGGCCCTGATGCACGAGGTGCACACGTGCAGGCGCTTCGGTGCGCCGTCGACCAGCGCCCGGACCCGCTGCACGTTGGGGTTCCACCGCCGCTTGGTGCGACGGTGGGAGTGGCTCACGTTCATGCCGAACGAGGGCTTCTTGCCGCAGATATCGCACACAGCTGCCATGGGGTGAACCTTCCTGAGGGGAGGCCGCGGTCGACGGACCACGCAGGCCTTCACGAACGGCTCAAAGGTTAGCATCCCCTGCCATGACCTCCCCGGCGACCCTGGGCGCCGACGACCTGCGTGCCGTGATGGGGGGCTACCGGGATGCCCTCCGCCTCCATCAGACCGACATCAACCGCCTGAACGTCTACCCCGTCCCCGACGGGGACACCGGCACGAACATGGCGCTGACCCTGGAAGCCGTGGTCAGCGAGCTCCAAGGCGTCGAGGCCGGAGCCGGGCTGGCCGCGGTCTGCAAGGCGATCGGGCACGGGTCCCTGATGGGGGCGCGGGGGAACTCCGGCGTCATCCTCTCCCAGCTCCTGCGGGGCATGGGCGAGCGCATGGCGGCGGCGGGGGACGCCGGCGTGGCGCCCCACCTGCTGGTCGAGGCCATGGCCCACGCATCCGACCTGGCCCGACGCGCCGTGGTGCGCCCGGTCGAGGGGACGATCCTCACGGTCGCGGCGGCCGCGGCGACGGGTGCGGCGGCCGCGCCGGACGACGCGGGCCTCCTGGGCGTGGTCGAGAGCGCCCGGGTCGAGGCGGCCGACGCCCTGGCCCGGACGCCCGAGATGCTGCCCGTGCTGGCCCGGGCGGGCGTCGTGGACGCCGGCGGTGCGGGGTTCGTGCTCCTGCTCGACGCCTTCCTGCTCGTGCTCGACGGCCGCCCGCTGCCCGAGCCCTCGGGCGCCCCGGCCCCGGACCTGTCGGCTCTGAACGGGGGCGCGAGCGCCGAGAGTGGAGCCGGCGAAGGCGCCGGGGACGGGGCGCACGCGGTCGGTGACCTCCGCTACGAGGTGATGTACCTGCTGTCCGCACCCGACGACTCCATTGAGGCCTTCAAGGACGTGTGGGCCGGCATCGGCGACTCCATCGTGGTGGTCGGTGGCGACGGACTGTGGAACTGCCACATCCACACCAACGACATCGGCGCCGCCGTGGAGGCCGGCGTGCTGGCGGGGAAACCCGAGCGCATCCGGGTCACGGACCTGGACGAGCAGGTCGAGGAGGAGCGCTGGGTCCGCGAGGCGGCCGGCTCGCCCGGAGCGGGGCCCAGCATCGAGGGCGTGGGCCCGGTGCCGACCACGGGGGTCGTCGCCGTGGTCTCGGGCGACGGGATCGGCCGCATCTTCCGCTCGCTCGGCGTCCACCACCAGGTCGTCGGCGGCCAGACGATGAACCCCGCCACCGCCGACCTGGTCAAGGCCGTCGACGCCGTCCCCTCCGACGAGGTGGTGATCCTGCCCAACAACAAGAACATCCGTCCGGTGGCCGAACAGGTCGACGCCCTGTGCTCCAAGACCGTGCGGGTGGTCGCGACCGGCTCCATCGTCGAGGGGTTCGCCGCCCTCCTCGCCTACGACCCGGAGGCCGGAGCCGATGCGAACGTGGCCTCCATGACCGAGTCGGCGGCCCGGGTCGTGCCGGCCGAGGTCACCCGGGCGGTGCGGGACTCGCTCACCGATGCCGGCGAGGTCCACGAGGGTGACTTCATCGGGATCTCGCGCGACGGCGTCGTCGCCATCGCCGACAACCCGGTGGTGTGCACCCGGCTGCTGCTGAGCCGCCTGCTCGAACCGACCCACGAGCTGGTCACGCTCATTGAGGGCGAGGGCGCACGCGTGGCCGACACGAGGCGGATAGAGGAGTGGCTCTCCGAGGAGCACCCCGACGTCGCGCTCGAGGTGCACCAGGGCGGCCAGCCCCTCTACCCGTACCTGCTGGGGATTGAGTAGCGGCCGCACACTCCGCGACCTGAGCATGCGGCCTGTGTCGGTGCTCGAGTCGGTGTCGGAGCGCAAGGCGACCCGCCTGGCGGAGTTCGGCGTCGAGTCGGTCCTCGACCTGGTCACCACCTACCCCCGCCGCTACATCGACCGCACGCGCCAGGCCGACGTCTCGGGGCTCCAGGTGGGCGACGAGGCCGCGGTGCTGGCGTCGGTGCAGTCGGCGCGGACCCGGCGGGCGCGCAACGGCCGGGCCGTCGTCGACGTCGTGGTGCGGGACTACACCGGTCGGCTGGCCGTCGTCTTCTTCAACCAGCCCTGGCGGGCCAAGCAGCTCGAGGCGGGCACCGAGGCGATCTTCTTCGGGAAGGTCGGCGAGTATCGGGGGACGCGCCAGATGGTCAACCCGGTGGTCGACGTCGTGGCCGGCGTGACCCCGGGCCGGCGCACCTTGCGCATCCTCCCGGTGTACCCGGCCTCGGCGAAGGCCGGGCTCACGTCCTGGGAGATCGGGGCGTGCGTCGAGGAGGCGCTCCGCCGGGCGGGGGAGTTCGTGGACCCGTTGCCCGGCGAATGGCGGTCGTCGCTCGACCTGTGGGGCCGGACCGAGGCCTTCGGCGCCATCCACCTCCCCGAGTCCCTCGACGTCGTCGCGCCGGCCCGGCGCCGCCTGGTCTTCGACGAGCTCTTCCGCTTGCAGCTGGCCCTGGTGCTTCGGCGTCGCGCCTTCGAGGTCAACGCCCGCGCGCTGCACCACGACGTGTCGCCGCGTGAGATCACCGGCGCCGTGACCGACACGCTGGTGGCGCGCTTCGTGGCCCGGCTGCCCTACGACCTGACCAGGGCGCAACGCCAGGCCTTGGCGGTCATCGTGGCCGACATGGCCGGACCGTTCCCCATGCACCGCCTCCTCCAGGGCGACGTCGGGTCCGGCAAGACCGTCGTCGCGCTGGCCGCGCTGTTGGGTGCGGTGCAGAGCGGCCACCAGGGCGCGCTCATGGTGCCGACGGAGGTGCTGGCGGAGCAGCACTTCTCGGCCGTGCGCGCGCTGCTGGGCGACCTGGAGGGCCCCGGCGGCATGGCCGGTGGCGAGGTGCGGGTGGAGTTGCTGACCAGCCGGGTCAAGGGCAAGGCGCGCACCGCGGTCCTCTCCGGGCTGGCGTCGGGTGACGTGGGCCTGGTGGTGGGGACCCACGCGCTGCTCACCGAGGAGGTGGTGTTCGCGTCCTTGGGTGCCGTCGTGATCGACGAGCAGCACCGCTTCGGTGTGGAGCAGCGGGCGACGCTGCGGTCCAAGGGCACCGACGGCGACCCCGACCTGCTGGTGATGACGGCCACCCCGATACCCCGCACGGCGGCCATGGTGATCTTCGGCGACCTCGACCTGATGACGCTCGACGAGTTGCCTCCGGGCCGGATCGCGGTGACCACGGTGTGGCTGCCCGGTGAGGACCACGCCGGGCAGGGGGAGGCCTGGCAGCGCGTCCGGGAGGAGGTGGAGGCCGGCCACCGCGCCTTCGTCGTGTGCCCCCTCGTCTCCGACTCGGTGCGGGTGGAGGCCAAGTCGGCGACCGAGGAGTTCGAGCGTCTGGCGGCGACGGAGCTGGCCGGCCTCCGGGTCGGGCTCATGCACGGGCAGATGGCGCCGGCGGCGCGCGAGGAGGTCATGGACCGCTTCCGCTCGGGCGATCTGCAGGTGCTGGTGGCCACGACGGTGATCGAGGTCGGGGTCGACGTCCCGGAAGCGACCGTGATGGTGGTCGAGAGCGCGGACCGCTTCGGCATCGCCCAGCTGCACCAGCTGCGCGGGCGCGTCGGGCGCGGCTCCACCGCGAGCTGGTGCTACCTGCTCGGGGGCGAGGAGGGCAACGAGCGGTTGGCCGCGGTGGCGGCGTCGTCCGACGGCTTCGCGCTGGCGGAGGCGGATCTGCGGCTCCGGGGCGAGGGCACGCTGTTGGGAGCCCGGCAGAAGGGGCAGAGCGACCTGCGCCTGGCCTCGTTGAGCGACCCGGACGACGTGGTGCTCCTGGCCGAGGCGCGCCGGGTCGCCGAGGCGGTCGTCGACGGGGATCCCCAACTCGGGGCGCACCCCGACCTGGCCGACGAGGTCCGCCTGCTGCTCAGCGAGGACGAGGGCGAGTACCTCTTCAAGAGCTGAGCCGGCAGCCGCCTCGCCGAACCTAGGGTGGTGCGGATGCGGGTCATCGGAGGCCGGAGCCGCGGGCGACGGCTGGCCGCCAGGCTCCCGCCGTCGGTGCGGCCCACGTCGGACCGGGTGCGTGAATCGATCTTCGACATCCTCGGCTCGCAAGGCGGCGTGGAGGGCCTCCGGGTGGTCGACCTCTTCTGTGGCAGTGGCGCCCTCGGCGTGGAGGCCCTGTCCCGGGGGGCGGCATCGGCCACCTTCGTGGACCTCGACCCCGACGCGCTGGCGGCGGTGCGCCAGAACCTCGACGCGGTGGGCCTGGGCGACGAGCCTGCCACCCTGGTTCGGGCGTCACTGCCGGGCTGGCTCCGGGGCGGGGGCGCCGGGTCGTTCGACCTCGCGCTCTGCGACCCTCCGTACACGTTCGAGGACTGGCCGGAGCTCCTCGGCGCGCTCCGGGCCGACGCCGTCGTCATGGAGTCGTCGTCACCGGTGGTGCTCGCCGGAGGCTGGGTGGTCGCGAGGGAACGTCGGTACGGCGGTACGCTCGTCACCGTGGCTCATCGCAGCGGTGCCGGCTCGTGAAGGTCGGCCTCTTCCCAGGGTCGTTCGACCCCTTTCACAACGGGCACCTCGAGATCGTCGAGCGCGCCAGCCGCCTCTTCGACGAGGTCGTCGTCGCTGCACTGCGCAACCCGCAGAAGAGCGCGCCGCTCTTCGATCTCGAGGAGCGCGAGGCCATGCTCGAGGAGGTCGTGGCGCACCTGCCGTCGGTGCGGATCGTCTCGGTGTCGACGTTGCTGGTCAACGTGGCCCGCGACGTGGGCGCGTCGGCGATCGTGCGGGGGCTGCGCGCCGTGTCGGACTTCGAGACGGAGATGCAGATGGCCCAGATGAACAACCACCTCTCGGGCGTCGAGACCATCTTCATCCCGACCAGCTCGAAGTACTCCTTCGTGGCGTCCAAGCTCGTCCGCGAGGTGGCGCGCTTCGGGGGCGACGTGTCGGCGTTCGTGCCACCGGTGGTGGCCAAGCACCTGGTGGCCAAGTACGAGCAGGGGGGTGATGACGAGTGAGCGACCAGTTCCTCGATGTCGAAGAGGAGCAGCCGGTCGACGAGGTGGGGATCGAGTCGATCCTCAACCAGCTGCTGGACCTCATGGCGACCGCCAAGTCGATGCCGTTGTCGTCCTCGGTGATGGTGTCGCGCGAGGAGGTCACGTCACTCGTGCAGTCGGCGCTCGAGTGCCTCCCCGACGAGCTCCGCCAGGCGCGTTGGCTGCTGCGGGAGCGCGAGGAGTTCATGGCCGAGCGGAGCCGCGACGCGGAGGCCCTGATGGACGAGGTCCGGGCGCAGGCCGAGCACATGGTGCAGCGCACCGAGATCGTGCGCCAGGCCAACTCGGTGGCCCAGCGCATCCTCGACGACGCCAACGAGGAGGCGCGGGCGCTGCGCCACCAGGCCGAGGACTTCGTCGACACCAAGCTGGCGGGCATGGAGATCGTGCTGGACCGACTGACCCGGACGGTGCAGGCCGGCCGGGCCCGACTGGCCGCCCCGCTGGTCGAGGCCGCGACAGAGGACGAGGGATCCGGGACGGAGGAGGACGGCTTCTTCGACCAGGACCAGCGGTAGTGGGCACCTCCTGATGGGCGCGGATCCCTTCGTGGTCCACGTGGCGCGGCTGCGGCGCTCGCCCGGGCGGGTCGCCCACGAGGTGCGCCGGGGCGAGGTCGCCCAGGCCGGGCCGCTCGACGAGGCCGGCATCGACCCCGGCCGCAGCGTGGTGCCCGCCGGGGCCGAGGCCGAGGCCGATGTCATGCTCGTCCCCTTCGCGGGCGGGATCGACGTCGACGGGACGGTCAGCGCCCCCTGGGTCGGGATCTGCCGCCGCTGTGCGGAGCCGGTGTCGGGCGAGCTGCGCATCCGCGTCCACGAGCGCTACGCCGACGCCCCGCTGGCCGGCCCGTCCGACGAGGAGATCTACCCGATCGACGACGACGACATCGACCTCGGCCCCCTGGTGCGTGACGCCATCGTGCTCGAGCTGCCGATGGCGCCCCTGTGCCGGCCGGACTGTGCCGGCCTGTGCCCGCAGTGCGGGGCGAACCTCAACGAGGGCGCCTGTGGCTGCGTTGCCCCCCGTGACCCCCGGTGGGCTAACCTCGACGTGCTCCGGTAGCCGGCCCCCGCTGGGACCCGGCGCTGTCTGAGAGCGCCCCGAACCGATCGTTGGAGACCCTCCATGGCTGTCCCGAAGAAGAAGAAGTCCAAGGCCAAGGGCCGCAGCCACCAGGCGGCGGCGTGGCGGCTCGGCCGGCCCGCCCGCAGCGTGTGCCCGCACTGCCAGGCGTCCAAGACGCCGCACGTCGTCTGCCCGAGTTGCGGCTGGTACAAGGGGCGCCAAGCAGTCGAGGTCGACTGACTTGAGCCGCCGGGGCGAGCGTCCGACCCCCGAGACGCTGGCCACCCTCCCCGTCGCCGTCGACGCCATGGGCGGTGACAAGGCACCGGGCGAGATCGTCGAGGGCGCCCGGCGCGCCGCGGACCAGCACGGCATCGGGATCGTGCTGGTGGGGCCGCCCGACCAGGTCGGCGACACGCAGGGTCTCGAGCTCGTGGCCTGCACCGAGGTCATCGGCATGGACGAGGACCCCGCCGGCGGCGTGCGCCGCAAGAAGGACTCCTCCCTGGTGCGGGCCGCCGAGCTGGTGCGCGACGGCAAGGCGTGCGCCATGGTCTCGGCGGGCAACACGGGGGCCACGATGGCCGCCGCCCTCCTGCGCATGGGCCGCCTGCCCGGGGTCGTGCGGCCCTGCATCGCCACGCCCCTGCCGCGCCTGGGGCGGACGCCGGCGGTGCTGGTCGACGCCGGCGCCAATGCCGAGTGCACGGCCGCCATGCTGGTGCAGTTCGCCCAGATGGCCGCCGCGTACGTGTCGGCCCGCTTCGACACCGCCTCGCCGACCGTGGGGCTGCTGTCGATCGGCGAGGAGCCCACGAAGGGCACGCCCCTCGTCAAGGAGACCCACGGGCTGCTGGTGGAGGCGGCCGGGCACGGCTTCGAGTTCGTGGGGAACCTCGAGGGTCGCGACCTGTTGCCGTCGCCCACCGACGTCATCGTCACCGACGGGTTCACCGGCAACGTCACGCTCAAGTCCCTCGAGGGCTCGCTGCGGTTCCTCTTCGACACCATGCTCGCCATCTTCGGCACCGACGACGCGACCAGGGACGCGGCTCAAGTGCTGTTGCCGCACCTGCTCCCGCTGGCGGCGGAATTCGAGCCCGAGAACACCGGCGGGGCCATGCTGCTCGGGACCGACGGCGTCTGCGTCATCAGTCACGGCTCGTCCAACGCAACGGCCATGATGAACGCCGTGCTCGTGGCGCACGAATGTGCGACGCGGGGCCTGGCGGACCATGTCGCGGCCGCCGTGCGCCCGGCCCAAAGCGACTGAAAAAACCAGTTCAGGCCCTATAAACGGGCGGTCAGACCCCCGTCACGCGTACACTGGTCGCCGTGCCAGCCGAAACCCACACCAACCAAGGCCCCCTCGACCGCAACGGGGTCTTCGAGCTGATCCGGGACCAGCTGGCCGACATCTTGGAGACGGACCCGTCGTCGATCACCGAGGGGGCCTCCTTCGCAGAGGACCTCGATGCCGACTCCCTGGCCCTGATCGAGCTGGTCGAAGCCCTGGAGGAGGAGCTGGGGGAGCGGACCGTCGGGTTCCGCATCGACGACGAGGATCTGGAGGACCTGCGCACGGTCCGGGACGCTGTTGACTACGTCTACGCCAAGCTCGAGGCGAGTTGACGCCGGTGCTGAGGGGGCGGCCGCACTGGCCGAGCGACTTGGCCATACCTTCGGCGACCTGAGCCTCCTTCAGCACGCCCTCGCGCACCGCAGCTGGTGCGGGGAGCAGGAGGGCGGCGCGCCGTCCAACGAGCGCCTCGAGTTCCTCGGCGACGCCGTGCTGGGCCTCGTCGTGGCCGGCCACACCTACGAGCGCTTCCCCGACTTCGCGGAGGGCAAGCTGGCCAAGGTCCGCTCCGCCGTGGTCAACGCCCGTGTCCTGGCCCAGGTGGCCGGGCGGTTGGGCGTGGGGGACGTGCTGCTCCTCGGTCGGGGCGAGCAGGGCTCGGGCGGCCGCGCCAAGGCCTCCATCCTGGCCGACGCGTTCGAGGCCATCCTCGGGGCCGTGTACCTCGACGCCGGCTGGGAGGCCTCGCGTGAGCTGGTGCTCCGTGAGCTGGGGGAGGCCATTGAGCGGGCGGGCGAGGAGCCCGACGACTTCGACCACAAGAGCCGGCTGCAGGAGAAGGCGGTGCGTGACGGGGAGGGGACACCGCGTTACGTCGTGGTGGGGTCCGGCCCGGACCACGACCGGACCTACATGGCGGAGGTGCTCCTCGGCGGGACCGTCCGCGGCAGCGGGCAGGGGCGTTCCAAGAAGGACGCGGAGCAGGCGGCGGCCCTGGCGGCCTGGGAGGAGCTGACCGGTGCCTGAGTTGCCCGAGGTCGAGACACTGCGCCAGGACCTGGCCCGCGAGGTGATCGGGCGCAAGATCAAGACCGTGTCGGTGGCCAACGGCCGCTCGGTGCGCCGGCACCCCTCGGCGAAGCACTTCCGGGCCCTGCTCGAGGGCCGGACGATCAAGTCGGTCGGGCGGTTGGGCAAGTACCTCCTGCTCACCCTCGACAGCGGCGACACCCTGGTCGTCCACCTGGGAATGAGCGGCCAGCTGCTGCGGGTGAAGTCGGCGAAGGACCCCAAGCCCAAGCACACGCACGTCGTCATCACCTTCACCCAGGGGGGCGAGCTGCGCTACGTCGACCCCCGGACGTTCGGCGAGCTGTTCGTCTCGACCCCCCCGCTCAAGGCCGACGGGACGCCGCTGAGCCCGGTCTCGGGGACGGCGGGCGGCGACGGCGGAGCCATCCGCAAGGCGATCCCCGAGCTGGCGCACCTCGGTTTCGACCCCATTGAGGACCTCATGAGCTGGGACCGCTTCGGGGCGCTGTTGCACCAACACCACGGCGGGGTCAAGGCGCTCCTGATGGACCAGAGCTTCACGGCGGGCATCGGCAACCTCTACTCCGACGAGATGCTCTACCAGGCCGGCCTCCGCTACGACCGGCCGGCGGACTCCCTGTCCGCCACCGAGGTGCGGAGGCTCTACCGGGCCATCGTGGAGACGCTGGCCGACGCGATCAAGCACCGGGGCTCCTCGCTGGCCGACGAGCAGTACCGCGACCTCTTCGGGGAGCTCGGGGACTTCCAGGGCTCACACCAGGTCTACGACCGCGAGGGCCAGCCGTGCCGGCGCTGCCGCAACACCATCGTCCGGGTGAAGGCCGGCGGGCGCTCGACCTTCTTCTGCGATCACTGCCAGGTTTAGGCTCCACGCACGCCGTAGGCACCCTGTAGGGTCGCCCTGAATGTTCCTCAAGTCGCTCAGCATGAAGGGCTTCAAGTCCTTTGCCGACCCCACCGTGCTGGAGTTCGAGCCGGGGATCACGGTGGTCGTGGGCCCCAACGGGAGCGGCAAGTCCAACGTCGTGGACGCCGTGACCTGGGTGCTCGGCGCCCAGGGCCCCCGCTCCCTCCGTTCGGCCAAGATGGAGGACGTCATCTTCGCGGGGACCTCCTCGCGGCCCCAACTGGGCCGGGCCGAGGTCTCCCTCACCATCGACAACTCGTCGGGCAAGCTGCCGATCGACCTGTCCGAGGTGACCATCACCCGGACGCTGTTCCGCTCGGGTGACAGCGAGTACGCCATCAACGGTGCGCCGTGCCGGTTGCTCGACATCCAGGAGCTGCTCAGCGATTCCGGCGTGGGCCGCCAGCAGCACATGATCATCGGCCAGGGCCAGCTCGACACCGTGCTCAACGCACGCCCCGAGGACCGGCGGGCGATCATCGAGGAGGCCGCCGGGGTGCTCAAGCACCGGCGGCGGCGCGAGCGGGCCGAGCGCCGGCTGGCCGCCACGGCCGAGAACCTCGAACGGCTCGGCGACCTCGTGCGCGAGGTCCGCCG
>PMPX01000191.1 GCA_003169235.1 Acidimicrobiaceae bacterium | reverse complement strand
ACCACCTGCGGGCCCACCCGCCCACCGAGACCCCGGCCCGCCGCGGCCGGGCCCGCCGCGGCGACGAGCCCCCGCCGATGGAGTACCCCGAGGACGACGGGGACCGGTACGCGCCCGAGGACGACGGGCGCGGCGCCGCCCTGGCTGCGGCGCTCCGACCAGGACCGGGGCTCGAGGCACTCAAGTTGGCGGTCCATCGACCCGAAGATGTAGCGGATCGGGTGCACGCGGTCCTCTTCGTCGACCGCCTGCAACGGCAGGCGTTCGTGGCGCTGCTGGAGAACGACAGTGTGCACGAGGCGGTGGAGACCGCGTCACCGGAGGTGGCGAGCCTGTTGCGACGCGTCATAGTCGAGGAGCCCATGTCGGGTGACCCTCAATTGGGGGACCCGGTCGACTCCGTGGTCACCGTGCTCCTGCGCGCCGCGGCCCGCCGCGCCCTCGCCGACATCGAGATCGAGTCACGGGCGGAGGCCGACTCGTGGCAGGCCTCGGCGGCCGAGACGGTGCAGGTGCGGCGCTGGCTGGACGAACTCGGGGAATCGGGCTCCGGGCGCGATGCCGCCGACCGGTTGGTAGCGTGGTTGGTCGAGAGGGATCCAGAGGAGTGATGGATTTGGCAGGTGGAGGGTGAGCGAGGATTCTGCAGTCGCCATTGACGACGAGGGTCTCGACGCGACCGCGGTACCGGCTCCGACGAACGGGTCCGCGACCAACGGGTCCGCGGTCAACGGCGGACTGGCGTCCGTCGCGCACGTCGCGCTCCCCGACGGTGTCTCGCAGGTCGACTTCGATGCCGCGCTGGCGGCCGGGCGCGAGAAGGGACAGCTCACGCAGGACGAGCTGATCGACGCGCTGCACGCCGTGGAGCTCACGCCAGAAGTGCTGACCACCCTCATCCACCGTGTCACCGCCGAGGGCGTCGTGCTCGTCGAGGAGGACGTCGAGGAGCTGAACTCGGAGTTCACTGCGCCGCGCAAGGCGGCCCGCGCGGCGCAGCGCTCGGACGGCGCCGCACCGTCCCGTCGCGAGCCGACCGCCACCCGGCGGGCGGTCTCGGCCGAGTCGAGCGGCAGTGCCGAGGACCCCGTCCACACGTATCTCAAGGAGATCGGCCGGGTCCCGCTGCTGAACGCCGAGCTCGAGGTGGAGATCGCCAAGACCATCGAGGAGGGCAACGCGGCGGCGGCCAGGCTGGCGGCCCACGAGCTGGCCGTGGTGGGGGAGAAGCCCGAGGAGGACCTACTCGACGCCGGTGGGTTGTCCCGCAACAAGCGCCTCATGCGCAGGGGACTGCAGGCGAAGGACGAGCTCATTGAGGCGAACCTGCGCCTGGTGGTCTCGATCGCCAAGCGCTACCGCAACCGCGGGCTGGCCTTCCTCGACCTGATCCAGGAGGGCAACCTCGGGCTGATGCGGGCGGTCGACAAGTTCGACCACACGAAGGGCTTCAAGTTCTCCACCTACGCGACGTGGTGGATCCGCCAGGCCATCACNNGCATCCCGGTGCACATGGTCGAGACGATCAACAAGGTGGTGTGGGCCCAGCGCGCGCTGCTCCAGGAGCTCGGCCGCGAGCCGACGATCGACGAGGTGGCGCGGCGCGTGGAGCTCCCGATGGAGCGCGTTCGCGAGATCCTGCGCATCAACCAGGACACGGTCTCGCTCGAACAGCCGGTGGGTGACGAGGACGACTTCAACCTGTCCGACCTGATTGAAGACAGGGGAGCGGTGGTCCCCGACGACGCGGCGACGCGCTCCCTCCTGGACGCGGCGGTCCGCGAGGCTCTCGGCCACCTGTCCGAACGCGAGCAGGACGTGGTGCGACTCCGCTTCGGCCTCGACGACGGCAAGATCCGCACGCTCGAAGAGGTGGGCAAGGAGTTCGGGGTGACCCGGGAGCGGGTGCGTCAGATCGAATCCAAGACCCTGGCCAAGCTGCGCCGGCCGGACGCGGCACATCTGCTGAGGGACTATCTCGAAGAGTCCTGAGCCGACCGACAACCGGATGTGCCCTCGACGGTGGCGGTGCGTGCCGCTGATATCGTTCGGGGGCTGTTTTCTCAACCCTTTCCGGGGTAGCTCAATGGCAGAGCAAGCGGCTGTTAACCGCTAGGTTGAGAGTTCGAGTCTCTCCCCCGGAGCTGTCTGTGTCGTTTTCGCTGGTCAGCGGTGGTGTAAGGGCGACCTCATCTTCAGCCCCACCCCCGTCGTGCGCGCTGCGTGCGCGATCTGGTTGCAGTGTCTTGTCGAGTGGGAGCACGTTCGCGCACTCGGCGTAGCGGTTGAGTTCTTGCGCGAGCAGAGCGTCGCGCTCGTCGGATGCGTGCTCGTAGCGCACCACCATGGCGACCGACTTCCACCCGCCGCGGCTCATCAGCTCCTTGGTGCTCGCCCCGGTCGTGGCGAACATGGTGGCGGCGAAGTGGCGCAGATCGTGGAAGCGCACCCAGGTGAGTCCCGCCCGCCGGCGAGCGGTCTCCCAGATGACCCAGAAATTGCTCGGGCGCAGGCGCTCGCCCGTGGTACCGGTGAAGAGGGGAGCGTCGCTCTCGGGGCCGACGAAGCGCCGCAGGTGGTCTTCCAGCGCCGGCATGACCGAGCTCGGCATGAAGACCTTGCGGGGGTCGCCGTTCTTGGTCGGGCCGAGGTCGAGCGAGCCGTCGTGGAACTCGTGCAGTGTCCGCTCGACCCGGACGGCACCGGTAACGAGGTCGACGTCCCGGCGCTCGAGCCCGAGCACCTCGCCTCGCCGGAGCGTCCCCCAGGCGGCCACGATGACGGCGGCCCGGTACTGCTCGGGCATCGACTGGGTGAGGGCGGTCACCTGGTTGACGTCGGGGATGCGGCGCTCGGTCACTCGGTCGGTGCCGCCGCCCTTGACCCGGCACGGGTTCTTCAAGATGAGGTCGTCGGAGATGGCGGTGTTGAAGATGGCCTTGAGGAGCCGGTAGGCGGAGCGGGCGACGCCAGGCGTCTGGCCGGCGAGGTCGGCGTACCAGGCTCGCACCTGGACCGGTGTGATCTTCGCCAGTTCCCGCTGTCCGAAGGCGGTGTTGAGGCGGTTGGTGATGAGCCAGCCGTAGTACTCCTTGGTGCGGGCCCGGATGTCGGTGCGCTGGGCCAGCCAGAGCTCGGCGTAGCGGCCGAACGAGATCCGCCCGAGCTCCGGGTCGACCCAGTCGTTGCGGCCGATGGCAGCCGAGACGGCGTCCAGGAAAGCGTGGGCGTCGGCCTTCTGCTGAAACGTTTCGGGTGCGATATGCCGGTGTCCCTCGTGCCAATAGCTGGCCTGGTACCACCCGCTCGGGAGCTTGCGGACGTTGCCGAAATGTCGGCGGCTCGAGGTCACGCCGATCCACTGCTCACGTACAGGATTGGAATTGCGCCCATGTCAGCCTCTGCATCAAGACTTCGTACCACTGACGATTGTGAAGGCGAACGCCGACGGAGCGGATCGCAGAGCGAACTCCAGGCCACCCAGATCGCCCACACATTACCGCCTGGCGGTACGGCCACGGCAGGCCGAACGTGCTGGCTCGACCCGTTGCTCTTCGAGCCATACGTTGAGGGCCGCCGGATCAAAGCGGATGAACCTACCGACCTTTAGAAATGGGATCCGCCGCTCGGCTGCCAACCGTTGAATGTGCCTCCGTGTCACACTCAACGCCTCCGCGACCGCATCGATGGTGAGCAATGGCGCGATTGGTTTCGTCGCAGCTGACTCTGTGGGCCAGTCCTCCGGTACGTCCATGCTCCCTCCTCCGATCCCAGGCGAAATCACTCCCTATCTATGTATGGGCAGTGAGCGATCCGAAATTCGACAACATCCTGGTGAGAGCAATGACCGAATCGTCGGCGAACAGGGGAGCATCGACTATCGCATCACAAGGGCTACGAGACCATCGGAGGAACACGGAGAACGAACGCGCAACCACGTGCAACCACGGAGAAAAGAGGAAGGAGAAGAAAGGTCAACAAGCAGTTAGGACGTCAAGAAACAGGTGAAATCAGAGCAACCGGCAAACCCCCAGGCACCCTCTGTGTCCATAAAGGGTGAGACACCTTGCATCCACCATCACTACCGATTGGGCGAGCAAGGTGAGTCACATGGCAGACGAAGCGAAGGAGCAGCAGGGCGAAGAGCCCAAGGTGTTGGTGAGCGACATGCCGCGAGCCATCTACAAGGCCAAGAACTGGCACGTCGACGACGGGGTGGCATCTGACGGCAGTGGGCGCAAACCGAACCACACCCCGGTGCGCCGGGTCTTCACGGCCGAGTACAAGCTGGCGTTCTTGGCCGAGTACGACGGCTGCACCGAGGTCGGCGAGAAAGGGGCGCTCTTGCGCCGCGAAGGTCTCTACGGCTCGATGGTCGGCGACTGGAAACGCCAGCACCGCCAGGGTCTGCTCCGCGCCGCCGTCGGGCGCAATGACGGGGGGCGGGGCGGGCCGAGCCTGCCTGAGATGAACAAGCTGCGCAACGAGAACCATCGGCTCCGGGTCAAGCTGGCCCAGGCCGAGGCAATCATCGAGGTCCAGGGAAAAGTGCACGCGCTCTTGGAAGAGATCTCCAAGGGCGCGCACTACGAGGACTTAACGACACCGTCGTCGACGCCGGCGTCGACGAGCTCGCCCCCCTGATCGGGCGCAAACGGGCCTGCGCTGTCCTCGGTCGTTCGAGAGCGACCCACTACCGGCACAAGGCGGCCAAGGTCTATGGACCACCCGCACCGCGACCACGTCCAGCCCGGGCACTGGGTCCCGCCGAGGAGGAGGCCGTGGTCGAGGCGCTCAACTCGGAACGATTCTGCGACAAGNNCGAGGGGACCTACCTGGCCTCGGTCTCGACCATGTATCGCCTGCTGCGCGCCCGGGCCCAGGTCAGGGAGCGCCGGGCCATCTCGAGGAGGCCCGCCCACGTAAAGCCCGAGCTCATGGCGACGCGGCCCAATGAGGTCTGGAGCTGGGACATCAC
>PMPX01000200.1 GCA_003169235.1 Acidimicrobiaceae bacterium | reverse complement strand
TGGGCGCTCACCAAGCGCAACGTCTCGGAGGCCGCGCAGACCGGTGTCCCCGGCGTCGGCGGGTCGGTGTTCAAGCTGTCGTTCTCCGAGCACGCCCAGGCGCTGGGCGACCTCTCCATGGAGGTGCTCGACCGGGCGGCGCTCTGTGCGGACCCGCTGGAGGGGCCCGACGGCGAGCAGCTGGGCAACGGCGAGCACCTGCACGCATGGTTCAAGTCGATCAATCTGACGATCGCGGCGGGGACCTCGCAGGTCCAGCGCAACATCGTGGCCGAGCGGATCCTCGGCCTGCCCCGGTCACGATGATGGGATCGCGCTGATGGACTTCCGGGTCGGCGGCGACGAGCGCGAGCTGGCCGAGGGCGTCCGGGCCATGGTGGCCGGCCGGCTGCCGCTGGAGCACCTGCGCGCCAACGAGGGCGCGGCGCAGGCCATCAGCGCCGGCGACTGGGCCGCGCTGGGTGAGACGGGCGTCTTCGCCCTCACGGTGCCCGAGCCCGAGGGCACCGGCCTGGGCCTGGCCGAGGCGGTGGTCGTCTTCGAAGAGCTCGGCCGGGCACTCGTCCCCGGCCCCCTGGTGGGGACCTTCCTCGCCGCATCGTCCGGGGTGGTGACGGGCGCGGCCGACGGCCGGGCCCAGGTGGGCCTGCACTGTGCCGGGCCGGGGCCCGTCCTGGTGGCGGACCTGCCCTCCCTCGACGGCCTGTTGGTGCTCCCGGCGTACGACCGGCGCTCGACGCCGCGCCTGGTGGCCCCGGCGCCCGCAGCCGACGGCCCTGGCGTGACCCGCGTGGCCGCGCCGCTCGACCCGCTCACCCCCCTGTGGCGGCTGGAGTCCCTGCCCGCCGGCGACCCCGTGGCCGAAGCCGCCGGGGCCATGAGGCGCGACGGCTCGCTCCTCACTGCCGCGCTCCAGGTGGGGCACGCGGCGGAGGCGCTCGACCTGGCGGTGGCCTACGCCAAGGAGCGCCACCAGTTCGGCAAGCCGATCGGGAGCTTCCAGGCGGTCAAGCACATGTGCGCCGACATGCTCGTGCGGGCCGAGGTGGCGCGCGCCGCCGTGCACGCCGCAGCCTGCCTGGCCGACGACCCCGACGTCGTCACCTCCGAGGCGGCGGCGGCCCGGTGCACCCCGGTCGAGCTGGTGGACCGGGCGGTGATGGGCGCCAAGCTGCTGGCCGACGAGGCGGCCCTGGCCAACGCGCGCGCCGCCATTCAGGTGCACGGGGGCATGGGCTACACCTGGGAGGTGCCACTGCACCTGCACCTCAAGCGGGCACGGGTGCTGGCGACGACGTTCGGCGCCCCCGCCGAGCTGGCGCTGGCGGTCGCCGCGTTCGCCTGAGGCAACATCCGACCGTTCCCGTCCGATGGGAGAGCACACCATGACCGACACCGCCCCGAGCCCCGCCGACGTGGTGCGCGCCGTCCCGGAGGGACAGGTCGTCTACGGCATGCAGCTGCCGATCCAGTCCCAGTCGACGCTCTACGTGGCCGACTGGGAGAAGGAGTCGGGGCCCGTGGAGCTGGCCCGCATTGCGCGGGTGGCCGACGAGGCGGGCTTCTTCTACCTCGGCGTGTGCGACCACACCGCCATCCCGCGCCGACTGGCCGACGCCATGGGGACGATCTGGTACGACACGACGGCCACGCTCGGCTGGCTGGCCGCGGTCACCACGCGCACCCACCTCCTCTCCCACGTGCTGATCCTCGCCCAGCGCCATCCGCTGCGGGCGGCCAAGGAGCTGTCGACGATCGACCGGCTCTCGGGCGGGCGCCTCATCGTGGGCGTGGGCGCGGGCCACGTGCCCGAGGAGTACGAGTTGTTGACCGGTTGCTTCGAAGAACGGGGCCGCCACACCGACGAGGCCGTCGCCGCGCTGGCCCGCTGCTTCACCGACGAGTTCCCCGAGCTCCCCGGACCGCGCTTCCCGGCGCGCGACATGGGACTGGGCCCGCGCCCGGTGCGCCAGCCACGGCCCCCCATCTGGGTCGGTGGCTCCTCGCCAGCCGCCATCCGCCGCACGGCGGCGTACGGCGACGGGTGGCTCCCCCAGGGCACGAGACGCCGCGACCTGCCGGACCAGATCGCCCGGCTGCGCGAGCTGCGGGCCGAGCTGCGTGGCGGGGCGCCGATCGACATCGGCACCATCGTGGAGCCGATCCACCTGACCACGGGTGGCTCGGGGTGGGACCTGCCCGGATGGGTCCTCTCCGGCCGTGGCGAGGAGGTGGCGGAGTCGCTGCGGGAGCTCGTCGCCATGGGGGTCAACCACCTGCAGGTGCGCTTCATGGCCCGCAGCGCCGAGGAATTCTGCGAGCAGACGGCCCGATTCGGTGTCGAGGTGGGACCGCTGCTGACCCAGTAGGCGCCCTCCGGCCATAGGGTGGATGGGCGATGTCGTCCTTCTCCTACGTGCTCGGGACGCTGATCCTCGTCGTCGTCCTGCTGCGTCAGATCCGGGTGCGGCCGGTGCGGCGGGCGTACCAACCCCGCCTGCCCGTGGTCGTCGGCGTCATCGGGCTCCTCGAGATGCTGTCCTACGCGGGCGACCACCACGTGTCGGGCTCCGCCTGGGCCTGGGTGCTCGGCTCCCTGCTCGTCGGTGCCGTGGGACTGGGCGCGCTGCGCGGGCTCTCCATGCGGGTCTGGGCCGCCAACGGGTGGGTCGTGCGGCAGGGCACCGCGGTCACGATGGCCCTGTGGCTGGTGTCCCTCCTGGTGCACTTCGCCGCCGACGCCGGCGGGAACCGGGCGGGGGCGATCGGGCTGGAGGGGGCGAGCTTCCTCCTCTACCTGGGTCTCACCCTGGGCGTGCAGGGCTCCGTGGTGCACCGTCGGGCGCTGCCGTTGTGGGAGCAGCTCGGGCCCGACGCCGGCCGGCCCCTGCGCATCAACTTCACCCAGGGGCCGGGGCCC
>PMPX01000327.1 GCA_003169235.1 Acidimicrobiaceae bacterium | reverse complement strand
GGCCTTGGCGGCCCGGCGCGCCGACAGCTCGTCGTCGGCGACCACGAACACCACCTCGTGGTCCTCGCCGACCCGGCCGGGGCCGAGGTCGCCCCCGAGGTAGGCCGCGTAGAGGTGCACGCGGGGCAGCGTAGCGAGTACGAAGGGGGCCATGAGCCCAGACACGCTGCAAGGCAGCACCATCGTCGTCACCGGCGTCACCGGCCAGGTGTCGCGCCCCCTCGCCCTCGCCCTCGCCCGTGACAACCGGGTGATCGGAGCCGCCCGCTTCTCTGACGAAGCGGCGCGCGCCGAGCTGGAGGCCGCCGGAGTCGAGTGCGTGCCGGTGGACCTGGTGAGCGGTGACGTGGGCGCCCTCCCCGCGGACGCGGACTACGTGCTCAACTTCGCGGTGGCCAAGACCAACGACTGGGACAGGGACCTGGCCGCCAACAGCGGCGGCCTGGCGCACCTCATGGAGCACCACCGCGGCGCCCGCGCCTTCCTGCACTGCTCGTCGACCGCGGTCTACAAGCCCGACGGCCACCGGGTCTTCGACGAGGGCGGCCCGCTCGGCGACAACCACGGGGTCTGGCCGTTCCTACGGACCTACAGCATCTGCAAGATCGCGGCGGAGGGCACGGCGCGCTGGGGGGCGGAGCGGTTCGACCTGCCCACCACGATCGCCCGCCTCTCGGTGCCCTACGGCGACAACGGCGGGTGGCCCGCCATCCACCTCCACATGATGCTCTCGGGCCACGCCATACCGGTCCACGTCAACGCGCCGAGCGTGTACCACCCGCTGCACGCCGACGACATCCTCGCCATGGTGCCTCGGCTCCTCGCCGCCGCCTCGGTCCCGGCCGTGACGGTCAACTGGGGCGGGAGCGAGCCGGTCAGCATCGAGGAGTGGTGCACCTACCTGGCCGAGGTGGCGGGCACAGAGGCCCACTTCGAGCCGACGGAGCAGACGATCGACAGTGTGGAGATCGACACGACGCGCATGCACGAGCTCGCCGGGCGGACCACGGTCCCCTGGCGCGACGGGATGCGTCGCATGGCCAAGGCGCTGCACCCCGACCGGGTGCCGTGAGCGCGACGGTCCGCTTCGAGTCGAGCGACCCGGAAGAGCCGCCCGCCTCCGAGCTCCTGGCCGCCATGCGGGCCGAGCTGAACGACGCCTACGAGACGGCCAGCCGGCTGGACAACCCGCCGCTGCTGCCGGCCGAGCTGCGGCCGCCGAGCGGCGCCTACCTCGTCGGGTACGAGGGTCACGACGCCGTGGCCGGGGGAGGGCTCCGGCGCCTGGGCGACGGCGTGGCGGAGATCAAGCGGATGTACGTGCGGCCGGACGCCCGCTCGCGCGGCGTGGCGGCTGCGCTCCTGGCGGCGCTCGAGGCCGAGGCGGTGTCGCTCGGCTACGCCGTGACCCGCCTCGACACCGGGCCCAAGCAGGTGCACGCGCAGCGCCTGTACCGGCGCACGGGCTATGTGGAGGTCGCGCCCTACAACGACAACCCCTTCGCCTGCTTCTGGGGAGAGAAGCGGCTCGGGTGAGCCGTGGCCGCCGCCGGGGCGGCACAGCCTGATCGCCTCCGTGGTCAGCCCGGGTCGCGGCCGGGGCGGGCCTGGAGCGCGGCCCACACCATGGCCAGCTGCAGGGGCAGGCGGCCCCAGGCGACGGCGCGGCTGTCGGCCGGCCCGGGATTGCGACCGGTCCCGGCGTCGAGCGCCATCTGCACGTTGGCGGGGAAGACGGCCGCCAGGGTGGCCACGCTCGCCGCAGCCGCCCAGCGGGTGCGGCGCACGAGACCGGCGGCGCACGCCAGCTCGACCAGGCCGCTGGCGTAAATGAGCGTGGTGTGGTGCTCCTCGGGAATGGCGCGCGGCATGATCGACGCGAAGGCCTGCGGGCGGACGAGGTGCACCACCCCGCTGGTCGTGAATGCCGCGGCGAGCGCCAGGGGCGCACGACTCCGAAGGTTGCCCACGACGCGGACTGTACTGTGGCGGCCGTGGGGACCCAAGTGACGATCGTCGGCGGTGGCAGCTACCAGTGGGGGCCGGAGTTGATGGCCGACCTCTTCGGGACGCCGGCGCTCGCCGGCATGCGCCTCGTGCTGCAGGACATCGACCCGGCGCCGCTGCCCAAGATGGAGGCCCTGGCCCACAAGCTCAACGACGCCATGGAGGCCGAGGCCACCATCGCGGCCACCACCGACCTCCCCACCGCCCTCGACGGCGCCGACTTCGTCATCGTCTGCATCTCGACCGGCGCCTTCCGATCCATGGCGGTCGACCTCGAGGTGCCGGCGGCGCACGGCATCACCCAGACGGTCGGCGACACCGTCGGCCCGGGCGGCATCAACCGCGCCCTGCGCAACATCCCGGTCCTGGTCGGCATCGGCAAGGCCATGGAGGAGCACTGTCCCGACGCCTGGCTCTTCAACATCACCAACCCGATGACCGCCCTGACGCGGTCGGTGTGCCGAGAGACCCGGATCAAGACGGTGGGCCTCTGCCACGAAGTCGGCAACTTCTGCATGGACCTGGCCATCGCGCTCGGGCGGCCGATGGAGGCG
>PMPX01000272.1:12847-13601 GCA_003169235.1 Acidimicrobiaceae bacterium | reverse complement strand
TAGACTGACTCCGGTGTCAGGTTAGGCCGCGGAGCGCCGGTGGCGCACCGCTGGACGACAACGGTCGACGCGGACGAGAGTGAGCGATGTCCACAGACGAGTCAAGGCAAGTGAGCAGGGTCCTGGTGCCGGAGCGCATCACCGAGGACGCGTGGGCGCCCTTCGGCTGGCTGCCGGTCGCCGACACCGACCCCCGGGACGGTGCGCACCGGATGACGTTCGAATGGGCCGATCCCCACGTGAACCTCATTGGGCACACCCTCGACGAGGTGCCGGAGACGGAGCGTGGCCTGCGCTGCGAGATGCTCTACCGCCACGACACCCACACCCAGTCCCTGCTGTGCATCAACGTGCCGGCCGTCATCGCGGTGGCGCCGGCCGGGGTGGAGTTCACCGAGGCCGCGGACGCCGAGTCGATCCGCGCCTTCCGGCTGGAGCCGCTGGATTCCCTGGTGCTGCACCTGGGCACGTGGCACTGGGGCCCCTTCCCCATCCACGCCCCGGAGGTACGGCTCTTCAACGTCCAGGGTCTGCGCTACGCCGACGACAACCGGCGGGTCGANNCGGCCGTGGAGCTTGACGAAGCCGAGGAAGCCGAGGTCGTGACGGCCTCGGTCGCCGAGCTCGTCGACGCCATGCGGGCGCGTCCCATCGAGCCCGACGCCCAGGGAAGGCGGGCCTTCGCCAGCACGAGCCCCGACTGGTGGGTGGGCGGCCGCACCTTCGGGGGCATGGTGGTGGCCCAGGCCCTGAG
>PMPX01000272.1:0-12812 GCA_003169235.1 Acidimicrobiaceae bacterium | reverse complement strand
ACGGCGACGACTACCAGCTGGCGGTGGGACCGGGGATCCCCCCGCCGAACGAGGTCGAGGGCGTCGAGGCCCCGTTCCCCTTCGACATCCGCGAGCTCGGCGCCACCGAGCAGCGAGAGGACGGGACGTTCCTCTCGACCCGACGGTGCTGGTTCCGGACCCGCCAGGCGCTGCCCGACGATCCTGCCGTGCACGCCTGCCTGCTGGCCTACTTCTCGGACATGACCGGCGCCGCCTTTCGCCCCCTGAGCCTCGGGACGTGGGGGACCCACACCGACGCCAGCCTCGACCACGCCGTCTGGTTCCACCGTCCCTGGCGCGCCGACGCGTGGAGCATCTTCGACCTCCAGNNGCTGGTCAACGCGGGCGGGCGCTCCACCATCCGTGCCACCATGCACGGCGAGGACGGCTCCCTCCACCTGAGCATGGCGCAGGAGCTGTTGATCCGAGAGCTCGACGAGCCACTGGTGCTCCAGCCGCCCTGGGCCGGCAGGGAGACCGAGACAGGAGGGGACGATGGGCCTGCTTGACGGCCGCACGGCGGTGGTGACCGGGGGTGGCTCGGGCATCGGGCGGGCGACCTGTCGCCGGATGACCGAGGAGGGTGCGCGCGTCGCCGTGTTCGACGTCGACGCCCCGTCGGCCGAGCAGGTGGCGAAGGAGATCGGAGGCGTCGCCTTCGGCGTCGACGTGGGTGACCCCGACGCCATGAAGGCCGCCGTCGACGCGGCGGCGTCCGAGCTCGGTGGCCTGTCCATCATCTACAACAACGCCGGGACTTCCGCCTTCAACCGGTTGCACGAGCTGGACGTGTCCGAATGGGACCGCGTGCTGCGGGTGAACCTGACGGGCGTGTGGGCCGGCATCCGCGCCGCGGTGCCCCACATCCGCGCCGCGGGCGGCGGCTCCATCGTCAGCACGGCGTCCATCAGCGGGACGCGGCCCGCGGCGGGGGAGGGCCCCTACTCCGCCAGCAAGGCGGCGGTGGCGGCGCTGACCGCGTCCGCCGCGCTCGAGTACGGGCCGACCATCCGGGTCAACGCGGTCTCGCCCGGGATGATCCGGACGACCATGACGGCCCCGTGGTTCGAGTACATGCCCGACCAAGAGGAGCGCTTCGTCACGGGCACGCCCGTGGGTCGGGTCGGCGAGCCCGAGGACATCGCCGACGTGGTGGTCTTCCTGTGCTCCGACCTGGCCCGGTTCGTCACGGGCCAGAACATCGTGGTGGACGGTGGGCTGACCCTGCACGGTTCCGGCGTCGACACCATCTTCGACCGGGTGTTCCCGGAGGGCTGAGGCGCCCCCCGAGGGTCGCGTCCGCGGGCGCGGTCGGAACCGGCTACGCGTTCGGGTCGAACAGCGCCCGGTAGAGCATGGTGGTCAGCGTGTCGAGGGCGGTGTCGTCGACGGGCTTCCCGACGAACTCGCGCAGGTAGTGGAAGCGGTCGAGCATCGCCAGGGCGGCCAGGCCCGCCGCGGTGGGGTCGAGCTCGTGGCCCGAGGAGTCCGGCCCGATGCGCACGGTGAGCGCATAGGAGATCCGGGAGAAGGTGTGACGGATCGTCCGGCCCAGCTCGCGGTCGACCGTGACCAGCTCGGCCCAGACGCGGAAGAGCGGCGCGTACCGCGTCCACAGCTCCGAGTAGGCCTGCACCCAGCCGCGTACGTCCTCCCACTGCGGCGTGCCGCCCGGTGAGGGGAGCGTGCTGAACGACTCGTAGATCTTCTGCGAGTCGGCCGCCGCCTCGGCGACCAGTGCCCGCAGCAGGTCCTCCTTGTTCGAGAAGTACAGGTAGAAGGTGCCGTGCGACGTCTTGGCGATCTCGACGATGTCGTTGACCCGGGTGGCGTGGTAGCCCCGGCGGTCGAAGGCGGTCATCGCCGCATCGAGCAGCCGGCGCATGGTCCGGCGGCCCTGGCTGCGCAGCACGCGCTTGGCGGCGGGCGCGCCGCCGTTGTCGCCGTCGGCGAGGTCGGGCGCGTCGGGGTTGCCGGTGCCGCCTGGCGTGCCCCGCCCGCGTCCGTCGGCCGCCCCGCCCACGGAGTCCGGCGCCCCGGGCCCGGTCGTGGCGACGGCGGATCGGCCCTTGGGGGTCGCCGCCTTGCGGGCCGACGAGGACCTCGCCGGCGCCTTGGCGGCGGGTGCCGGGTCACGTCGGACTCTCGGCGTTCCCATGCGCGGTGCATGGTAGTGCCGGGCATGGCCGAAATGGCTAACCTGACACGGTGGTCAGGTTGGGTTGGGGAGAAAAATGGGGCTGGACCAGGTGATTCGCGTCTCGGTGCCTGCCGTGGCGCAGGTGCTGTGACGTCGTCGACCTCCTCGTCGCCGGGCCCGGGGGTGACCTCCCTGACCGAGGCCGTGGCCCGGAACGTGCAACCCGGGGACACCGTGCTGGTGATGATGGGCCACAGCCGCTGGACGGCCGCGGCGCGCGAGCTGGCTCGTCAGTTCTGGGGCACCGATCCCGGCTTCACCCTCGTCATGACCAGCCTGGGGGCACTGGGCGCGGCCTTCTTCCGTGGCGGGCTCGTCCGCAAGGTCGTGACCGCCTACTCCGGCAACAGCTTCCCGACGTACACGCCGAACCCCATCTTCCGGAAGGCCTACGAGTCGGGCGAGGTCGAGGTCGAGCACTGGTCCATCCTCACGCTGTCCCAGCGCCTGGAGGCCGCCGCCCGCGGGCTGCCCGCCGCGGTGACCGGCTCCCTGGTCGGGTCGTCCATGGCCGACAACGAGGCGTTCAGCGTCGTGGAGTCGCCCCTCGGCCCGCTCGGCATCCTGCAGCCTCTCGTGCCCGACGTCGCGCTGGTGCACGCTGCGGCCGCCGACCCGGCGGGCAACCTGGCGTTCTCCGAGCCGTTGCTCGACGGCGTGTGGGGGGCCTGGGCGGCGCGGCGCGGCGTCGTGGCGACCGTGGAGCGCGTCGTCGACGACCTCGAGGGCCTGGGGCACCGCGTCCGGGTCCCCGGTCACCGGGTCCTGGCCGTGGTGGAGGCGCCCTACGGCGCCCACCCGGGTGGCTGTTATGCGCCCGGCCTCCCGGTGCGCAGTTACGGGGAGGACATCGCGCACTGGAGCGCGGCTGCCGCGGCCGCTGCGCACGGCGAGTTCGACGACTACGTGGACGAGTGGGTGCTCGGCCCGGCGACCCACGAGGACTACCTGACGCGCGTCGGCACGGACCACCTGCTGTGGCTCGAAGGGCGGTCCGACCCGATGTCGTGGAAGGCGGACGCCGACGCCAACCCGGTCGTCGAGGACCACTCCTTCACCCAGTGGGAGCAGGCGGCCTCGCTCGGGGCGCGTGAGCTCGAGCGGGTCGTCGGCGCGGTGGGCGCCGATGCCGTGCTGGCCGGGGCGGGCGTGGCGAACCTGGCGGCCTGGGTCGCCGTGGCGCGGGCGAGGGCAGCCGGCAGCCGGGTGGTGCTCACGGCCGAGCTCGGCCTGTGGGGCTACGAGCCCACGCCGGCGGACCCCTACATCTTCAACCAGCGGGTCTTCCCCTCCACGCCGTACCTTTCCGACGCGTCCGCCGTCCTCGGCATGGTGATCGGCGGCCCGGGCACCAAGACGGTGGGCTGTCTCGGCGCGGCGGAGGTCGACAGTGCCGGGTGCCTCAACTCGACCGAGCTGGCGGGAGGGCGCTTCCTCGTCGGCTCGGGAGGGGCCAACGACGTGGCCAGCCGGGCCACGGCCTGTGTGGTCGTGACGTTGGCCCGACCCGAGCGGCTGCCGCGCACCGCGGCCTATGTCACGTCGCCGGGGGAGCGGGTCACGAGCGTCGTCACCGATAAGGGCATTCTCCGTCGGGAAGACGGCGTGCTCCGCCTGGCCGCGGTGCCCTCCGGGGACGGGACGTTGGAGGAGAGGATCCGTGCCTTCAGGTCCTCGTGCGGGTACGAGCCCGACGTCGCGCGCGAGGTGGAGGAGTTGGCGGCGGTGAGCAGCCAGGAGGTTCGGGCGCTGCGCGAGTTCGACCGGCGGAGGTTGTTCCTGGCATAGGTGGGTGAGACGACGTTTTGCGAACACAACGGATGAAGGTGAAGTCTCGGCAGTTCAGAGACGTGATAGAGCACAAGGGGTGAGCAATGGGCGTGAAGCCCTACAGCTACAGTGACCGGCTGCGGTCGCGGGTAAATCGGCGAGAGCCGGATCGGGGGTTGATGATGACTGGTTGGAACGAGGGGAAGGCCATGAGAACCAGACACGTGGGAGCAATTGCACGGGCGACCACCAGCGCGTGTGCGTTACTGATCATTGCCGCGGGCACGGTGCTGGCACTTCCCGCGTCGAGCGCGACGGCCGCGGTGCATTCGCTGGCCACCACCACCACTGGGGCGTGCGCTTCAGCGAATCAATCGCCGGGCGTCACGGCAACGACCATCAGCACCGGGGCCATGTCCACCCTGACCGGGCCAATCGCCTCGAACTTCGAGTCCCTCGTGCCGGGCATCGAGGCGTACTACGACTATGTCAATGCGCATGGTGGCGTCGACGGGCGCAAGATCGAGCTGAACTACAACACCGACGACACCGGCAACCCCAGCCAGGACACCGCCTTGGAGCACACCCTGGTCGACCAGGACCACGTGTTCGCGGTGGCGGGAGTGGCCACCGCCTTCTTCACGCCGACGTATTTCGTGCAGACCTGCACCCCGACGTTCGGCTACAACGTGACCGCCAATTGGAACGGGCCGGTCAACCTCTTCGCCGCCGGTGGGTCGATCCAGGACGACGCGGCGGGCGACCCAGCCTGGATCTACCTGGCTAAGCAGGTCCAGAAGACGCCGTCGGTGGGCGTCCTGGCCTACAACATCGCTTCCTCGAATGGGTCGTGCAACCAGGCGGTGTCCGCCTACAAGGATGCCGGCATCAAGGTCAGCTACGTGGACACGAGCATCGGCTACGGGGCCAGCGTCATCCCCGACGCGGAACGCATGAAGGCGGCCGGGACCAATTTCATTCTCAGCTGCATGGACATCACCGGAAACATCAGCCTGGCCCGCGGCATTCAGCAGTACGGGATCCAGGCCAAGCAGTTGTGGCTCGACGGCAACGACCAGAGCACGCTGAACCAGTACCAGGACCTGATGCAGGGCGTGTACTTCAACATCCAGCACGTACCGTTCGATGCACCGCAGAAGGACTACCCGGGGCTGGCGGCGTACATCTCCGCCATGAAGAAGTACGAGCCGAAGTGGGTCTACGACGAGGTGGCGATCCAGGGCTGGGAGTCGGCGGCGTTGTTGGTGGCCGGCCTCAAGGCGGACGGCCCGAACCCGACGCAGCTGGGCGTCATCAATGCGATCAACAAGATGACGGCCTACACCTCCAACGGGCTTACGACTCCGGTCAATTGGAGCCCCGGGGGTGGCGGCCACACCTATCCAATCACGAACAACACCTGCAGCGCCTTCATTCAGGTGCAGGGAGACAAGTACGTCACGGTGATCGCCAAGAAGCCACAGGTTTTCATGTGCTTCAGGTTGTCCGGCTCGATTCTGAACGGTTCGGGCAGCAGCCCGGGCTCGAGCTACACACACGCCGACCCGATTCCGGCGCCTGCGGGCACACCGGTCGGCTGAGCTGCGAGGCGAGAAGAACGAGCAGGACGCAGGGGTAGGGGACGTCGGGAATGGAGCAGTTCCTCGGTTTCGCCGTTCCGGGCATCCCCTATGGCTGCACGTACGCCCTCGTCGCGGTGGCCCTGGTGCTCACCTACAGGGCGACCGGGGTCTTCAACTTTGCGTTCGCCGCCCAGGCCTATGTCGCCGCGCTGCTGTTCACGGCGCTGATCCAGAGCGCGCACCTCTCGGAATGGCTCGCTTTCGTCATTGCGGTGGTTGTGGTCTCTCCGCTGCTCGGACTTGCGTTCGACCGCCTGCTGTTCAGCCGGATCCCGAACTCCAACAACATGGCGAAGCTCGTCACCTCCATCAGCCTCCTCGTCGGCATCCCGGCTCTGATGCAGGTGTTCATCCCACAGAACTACTACGCGCCCCCGAGCATCGTCTTCAACCCCAACACCGTCTACTTCACCCTGGCCGGGGCACCCCTCAACGGGCTGGACATGAGCGCCATCGTCTTCACCGCCCTGGTGTTGTTCGCCATGGGCGTGATGATGCGGTTGACCCCGCTCGGGCTGCAGATGCGCGGGGCGGTGGAGAGCCGTCGGCTGGTGCAGCTCGACGGGGTCAACGCCGGCGGCGTGGTCGCGGTGGCATGGATGATCTCGAGCTTCCTGGCCGGCTTCGCGGGCATCTTGCTCGCGCCCAACTTCAGCCAGGTGCAGGCACAGCCGTTCCTCACGCTCATGGTGGCCGCGATCGCCGCCGCGGCGTGTGCGGCCTTCCGGTCCATGGCCGTCGCGGCCGTCGCCGCGGTGCTCATTGGCGTCGCGACCTTCACCCTGCAGGGCTACCTCCCCACCCAGAGCTTTCTCTTCACGTCGATCCTTCCCAGCTTGCCCTTCCTCGTGCTGGTCGGGGCGTTGCTTTTCCATCCCGGGATGCGGAAGCTCGATCAGGCCACGGACCCGCTCGCCTCGGTGGACCCGCCGCTGCCGCCGCTGGCGGCAGCGGTTCGCACGCCGGCCATGGGTCGGGTGATCAGCGTCCTGTGGTATGTCGTGCTCGGGCTCTTCATCGTCTCCATGCTGACCTGGATCCCGCGGGATTGGGAGAGCGTGCTCAACCAGGGCCTCGCCTTCTCCACGCTCTTCCTCTCCATCACCTTGATCACCGGCATGGGGGGCCAGTTGTCACTGGCCCAGGCCGGCTTGGCGGGTGTGGGCGCGTTCACGGCGGCGCAGCTCGCCAACCACCTCGGCCTCCCGATGATGGCCGGGATGGTGGTCGGAGCGGCATTTGCGGCTGCGGTGGCGGTTCTGCTGGCAGTCCTCTCCCTCCGACTCCGGGGTCTCGGGCTGGCTCTGATGACACTGGGTGCCGCCCTGGTCTTCGACAACATCATCCAGAGCTCGCAGACGCTCGGCGGAGGGTCGGGCGGCCTCGGACCGATGAACAACGTCGACTGGGGAAGCCCTTTCGGCCTCCTCAATCCAAACGGTCACGCGCTCTTCCTTGCGACCTTCTCCGTCCTGGTCGTGGTCACCTTGGCGATTCTGATGATCCGTCGTGGCACCGTGGGCCGACTCCTCGGCGCCATGCGTGGCAGTGAGACCGCTGCCGCCGGTATCGGTATCAACCTGACTTGGCAGCGCATCCTGATCTTCGCCCTGTCGGGCGCGGTCGCGGGCATAGGCGGCACCTTGCTGGTGATCCAGCAGGGCGTTGCCAATCCCCAGCAGTTCAACTACGTCTTCAGCCTCGCCTTCGTGGTGATCGTGGTGACCACCGGGGTCACGACGGTGGAGGGGGCGATTCAGGGGGCCTTCGGGTATGTCATCATCCAGAAGCTCCTCGGGTACGCACCGGCGCAGTTCGCCAACCTGACGTTCGTGCTGTTCGCCTTCGGGGCACTGACGTACGCCCAGCACCCCGAGGGCATCCTCGAATTCCAGAAGCGACGTTCGATGCAACGATTCGAGCCGTTGTTCGAGCGCCTGTTTCCCGGATCGCAACCCGACGCCGGCTCACAGGGCGAACCATTAATTGCCGGGGGCCTGAGCGAAGAGGCCGTTCGTGGCTGAGCAAGGACCCCTCCTGGCGCTCCGCGGAGTGGCAAAGGCCTTCGGGGGGGTCAACGCGGTCCAGGACATCACGTTCGACGTGCAGGCGGGCGAGAGCGTCGGGCTCGTCGGACCCAACGGCGCCGGCAAGACGACGCTCTTCAACTGCGTCTGCGGGCAGCTGAAGAACGACCGGGGGAGCATCGAGTTCGAAGGCCGTTCGCTCAGGGGTCTCCCGACGTACAAGCGGGCGCGGATGGGCATCGGTCGCACGTATCAGAGGGCCGAGGTGTTCGCCGACATGACGGTACGTGACCATCTCATGGTTGCCGAACGTGCCCGGAGTCGCGCGGGCCGGCTCTGGAAGGACCTTTGCAACATGAGTCGTCCCACCGACGAAGAGTGCGAAAAGGTCGAGGGCACCATGGCGCTCGTCGGTCTCACTGAACTCGCCGACACGCCGGTGTCCGCCCTGGGTCTCGGCAACTGCCGCCTCGTCGAGCTCGCCCGAGCGCTGGCGGGCGAGCCGAGGCTCTTGCTCGCCGATGAGCCCTCGTCGGGTCTCGACGAGCACGAGACGGCGGATCTTGCGGCCGTGCTCCGCATCATCCAGCGCGATCGAGGGACGGCCGTGCTGTTGGTGGAGCACGATCTCGGCATCGTGGCGGAGGTGGTCGACAGGGCCGTCGTGATGGACCTCGGCAGCAAGATCGCGGAGGGGTCCTTCGAAGAGGTGATGGAGGACCCAGTGGTCCGCCATGCCTACCTCGGGCAGTCGGTGTGACGAGCATCGGGCATTCCTCCTCGGCCTCCTCGCCCGCTGCGGGGGTGCTCACCGCTGAACGCGGAGGCGAGATCCTCGAGGTCAAGAACCTCTCGGCAGGCTACGGTCCGTACCGAGCGCTCTTTGACGTCTCGTTCAGCATCCCGGCCGGTGCGGTGGTGGCGCTGATCGGATCGAACGGCGCGGGGAAATCGACCGTGGCCCGGACGATCACCGGACTGGTGACGGCGACGGAGGGATCCGTCACGCTGGCCGGGACCGACGTCACGAAGCTGTCTGCATGGAGGATCGCCCGGTTGGGTGTGGCCCACGTGGTGGAGGGCAGGGGGGTGTTCTCGAGCCTCAGCGTCGAGGAGAACCTCGTGCTCGTCTTTCGCCAGCGAGCAGGTCGGCGCAGCGTGGCCGCGAATCTGGCGCGCGCCTACGAGGCCTTTCCCATTCTCGGAGAACGGCGGAAGCAAGTCGCCGGAACGCTGTCCGGGGGACAGCAGCGCCTACTGTCGCTGGCCAAGGTGCTGGTCGTGCCCCCAAAGCTGTTGGTGGCCGATGAACTCTCGCTCGGACTGGCACCGGTCGTCGTCGACACCGTCTACGAGGGCCTGGAAGCGATCAATCGCAACGGCACGGCAATGTTGGTCGTGGAGCAGCAGGTGGACCGGGTGCTGCGCCTGGCCAGCAAGGCGCTCGTTCTCGATAGGGGCCGCGTCGCCTACGATGGGACTCCCGCAGGAGCTGCGACCGCCATTGACCAGTTGCTGTCGCGACGTGAGGAGGCAGGTGCACGGGCGGCCGCACTGGTGGACACGACGGGCGGCGCCGAGAGCGCGCCGCAGGTTGCAGACATGGTCGAGGACGAGATGGGTGGCGCCGGATCCGGATTGGAAGACTGTCCATCCTCGGAGGGCGCCCCGAGCCCTGAGAGCTGACCGGGATCCCTCGACGGAATTCCCCGCGGCCTCCGTCGAGGATCCACTTCTTCGCTGAGTTTGTCACGAAAAGGAGCGCCCATGAGCAAAGCAAGAGAGCCCGTGATCGTCGACGTCGTGCGCACGGCATTCGGCAAGCGCGGGGGCGCGCTGGCCCACTGGCACCCGGCCGACCTGCTGGCCTTCGCGCTCACGTCGCTGGTCGAGCGGACGGGCGTCGATCCCGCGCGCATCGACGACGTCATCGGCGGCTGCGTGAGCCAGGTGGGCGAGCAGAGCACGAACGTCGCCCGCAACGGATGGGTCTCGGCCGGGTTCCCCCAGTCGGTGCCGGCGCCCACCGTCGACCGCCAGTGCGGCTCGTCCCAGCAGGCCGTCCACTTCGGCGCGGCGGGCGTGGCGGCCGGCCACTACGACCTGGTGATTGCGTGCGGGGTCGAGGTCATGAGCCGCGTCCCGCTGGCGTCCAACGCGCGGGGCGGGACGGGGCCGTTCCCGCCCTCGTTCATGCAGGCGGTCGACGGCCGGCTCTGGACGCAGTTCCGGGTCAGCCAGGTCCTCGCCGACCGCTACGGGATCACGAGGGGGGAGATGGACGCCTACGCGCTCGAGTCGCATCGCCGCGCCGCCGAGAGCTGGGACAGCGGGCACTTCGGCCGCGAGGCCCTCGAGGTGCCGATCAAGGCGGAGGACGGGAGCCTGACGGGCGACTTCCTGCGCGCCGACGAGGGCATCCGCCGCACGACGACCGCGGAGGCGCTCGCCGGGCTGCCCCCGGCCCAGCACTGGGAGCCCGACACGGCCCCGGACATCACCGCCGGGAACTCCTCGCAGACGACCGACGGGGCGGCGGCCATGCTGATCGCGGAGCGCTCGGTGGCCGAGGCGCTCGGCCTCCCGATCCGTGCCCGCTTCGCGCACTTCGCCGTGGCGGCGGACGACGCCGCCATCGTGCTCTCCGCACCGGTGCCGGTGACCCACAAGCTCCTCGAGCGCTCCGGCATGAAGGTCGACGAGTTCGACGCCGTGGAGTGCAACGAGGCCTTCGCGGCGATCGCCCTCATGTGGCAGAAGGAGTTCTCCTACGACATGGACCGCTTCAACCCGCGGGGCGGGGCGATCGCCATCGGCCATCCGCTGGGCGCGAGCGGGGTACGCCTGATGGGCACGCTCCTGAACCACCTGGAGGCGACCGGCGGCCGCTACGGGTTCCAGACGATGTGCGAGGGCGGCGGCCAGGCCAACGGCACCGTCATCGAGCGGCTGGGCTGACCCCCGTCCCGGCCGCGTCGGTTGCCTGGGCGGCGATCAGCGGCTGGATCTTGCGGGTGACGACGAGCCACTCGACCAGGAAGGTCACCCCGGGCAGGAGGCCGGCCGCGAACATCAGGATGATCCACGGGATGTGCAGGCGCGCCTTGAGCGCGAGGAAGCCCGCGGCGATGAGGTACACGATGTAGAGGTAGCCGTGGCCCACGCCGAACACCGCGAGCTCGAGCGTGAAGCTCCCCGCGCCGGCGAGATGCAGGAAGAAGAACAGGAACAGCGGGATGATGAGCACGCCCACGATGTTGGCCATGAGCTGGTAGCGGAAGAGCGCCCCCTTCAGGCCCCGCTCGGTGAGGCGCCTCACTGCGCCCGACGGACCACGACCGGCTCCTTCTTGCGCCAGGTCTTGGGGCCCGCGGCGGACAGCTCGGCCAGTCGGGCGTTGTAGGCGGCCAGCTCCGGGTCGTCCACCTCCATGTCGGCGGCGGGGGCCGGTGCCTCCGCGGCGGCGGCCGGCGCAACCGGCGAGGTGGCCTCGCCCGGCGCGTCGTCCGCCACGGCCGCCTGCGCCTGCTGGCGCCGCATGCCCTTGAGGCCGACGTTGTCGTAGTCGGTGTGGATCAGCAGCCACCAGAAGTACAGGGCGAGGAGGCCGAAGGCCGGCCACATGACCGAATAGAAGTAGCTGAGCTGGTTCCCGTCCTGGGCCCGACCGATCTGCCACCACGCCGCGAGGGCGCAGCCCGGCACGAAGACCAGCGCCGCCGCGTGGAGCGACACGGCCCGCCCGGAAAGCCACCGTTCACGCACGTCGGCCATGCTACCGGCCCCCGATCGGCGGAGGATTTCGCCGCTAGCCTGGGACGATGCTGACTGGAGTGACCCGGCCGGAGCCCCCGCCGACCGGCGACGAGCGGCCCATGCTGGCGGTCTGGCTCGACTACCAGCGGGCCACCCTGCTCGTGAAGTGCGAGGGGCTCGACGGAGCCGCCCTCGGGAGTCGGGCCGTGCCGCCGTCCGCGCTCAGCCTGCTGGGCCTGGTGCGGCACATGACGCTCGTGGAGTGGTCGTGGTTCGACCACGTCTTCGCCGGCAGCCCGTCCCCCGAGCCGATCTCGACCGTCGACGACATCGACGCGGACTTCAACGACATCGACCCGGACCGGGCGGCGGCCGACCTCGAGCTCTTCGGGCACCAGTGCGAGGTGTCGCGCTCCATCGCCGCGGCTGCGGAGGACCTCGACATCCTGTCGGTCTCGACCGAGAGGACGACCGTCTCGCTGCGCTGGATCATGATCCACATGATCGAGGAGTACGCCCGGCACAACGGGCACGCCGACCTGCTCCGCGAGCAGATCGACGGGGCAGTGGGGGAGTGAGCGCGGACACTGCCGCGGCCGGCGTCGACGTGACGATCCGGGGTGCCGGGACGACGCTGTCGTGAAGTTCTCCTTCCGGCAGATCCTCGCCTCCGTGGGGGGCGCCGTGATCGCCGCCACCATCGCCTCCGTCTTCGGGGTCAAGGGCACCATCGTCGGCGTGGCCATCGGGTCGGCCGCCGCCACCATGGGCACCGCGCTCGTCGCGCAGTCCATTGAGCGCGGGCAGAAGGCCGTCAAGCAGGTGGTCGTCCGCGCCCCGGACTCCTCCTCCCTGCTTCGCAAGCTGGGGGCCACGGGCTCGAGCGGCGGCACGGCGTCCTCCGTCGATGCCTCCCCGTCCGGCCCGGCCGAGGCCGCGGCGACGGGCGAGGCGGTGGCGACGGGCGCGGCGGCCGAGACGGTGGAGATGCAGTCGGCCACACCGTCGGAGGAGACCGGACGCCTGGAGATCTCCGCGGTGGCCGACGCCCCGGCCACCGAGCGCCTGCGGGCCACGACCGCACCGGCGGCGCCGGCCGTGCGGGCAGGCGGGAGGGGTGCCCAGCGGTTCTCGTGGCCCGTCATCGTGGGGACCACGGCCATCGTCTTCGTGCTCGCCCTCTTGCTCATCGTCGCCATCGAGCTGATCTCCGGCAAGCCGCTCGGGTCGATCTTCGGCAACGCGGGAAACGGGAACATCTTCACGCCGCCCTCGCAGACGACGACGACGACACCCACCTCGAACACGACGACCACCTCGACGACCACGACGACGTCGCCGACCTCGAGCACGACGACCACGAGCACGACCTCGGCATCCTCGAGCACCTCGACG
>PMPX01000358.1 GCA_003169235.1 Acidimicrobiaceae bacterium | reverse complement strand
GAATGTGGGTGGTGTCGGCGAACTGGGCGCCGGAGTAGTGGGGGAGGCTGATCCCGACCTGGTCGTAGGCCCACAAGACCAGGCCCGAGCAGTCGAAGCCGGCCGGCGTGGTGCCGCCCCAGACGTAGGGGACGCCGATCTCGCGCTCGGCCGCCTGAACGGCACCGGCGCCGCCGGGCGCGGTTGGCGGCGCGGCGGCCTGGCTGAGCCCGGCGACCACGGCGGCGGTCCCCGAAGACGGGGCGGCTGTGGCGGTGGATGCGGTGGATGCGGTCGACCGGGCGGCGGCGGCGGCCTGCGCGGCGGCGGCCTGCGCGGCGGCGGCCTGTCGTGACGCGGCTGCCTTGGCGGCGGCGGCCGCCTCCGCTTGCTGCTGCTGCTGGACGAGCTGGGCGATCTGACCCTGCTCCTGGGACAGCGCTGTCTTCTGCTCCTGCACGGCCTGCGCGTTCTGCGCAACGGCATTCTGCTTGGCCGTCACCTCGGTCTGCGCCTGCGACTGCTCGCCTTGCAACTGGGTGACCTGCGCGTTGAGGGAGTTCTCGGCCGTGTGCAGGTTGTCGACGGCGAGGGAGATGTCGCCCTCGGCGATCTTGTTGTACTCGGTGGTGGCGCCGAGTGTCTGCTCGTTGCCGCTGAAGATCGGGTTCTGTGCCGCCGCCGTGCCGTCGGAGATGTAATTGGCCACGGCCGCCTTGGCCAGCGTGGTCTTGTCGTTCCCCACCTGCTGCTGGTCGGTGGCGATGTTGGCCTTGGTCGTCGAGATGTTCGAGTTGATCTGCGACAGTTGGTACTGGGCCTGGTCGTACTGCTGGCTCAGCGCTGACATCTCGTTCTGGGCCTGGGTCAGCTGTGACTCGATGGCGGCGGCCTTCGCTTTGGCGTCGGAGATGGCGTCACCGGCGGCCGGGCGCGCCAAACCGACCACAGTGCTTGCCAACACTGTGACAACGGTCAACGCGGGGATCCCGACCCGCTGGAGCACTCGTGTGCCCCTCGGAGACCGCGGCGTGGAGTGGGTGTGATGCCGCTCTACGTCAGTCACGATGGAGGACATTCTTATAGGTTTCCCTCCGGCGATACAAACACCCCCCGCCGGACACGCCTGTGTGAGGTCGTACCGCGAGTACGAAAGCGCAGGTGAAAGACCCAAAGATACCCGAGACAGAGAAATTCGGCGTTCTTCGGTGCCGTTCCTGAGCAATCCGGTGGTATTTCGGGAGAACGAAGCGGGGTGCGACCTACTACGGTCGGTTGGCATGGGTGAGATGATCGAATTCCCGAGCAACGGATCGACGGCGGGAGGCTATCTGGCGGCCCCCCAGGGCGGGAGCGGGCCCGGCGTCATCGTGATCCAGGAGTGGTGGGGCCTGGTCGACCACATTGAGGACGTGTGCGACCGCTTCGCCGCGGCGGGTTTCGTGGCGCTGGCCCCCGACCTCTACCACGGCCAGAAGGTGCAGCCGGGCGAGCCCGACGAGGCGGGCAAGGCGATGATGGCCATGAGGATGGACCAGGCCGCCCGCGACATGAGCGGCGCCGTCGACGAGCTGTTGCGGCGGAGCTCGCGCGACAAGGTCGGGGTCATCGGCTTCTGCATGGGCGGTGGGCTCGCGCTCGTGCTGGCGACGCAGCGCCCGGACGCGGTGGCGGCCGTCGTCCCGTGCTACGGCATCATTCCGTGGCCCGACGCGCAGCCGGACTACTCGTCGATGTCCGCTGCGGTGCTGGGCCACTACGCGGAGAACGACAGCTTCTTCACTCCTGACGCGGCGAACGCGCTGGCCGACGAGTTGCGCGGCTTGGGCAAGTCGGTCGAGATCGTGATCTATCCCGGGACGGACCACGCCTTCTTCAACGACACGCGGCCCGAGGTCTACGACGCGGACGCGTCGCGCGCGCTGTGGGACCGCACGTTGGAGTTCTTCTCCTCACACCTGTCGTGAACGTCCGACCGGGTGGCGCGTTCGGCTGAGCCGAACACCGGCCCGCCCGAGGTCGGGGTCGGTGTCGGAGTCGGTGTCGGCGGCCTGACACCTCGGCCAGCCGGCCAGCCGGCCGGCCGGCCGGGCGGGACGCAGAACCCGGTTTGTTACCATCGGGTCATGTCCGCACGCTCACGTGACCTGCCCCGCCGCTCCTGTCTGTCGACCCCCGGTTCGAACGAGAAGTTCCTGGCCAAGGCCCCGACCGTCCCGGCCGACATGACCTTCTTGGACCTCGAGGACGCCGTGGCGCCCCTGGAGAAGGAGAGCGCCCGGCCCAAGGTGGTCGATGCCATCAAGAACCTGCCCTGGGACGACCGGGTGCTGTGCGTGCGGGTGAACGCCTGGGACACCGAGTGGACCTACGGCGACGTGATCGAGGTGGTGGGCAACGCCGGCGAGCGCCTCGACGAGATCATGCTGCCCAAGGTGCAGTCGGCCGCAGAGGTCGTCGCGCTCGACCTGCTCCTCACCCAGGTGGAGAAGAAGTCCGGCCTCCCGGTCGGCCACATCGGGATCGAGGCGCAGATCGAGACGGCGCGCGGCCTGATCAACGTCGACGACATCTGTGCCGCCTCGCCCCGCCTCGAGACGATCATCTTCGGGCCGGCGGACTTCGCCGCCAGCGTCGAGATGCCGGTGCTGACCGGAGGGATCGACATTCCCGAGTACCCGGGCGATCACTTCCACTACGTCTTCAGCCGCATCCTGATGGCCGGCCGGGCCAACGGGCTCCAGGTGATCGACGG
>PMPX01000369.1 GCA_003169235.1 Acidimicrobiaceae bacterium | reverse complement strand
TCTTTTTGGGGCATTTCACGTTTTGGGGCATTTGCACGTTTTGGGGCATTGCACATTCGGGGCATTGCACCTTTCCTGGTCATGGCACGGCGAAGGCCGCCGCTGGCCCATAGCGGTGCACACCCGTGGGGGAACGTCTGACGTGGCCGATGACGCTGGCTCGTAGGGCCGAAACGCCCAGAGGGTCGTACTCCTAGGATTGTAGCCGTACAACCGCTTTATGTGTCGATACGAAGTTCCTATCGGCCAGAGGCGTAGGACCAGCCTGCCGCAAGGCCGGAGCAGACCGGCGGTGTGCCCGTAAGCCCGAGTGGCAGGCCGGCTCGCCCCGCGTAAATGCAGGTGAGGAGCATTTCTATTGAAACTATGGAAATGATTTGATAAGGTAGCGACATGGACTCGGGCCCGGCGGCCATCGCCATTGTCGGGGGCGGCGCCAGCGGTGCGCTGGTGGCTGCTCACCTCTTGCGCCGGCCAAGCTCTCCCTTCCACATCGTGCTGGTGGAACGGGCCGGCCGGGTGGGAGAGGGCATCGCTTACAGCACGAGCTCGAAGTGCCATCTGCTAAACGTCCCCGCCCGCTCGATGAGCGCTTTCGAGGACGATCCCGGGCATTTCGTGCGCTGGCTCGCCAGCAGAGGCCTGCCCGCCGCAGCCGACGATTTCGTGCCCCGGACCTTTTACGGGAGGTACCTTCGCGAGACCCTGTGGCCTCGGGTAGCAGACGGCACACCCTCCCCCCCCCTCGGGGGGGTCTTCGCCGGTGTGGTCGACCTGAGCTCGGGCCCCCAGGGCCCAGAGCTTGTCCTGGACAACGGCCACACCATTGCCGCCAAAGTCGTTGTGCTGAGCACGGGGATGTTGATGCGGCAGTTCCCGGCCTCGCTTTCCGGGGCCACCACGCACCCCCGGTGCATCACCGACCCCTGGGCGCACGGCGCACTGGCAGGCATACCGCCATCGGCCACCGTGACCCTCCTGGGCTCAGGCCTCACCGCCATCGATGTCCTGTTGGCCTTACAAGAGTCTGGCCACCGCGGCCCCGTCCACGCCATCTCGCGCCACGGCCTGCTCCCCCGTGCCCACAGGACGGCGCCCCAGGGCCGCGAGGTTTTGGAGCCCCCGTGTCGCGACCTGGAGGGCAGCGAGGTCCGCTCCCTCCTGCACCAGGCGCGCCAGATGATGAAGGGGGCGGGGGCCGGCGGCGCTGACTGGCGAGACCTGGTCGACGCCCTTCGCCCCGAAGTCCCACGGCTGTGGTCCGGGTTGAGCGGCGACGAGCAGCTGCGTTTCCGGCGCCATCTGGAGCGGCTCTGGAACGTCTACCGGCACCGCATGGCCCCCCCGGTGGCCCAGGCCGTAGATGAACTGCAGAACTCGGGCATTTTCTTCGTCCATGCCGGCGAGGTGGACGCGGTCGAAGACGTCGGGGCCGCCTTGCACCTCCAGGTCAAGCTGCGGGCGAGGGCGCGCCCATATGCCTGGAAGACCGACTGGTTGGTCAACTGCACCGGCCCGGGCCCGCACATCTTCGAGCGCGGTCAGCCCTTGATGGACGCTCTCTTGGCTCGCGGGCTCGTCCGCCCCGGACCTATCGGGATGGGGGTAGGCACCGACGAGCGGGGGCGCGTCCTGGACGCCCAGGGACAACCGTCCCCCTGGCTGTGGGCTGTCGGCCCATTGCGCCAGGGCCAACTCCTGGAAAGCACGGCCGTGCCCGAGATCCGGGTGCAGGCGCGCGACATCGCCCTCGACATCAACAGGTCCCTGGTGGACCTCGGCACCGGCTCCTCGGACGCTCCCGCCGGCGCTTGTCGGGGCCTGGAGGCACAACCACCGACCGCCCAGCTACTGGCCAGCTGAGGAAGTCACCGAGCATCTGAGGGAACGATGGACATGACAAGTACGGCCTTTGACGACAACCCCAGCGCCGATCGCCTGACGGGGACGGCCCTGGCCCTGGCCGCCCCGGCAAGGACCGAGACCGTCAGCTTCGAGGCGGCAGGGCTCGGGGACCGGAGCTACTTGGTCCACGACGGCGAGGTAGCCGTCGTGGTCGGCCCGCAGCGCGAGCCCGACCGCTACCTGGAGACGGCCGAGTCCTTGGGGGTCAGCATCACCCATGTCCTGGAGACGCACGTCCACAACGACTATTTGAGCGGGGGCCTGGACCTGGCCCGCCGGCTGGGCGCCACCTACGTCGTGCCCGAAGGCGAGGACCTCGGCTTCGCCCGGGAATGCACGGCCCTCGGCGATGGTGCCGAGATCACCACCGGCTCCCTCACGGTCTCGGCCCTGGCCACGCCGGGCCATACCCCGCACCACCTCTCCTACCTGCTGACCGGCGCGGCCGGGACACCAAGTTATGTTTGCACGGGCGGGTCCGTGCTGCTCAACGGCGTCGGCCGTACCGACCTTTTGGGCGACGAGCGGGCCGACGAGCTGGCGCAAGCCCAATGGCGCAGTGCCCGACGCTTGCTCAGCCGGCTCGACGCCAAGACGCGGGTGCTGCCCACCCATGGCTTTGGCAGCTTCTGCAGCGCCACACCGGCCACCGGGGCGGAGACCGGGGACCTCACGGTCGGCACCGAGCGGCGGCGGAACCCGGCGCTGCGTGCCGATCTCGAAGACTTCGTCGCCGCCCTCCGGGCGGACCGGCCTCCGGTCCCGTCCTACTACCGCTACATGGCGCCTGCCAACCGCCGCGGGGCACCGGGCCCCCTCTACCGACGGGTAGCGCGACTGGCCCCTGACGACCTCGCCCACTGGATGGCCACAGGCTCGGTCATCACCGATCTGCGGCCCCGGCGGGCGTTCGCCGCGGGGCACCACCAAGGCGCCCTCAACATCGAGCTGGGCGACAGCTTCACCACCTACTTCGGCTGGCTCGTGCCCTACGAGGCGCGCTACGCCCTCATCGCCTGCTCGTACGAGGAGGTTGACAAGTCACGTCGCCTCTTGGCCCGGATCGGCAGGGAGCTCGTGTCCGGGTTCGTCCTGGCCAGTGACCTGGACCTCCAGCGTGCCATGCGTTACCAGACGGCGACCTTCGCCGACCTGGCCGCGGCCGTCGCCCGGGGGGAGGAACCCCTTGTCCTCGACGTCCGCCACGGCTCCGAGTGGCGCGCCGGCCACCTGGCCGTGGCGAGGCATACGCCCCTTCCCGAGCTAGAGGCCCACAAGTCCTATCTTCCGTCCGACCGGCCCATATGGGTGCATTGCGCTGCGGGCTTCCGGGCTGCCATCGCCGCCTCCCAGCTCTCGGCGTGGGGCATGAGCCCGGTCCTAGTCGACGACCTGTTCGAACGCGCCGCGCCCCACCGGCTTCGGGTGACGACGTCAACTAGCAGCTAACCGGTAGAAGGGCCGCACGACCGCTGTACGACCTCAGCGCACCGGCCGTCCGCCTGTCCGGCTATCTTGAGTGGTCCGATCATAGTTAGTAACTTGATGGGCAACACCCGAGCTTTCCCCTGAAGGAGCGCCGTGAGCCAGGCCCAAGGTTTCGAGACACGTCAGATCCACGCCGGTGCTGCGCCTGACCCGACGACCGGGGCCCGCGCCGTACCCATCTACCAGACCACCAGCTACACCTTCCGCGACACGGCTCACGCGGCGGCGCTCTTCGGGCTCGAGGAGCTCGGGAACATCTACACGCGCATCATGAACCCCACCCAGGCCGTGTTCGAGGAGCGGCTCGCCGCGCTCGAGGGTGGCGTGGCGGCACTCGCCGTGGCCAGCGGCCAGGCCGCGGAGACGATCACCCTCCTGAACCTGGCCGAGAACGGTGGTCATATCGTCTCGTCGGCGTCGCTCTACGGCGGCACGTACAACCTCTTCCACTACACCCTGCCCAAGTTGGGGATCGAGGTGACCTTCGTCGACGATCCCGACGACCTCGAGGCGTGGCGCGCGGCCATCCGACCCAACACGAAGGCGTTCTACGCCGAGACGCTCGGCAACCCCAAGGGTGACGTGCTCGACTTCGAGGGCGTGTCGGGCATCGCCCACGAGCACAAGATCCCGCTCGTGGTCGACAGCACGCTGGCGACCCCGTACCTGGCCCAGCCCCTCCTCCACGGTGCCGACATCGTCGTGCACTCGGCCACCAAGTTCATCGGTGGCCACGGGACGTCGATCGGCGGCGTGATCGTGGACGGCGGGAAATTCGACTACGAAGGGAGCGGGCGCTTTCCCGGCTTCACCGAGCCCGACCCGAGCTATCACGGCCTGGTCTTCGGCAGCCTGCCGGAGTCCCTGTTCCCCGCCCGGTTCGTCCTCAAGGCGCGTCTGCAGTACCTGCGTGACACGGGAGCGGCCATCGCACCGCTGAACTCGTTCCTGTTCCTCCAGGGGCTGGAGACGCTCAGCCTGCGGATGGAGCGGCACGTGCAGAACGCCGTTGCGGTGGCCACGTGGCTCGAAGCCCGCGACGAGGTCTCCTGGGTCGCCTACCCCGGGCTGGAGTCGAGCCCGTGGCACGAGCGGCAGAAGCGCTACCTGCCCAAGGGCGGCGGCTCCATCATCGCCTTCGGGATCGCCGGCGGTGCCGAAGCCGGGCGCAAGTTCATCGAGGGCCTCGAGCTCTTCAGCCACCTCGCCAACGTGGGGGACGTGCGGAGTCTCGCCATCCACCCCGCCTCGACCACGCACTCCCAGCTCACGGAGGCCGAGCAGACCACGACCGGGGTGACACCCGACCTGGTCCGCCTCTCCGTCGGCATCGAGTCGATCGAGGACATCCTGGCGGATCTCGAAGCCGGGTTCCGCGCCGCCAAGGGGGCGTGACCTCGACGTCGTTTCCAGGGATCTGGCGACCCGGGGACGACCCGGGTCGACGCCAGTTCGCGGTGATCGCGGATCCCGGGGGGGCCGGGCTCCCGCTCGAGGCGGGCGGCCGCCTCCCCGAGGTCACGGTCGCCTACGAGACGTGGGGTGAGCTGAACAGCTCGCGGACCAATGCCGTGCTCGTCCTGCACGCGCTGACGGGTGACTCCCATGCCGCCGGCCCTGCGGGCGCCGGGCATCCGACGGCAGGCTGGTGGGAGGGTTTGATCGGGCCCGGTGCCCCCATCGACACGGACCGCTATCACGTCGTGTGCCCGAACGTGCTCGGCGGGTGCCAGGGGACCACCGGCCCCGCATCGCTCGCTGCGAACGGCAGTCCCTACGGCTCCCGGTTCCCGTTGATCACGATCCGCGACCAGGTGGCCGTCGAGGTCGCCCTCGCGGACCAGCTCGGGATCGATCGGTGGGCCTGCCTCGTCGGCGGGTCCATGGGCGGCATGCGCGTCCTCGAATGGTGCGTCGGCCAGCCCTCGCGGGTGGCGCGTGCCGTCGTCCTCGCCGTGGGGGCGGCGGCGTCGGCCGATCAGATCGCCCTGTGCTCGCTGCAGGTCAGGGCCATCCGTTCCGACCCCGCGTTCCAGAGCGGCGACTACTACGGCACGTCGAGGCGCCCCGTGGACGGGCTGTCCATCGCCAGGGGACTGGGGCAGTTCAGCTACCGGACGGGTGACGAGTTCAGGCGTCGCTTCGACCGGCAGGCCCAGGGGGAGGAGGAGCCGCTCAAGGGCGGGCGCTACGCGATCGAGTCGTACCTGCAGCATCAGGGGGAGAAGCTCGCGCAGCGGTTTGACCCGAACTCCTACGTGACACTGAGCGAGGCGATGAACCATCACGACGTCGGCCGCGGCCGGGGCGGGATCGCCCGCGCCCTGCAGAGGGTGCAGGCGGAGACCAGTGTGGCCGGCATCGTGTCGGATCGGCTGTACCCGCTCGTGCAGCAAGAGGAGCTCGTCCGGCACCTTCCCGGGAGCCCGCCCCTGCGCGTCATCGAGTCAGAGTCAGGTCACGACGGCTTCCTGCTCGAGGTCGAGCAGGTGGGGGCGATCGTCGACGACGCGCTGGGTTAGGTACCGCCGAGTGCTCTGTCGACGAGTGGCCGGGCGACCCGTGCCCACGAGGCCACCACGTCGTCGAGATCCTCGAATTGCTGCTCGGTCACGAAGAGTCCACGCGTCGGGGTGGAGCTGCCCAGCTCGACCAGCAGCGGGCGGAGGTGGACCTCGACGGCCAGGGCGTGCACCGGGGCCGCACCGGTCATGACGGGGACGGACACCGTGCCGGCGAGGGCATCGTTGCCGTAGCGGTCGAAGAACGACTTCAACAGCCCGGTGTACGTGGCCTTGTAGGTCGGTGAGGCCACCACGAGCAGATCACTGTGTGCCACGGCAGCGAGAGCGGACGTGACTGCGGGGGAGTCGACGTCGAACAGCTCGCGCCCCAGCACCGCCAGGTCCACGACGTACGGGCCGGTGGATTCGCCCTCGACGATGTCCTGGAACGCGTCGGCGACCGCCATCGCCACCCGGAGGGTCCTCGAACCCGCCTTCGGGTTCCCGACTACGACGGCGATGCTCATCGAACGGCTCCTCGAACTCACTCTCTGCCTGGGGCGCGTCACGCACGCGACCCTGGTGGCGGGGCGAGCCTACCGGTCGACCGGGTTCCGCCTACGCGAGGCTCTGGCGGAATTTCTCCAGCGCGGCGAGGTGCCGCTGCAGCTCGTCGGGTTGCCCGACGTCGCGGGAGCGGACCCGTCGCTCGAGTCGGTCCAGGCGGTCGCTCTCCCGCTTGGTCATCGCCGCCCGTTCCTTCGCCGGACGCGCCCGGAGCACTCGGAGGAACGCCGCGTGGGCGTCGCCGCTGCACTTGATGCCGAGGGCCCTCGCCACCGAGGTGTAGCTCTTGCCCGTCTCCCGGAGGGACACGACCTGCTCGTCCATGTCGCTGTCACCGGCGGGCTGAGAACCGGACCGGCTCAGAACGGGTTCGGCCTTGCGCACAGGCCGCGGGCTTTTACGGTGCCCGTTGGTGCTGGGCACGGCGGATCCGGCCATGAGGGTCCTTTCGGCGACGCATCGGAGTGCCACGCCGGGGCGTGACGACCCGGTCGGTCTGCGGAAAAGCACCGAGGGGATCACCCCTAGGCTACCCGACCCAGGGCGCACGCCCAGCGCGAGGGCGGGGCGGGTTCCCTTCAGGCCCCTCTGGCGATCACCTCGAGGAGATCGGTCGTCTCCCGCGGCGCCGCCAGCATCATGTCGTGCCCGCACCGGAGCTGATGCGTCTCCCAGCCGGCGACGATCGCGGCGTCGTAGAACCGCTGGAGGCTGGCCATCGGCGGGTCGGTGTGCTGCACGTAGACCTTGCGGAGCCTGGCGAGGGGCACCGGGTCGAAGTCGGTCGGTTCACTCTGGCACCGGAAGGGGAAATCGGTGAGGCGCGGCCCGACCCAGCGGCGCATCGCCTCGTCATGGATTCCCCACTGCTCCAGGAAGGCGTCGGTCGCCGGCAGGTACCAGCCCTCGCCTTCCCCGGCCACCTGCCGGCGGTAGCGATCGGCGACGTCCTCCGGCTCGACGTCGAGCAGGCTCTCGCCCGGTGCGGTGACGAAGGCACCGAGGTAGACGACCGACGACAGGCGATCACCGACCCGCTCGGCGAGCGGCCCGGCGAGGACGCCGGCGTAGCTGTGGAGCACCAGGTGCACCCCGTCCAGGTCCTCGAACCACAGGAGATCCTCGAGATCGCCGACGTGGGTGCCGACCTCGACCTCCGGCGCCAGACCGGCGCGGCGGTCCCCCTGGCCCGTGAGGGTCGGCCGGTGGACGTCGTGGCCGCGCTGCGACAGCTCCCGGTGCACGTGGCGCCAGCACCAGCCACCGTGCATCGCACCGTGGACGAGGACGAACGTGGCCATCTGGGCTCCCTTCCTGCCTCGGAGCGCCGGCCGCACCCGGCGTCCGACCGGCCCTCCGAATCAAAAGACCAGGTCATCATGCACCCGGCGAGCAACCTGCGCCCCCGAGGACAGCGCATGTCGCCCGGCCCTCGCTGCCTCCCTTCTGACCCTCGACGGCGGGGTCGCCTGCTGGTCGCCGGGGAGCCCGCGCCCGTCCCCGGGCGGCCCCGTGGCTTCGGTCCCGGCATACTGAGGGTCGACGGCGAGGGCGATTGGGAGGGATCGGCATGGGCACTGCGCAGGTGCACTTCTCCGAGGAGGAGCTGCTCGACGACGTCGCAGTCGCCGAGCCACTGGTTGCCGGGGGCGTCCGCTGTCACGGCGGCTTCGACGAGGCCGGCGCCTACGTCTCGCCGCGCACGAGGTTCCGTGTCCCCGCCATCGCGGCCTGGGGGGAGCAGAACCGTGAGCGCTTCTCGAGCGAGTTGATCGACGTGCCGCTGGAGTGGTGGGCGCGGTCGTTTCCCAACGTCGACCAGGCGCGCTTCCTCATCCGTGCCGGTGTCCCGGAGCCGCTGATGGCGACGCTCACCCGGATCGGCACCGTCGAGGGGTACGGGGCCAACATCCGCCTCCTCGAGCCGCAGAACCTGCAGCGTCACTTCGTCGAGGACGTCGGCGGCACCGCCATCGACCATCTCGGTGGAGGGCTGTTCGAGGCCCACGGCCGCGACGAGGCCGGCTGGGACCGCGAGGCCGGGCACAAGGACATGTGGTTCGCCGCGCGCGACATCGCGTTCGATCGGGCGTGCGAGGACATCGACATCGGGGCGATGCTCGCTCGGATGGGCTTCGGGCCGGGGCGTCCCGGCGCCGGCGCCGCCCGTCTGCTGCCTGACGACGTCCCGCACGAGCTCGAGATGATGGTGTCGCTGATGATCCGGGTCCTCTTCATTGAGGTCTCGGCTTTCCACACCTTCGCCTGGGCCGAGGAGTGGATGTCCGACACGGAGCTGGTGGCTGGCGAGGGCGAGGCCGCCCGACTGGTGTCGTACATCCGCGCCGACGAGACGCCCCACGTCGGCTACCTGCGCGTCGCCCTCACCGAGATGAGGGATCGCACGTGGGTCGGCGAAGGCGGTCGCCGCCACGCCGGTGCGGACATGATCGGCCGGATCTGGGAGCCCCTCCTCGTCCACAGCCTCGGACCGGGACGAGAGGAGGGCCGGCGAGCCGCGCTGGGAGAGGTCGAGTTCTGGTGCGCGCGACGTCGCAACGGGGCGGACATCCTGGCCGAGTTCCACTCACTCGGAACGGCATGAAGTTCGGGATCTTCTACGAGCATCAGCTCCCGCGGCCCTGGGAGGACGCGAGCGAGTACCGGCTGCTGCAGGATGCGCTCGAGCAGGTGGAGCTGGCCGACCGTCTCGGCTTCGACGTCGTCTGGGAGGTCGAGCACCACTTCCTCGAGGAGTACAGCCACTCCTCGGCCCCCGAGGTCTTCCTGGGTGCCTGCAGCCAGAGGACGAAGGACATCCGCCTGGGTCACGGCATCATCCAGACCGCCCCCGGCTACAACCACCCGGCCCGGACGGCCGAACGCGTCGCCACCCTCGATCTCGTCTCCGGCGGGCGGGTCGAATTCGGCTCGGGGGAGTCGGGCTCGGAGGCGGAGCTCGGTGGCTTCCTCGTCGACCCGGCGACCAAGCGCGACGCCTGGCTCGAGGGTCTGCAGGTCGCCCTGCGCTGCATGACCGAGACCCCGTTCACCGGCGTCGACGGGCGGTTCGTGCAGATGCCGCCGCGCAATGTGGTCCCCAAGCCGATGCAGCGACCCCACCCGCCCCTGTGGGTGGCCTGCTCGCGGCGCGACACCATCCTGTTGGCGGCCGAGAAGGGCATCGGGGCGCTCACCTTCGCGTTCATCGATCCGGAAGAGGCCACCAAGTGGGTGGCGGACTACGAGCAGACGCTTGCCGAGCGCTGTGTCCCCGTGGGGCTCGCCGTGAACCCCACCATTGCCTGCGTCACCCAGATGATGTGCCATCCCGACGAGAGGGTGGCGCTCGACCGCGGGCTCGAGGGCGGCAACTTCTTCGGCTACTCGCTCGGCCACTATTACGTCTTCGGGCAGCACCGGCCCGGTTCGACCGACGTCTGGAGTGAGTACGTCGACCGCCGGGGCGAGCAGGGCTACTCGCCGGAGATCGAGACCGCCCTTCGCCAGGAGCGGCTGGGCGCGAAGCTGGCGGCCGGCGACCGCACGGGCCTGCGCGGCGCGACGGGGACACCCGGTCAGGTGCGGGAGTACCTCGAACGGTTCGAACAGGCGGGCGTCGACCAGGTCATCTTCGTTCTGCAGGCCGGCCGGAACCATCACGAGCACATCTGCGAGTCACTCGAGCTCTTCGGCACCGAGGTGCTCCCCGCCTTCAAGGAGCGCGACGAGGACCAGGTCCGCGCCAAGGGCGCCCGGCTGGCGCCGGCGATCGACGCCGCCATGGAACGGCGGGCGAGTGAGCCCGGACCGCCCCGTCTACCGCCGGACTACTCGTTTCCCGCCCTGCCCCGGCGCTGGGCGGACGAGACGGGCAGTGAGGAGATGCGAGGCTGGCTCGAGCACTTCGCCGACGCGCAGGCCAAGGGGATCCGCGACGAAGGGCTGGGCATCCTGGGGGGTTGAGCCGCGTGCCGCGGCCGGACCGGCGCCCTGCTCCCGATACCCTATGGGGGTATGAACGAAGGGAGCGCCATGGGGCCCGGCTACATCGACGACAAGGAAGCCCTCCAGAAGCGGCTGCGCCGGGTGGAGGGGCAGGTCCGGGGCCTGCAGCGCATGGTCGAAGAGGACCGGTACTGCATCGACATCCTGGAGCAGGTGTCGGCGGCCACGAAGGCCCTCCAGGCCGTCGCGCTCGTGCTCCTCGATGACCACCTGGCGCACTGCGTCTCCGACGCGGTGCGCCAGGGCGGGGGCGAGGCGACCGAGAAGCTCAACGAGGCATCCGCCGCGATCGGGCGGCTGGTGCGCTCCTGATCCCCGTGCTCGCCGCGGCCACCGTCCTGGTGGACATCGGGCGATCGGTGCGCGAGGCGTTCTTCATGTTCTGGGTGACGCTGTGGCCCCTCATCCTGGGATTCGGCATCTCGGGTGCCGTGCAGGCCTTCGTCAGCCGTGACGCCATGCAGAAGAAGCTGGGCGATCACCGCCCGGCGGCGGTCGCGCGGGCCTCGGGCTACGGCATGGTCTCCTCGTCGTGCTCCTACGCGGCCTCGGCCATGGCCAAGTCGCTCTTCGCCAAGGGGGCCGACTATGTCAGCGCCATGGTCTTCATGTTCGCGTCGACCAACCTCGTGCTCGAGCTCGGTGTCGTGCTCATCGTGCTGATGGGTTGGCAGTTCGCCGTCAGCGAGTTCGTCGGTGGCATCATCATGATCGTCCTGCTGGCCACCCTGGGCGCCCTGTGGCTACGGGGTCGCCGGGTCGTCGAGGCCAGGGAACGCGTGAGCGCCGCCGGCACCGGCACCGGCGCCTCCGACGACGAGCACCAGCACGGCCCGGCTGACGACGCGGAGCTGCAGCGGGAGTCCTGGTCGGTGCGCCTGCGCTCCAAGGCCGGGTGGGCGGATAGCGCGACCTACACCATGTCCGACCTCACCATGCTGCGGCGCGAATTGGTGGTCGGTTACGTGGTGGCGGGGTTCTTGGCCGTCCTCGTCCCCACCTCGGTGTGGCAGGCGGTGTTCGTCAGCGGCCACGGCTTCTGGACCAGCGTGGAGAACGTCATCGTCGGTCCGTTCATCGCCATCATCAGCTTCGTGTGCTCCATCGGCAACGTGCCGCTGGCGGCGGCCCTGTGGAAGGGCGGCATCTCCTTCGGCGGGGTGATCTCCTTCATCTTCGCCGACCTCATCACCTTCCCTCTCCTGATGATCTACCGCCGCTACTACGGCACCCGGCTCATGCTGCGCATGCTGGCGGTCTTCTGGGCCCTCATGTCGACCGCCGGTCTCGTCACCGAGGGGATCTTCCGGGCCGCCGGCCTCGTGCCGACGATCCGGCCGACCACGATCGCGCCGCCGCATTTCTCGTGGGACTACACCACCTACCTCAACTTCGTCTTCCTGGCGCTCTTCGGCCTCCTGTACTGGACCTACCGTCACCGGGAGACGCTGGGCGGTGGGCTCGGGTACGTGCGCGACCCCGTCTGCGGGATGCAGGTCGAGACCGCTCACGCTCCGGCCTCGCTCGTCCACGCGGGCCAGCGGATCTACTTCTGCTCGGACCACTGCGCCGAGACCTACGACGCCCGTCGGCGGGATACCCCGCACCCGTCCGGCACCGCCACACCACACCAGAGTGGCGAGCGTTGATGGTGCGGTCAGGTCTCGTCGGCGCCCGTCGCGGGCGAGACCTGACCTGAGGGATCCGCCATGTCGGCGATGCGCTCCGACAGCAAGGCGACCTGCTGTCGGAGCGAGGCCACCTCGGCCACGAGGGCTCCGAGGGCAGTCGCCGAGTCGGCGTCGGGCACCGGCCCGCCGTCGTCCCCCGCCTCGTCCCCTTCCGGACCTGCCTTGCCGATCTTGAAGAAGCTCGCCAGCGACCCGGCGAGGAGCCCGAGGACGGCCACACCGGTGAGCATGATGACGACGGCCGCCCACCGGCCCGTCGGCGTCTTGGGGACGATGTCGCCGTAGCCGACCGTGGTCATCGTGACGATGCCCCACCACAGCGCATCGCCGACGGTGGCGAATTCGGGGTTGGTCGGGTGCTCGGCGTAGTACGCCACCAACGACGCGGTGATGAGCACTCCGCCGGCAAAGGCGCCGACCCGGCCCAGGCGCTGGAAGAGCTGACGTGAGCCCTTGCTGGCCATGATGATCCGGCCCAGCCTGGCCAGCCGCAGGAGCACCACGAAACTGCCGCCGTGGGCCCCGGGGAGAAGGAACCACGGGGCGGTGGCGATGACGATGACGAGGTCGAAACGCCCGAAGGCCGTGCGGCCGAAGTGTTGGGAGCGGCGCAGGTGGACGACGTAGTCCACGAGGAAGACGAGCCAGGTCACGATGCCGATGACGACCGACACGATCTTGCCCGGCTCGGGCGCGACGATCAGCGGCAGCACGGCGGAGATGATGATGGGGAGCCGGAACGCGGCGTCGAAGCGCTCGAGGAATGCCGCGTCCTCTGGGCTCCGCGGTTGGCCCTGGCGAACCGGGGTGCCGGCGGGCTCGGCCATCCTCACATCTTGCCCGCCGTGGCCGCACGGACGGTGGACCGAACCGGTGGGCCCGTGCGCCCCTGCCCGTGCGCGCCGTGGTCCCGACGCGGGTGGTTTCAACCCCTCGTGAGAGGGGAAGCAATTCGGGGCGGCTGCCGCCAGGGAAGCCACTGACGGCAACTGCGGGTCAACGAGCCAGCGAGGAGATCGTCATGCCCGGTGTTGGGATCAACGTGGTCGTGTTCGCAAAAGGCGCCGTGTTGGACTTTGCCGTGACGGCCCCACGTAAAGACATGCCCGAACGGAGTTGGGGCGTGGCCACGGGTCGGTACTCACGTCCGATACACGAGCTGTGACTTTGCCGAACTGGCCCGGGCCAACGGCGTCATTCTCTCGGTCGGGCGCAAGGGCGGTTAATGCTGGCACAACGATGTGGCCGAAACCTTCCTTGCCACCATCAAACGCGAGCTCATCGACAGCCGCGCCTGGCCAACGAGGGCCGGACACCGACGCGGTGTCTTCCAGTACATCGAGGGCTGGTCAACACCCGCCCGCTGCATTCGACGCACGGTCACCTCAGCTCCGCTCAATACGAAGCTACCGACCGCCAAGCGGCATACTCAACAAAAGCAACCTGTCCAAACCGCATCAAATCCAATATCCCGTGTGGAATGCAACGCTGGATAAGCCCGAATGCCCGGTCATTGTCGTTCCCCCCCTCCGCCCCTGCGGGCCGTGAGCACCGGGGCAGCTGCGAGCATGGCCAGCCCGACGACGAGCGCAAAGGCAAGAAGCGTCACCCTGGGACTGACGCTCTGCAACGCAACGCCAAGTGCGACCACCGGGAGCGACAGTCCGAGATAACCGGCCACGAAGAAGCTCGCCAATGCGCTCGCCCGTTCATTGCTCGCGGACGTCGAAACGGTCATCGTGAGGGTGCCCCTGAAAATTGCGCCCGAACCAGCGCCCACGATGGCTCCACCGACCAGGAAGAGGGCCAGACTCGGAGGCGCGACCCAGGTGGAGGAAACCAGCACGACCAATCCCGCCAGAGTCACAACCACGCCGAAAGCAAGCAGCCGGGGCACGGACCACTTGCTCGTGGTGACTTGCACCAGACAGGCGACGCCAAAACAGGCGAAGATGGTGACGCCCACAAGAGCATGGGACGATTGATGGAGCGGTCCAGCCAGGAAGACTCCGGCAAGGCCAGCGAAGAGTCCCACCACGGCGAAGCAGAGAAAGATCCCCAGGGTCGCCGCAATGAATTCAGAGCGATGCGCAGTAGGCAGCCCTAATCGCTGAGGGTGGTAGCGAGGGTGACTCCTCTCGGGAGGACGGCTCTCGGGCGCCAGGAATACACCTACGATGGCCACGGCGAGTGCTGCGACGAAGACGAGATAGGGAAGGGTCAACTTGTCTCGCAGGTATTGCGACAGGAAACCTGCAATCAAAGCGCCTGTCGCCAATCCGCCCACGTTGCCGACCGTCGCAACGACCTGAGACCTACGCGTTGGCGTACCCTCGATTCCGACGTCCACGTCTCCGAGATAGGCCGTCGCGGCCGTCAGCGCCGCACCAAGTGCGAGACCGGTGAGAAACCGGGCGACCAAGAGCCCGGGCAGTGATTTCCACACACAGAACAAGACGGCGGCAAGGAGAGCGACGGACAGAGCCGGGATCAGCACAGTTCGGCGGCCGTACCAGTCGGAGATGTGCCCAACCAACAAGAGGCTTACAAGAATTCCAGCCGCGTAGACTGAGTAGACCACGGTGATGGTCAAGGAGCTCAGGTTGTCCCGTTGCTGGTACAACCCATAGAGGGGACTCGGGGCAGTCGAGAATGCAGTCAGGGCCAAGAGGGCATACCCCACGGCCCAGAAGCCGAATCGTCGGCTGGTCCGGGCGCGAGAGCCCTCACCCACCGGCTCGTCGGCGATATCAGGTAAGTCGGTCTCTCCTGATGGACGCAATCGACGATCTTCATTGGTCCCGACAGCCCGGCCCACTGAGACAAATCCCATCTCTCTCTCCGATTGTCCATCAGTCACCCCGGTTTTGAGGTCACTTCTACGTTGAGAAACATCGCGCCGGCCATGGCCCGTCGCGCCCGTCAAAGTCCCCGGTTAGGAGACCACTCGGGTAGTGCCGGGGCGGCAGGCCCCGGTCAGGAGCGGCCGGACTCACAGCCAGGGCCATTGACGGGCGCGTCAAGCGGGCTGAAACACGATTATTGATGAAAGGACGCCGGTTGAGCCCCGGAACCTTGTGCGTGAACGTGCCATAGACGGAGGAGCACCCGGATTGAGAGACACATCTCCATCTTCGGAACGACACTCAAACGAAACCCGTGCACAAGGTTCCACCTTCCTTGGTCTTCGTCCTCGACACATTTGGGGACGTCACGGGCGATCAGTACGGCTGCCTGCTATCCCACGCCCAAACGATCCGTAGCGTGGTTGAGCAAGGTGTCCTTGCCGAACAAAGTGGCGTCGACCGTTTCGGTATTGGCGAGCACCATTCGGAGGACTTTCCGGTGTCGGCGGGAGACGTTGTGCTGGCGGCGATCTTGGCGTGTACGTCACGGATCCGCCTCTCGGTTCGGCCGTCACGGTTCTTCGCTGAGACCGGCGACGCCCACTTCGCCAGGGCGACTGCGAGACGTGTGATACACATCGAAATGCACGCGACCCTGCATATGGGCTTCCAGCTACGCAACCCAACGTTGAAGAACTCACCGCGTAGGCCCGAACCAGCACGGGTTCAACATCAACCGTGTCGGCATCATCCTCATGATCGTCGGAGCCGTGGGATTCGTGCTGTCCGTGCTGCTCTGGAGCGGCGCACGTGGTCGCTACGGGACTCGTCGTCGCGAGACGGTGGTCGACGACGGCCGGGGCAATTACGTGCACCGAGAGGACACCTACCGGTAGGCGCCACTCAGTCCCGGTCGGCCGGGTTCAGTCGATCTGGCCTTCGCCCTTGACCTCAGCCCCGAGCGTGTCCATCTCCCATTCGTGCTCGGCGAGTCCGGGATCGAGCTGGTTGCCGTCGGCCGCGGCTTCCTCGTCTGGCATGAGCGGCCGGTCGCCCGTGTGCGATGCCAGGGCCTCCCGGGCCTCTTCGTCCTTCGTCGCTTCCTGGACCGTCCGGCCTGCGTCGGCCCCGTCCTGTCGTGCGTTGCTCACGGTTCCTCCTTGTGCTCGGGAGGAGCATTGCCAATCGGCCCTCGCTCTCATCGTCCGGGGTGCGGCATGGGGGCGAGCCCTGGTACTACGTCCAGCGGAGTAGTCCGCCGCACTCCTGCGGCGCCCGTGGCAGATCGCTACAGTCCCGTCACCATGTCGGACTACGACGCCATCGTGATCGGTGCTGGTCACAACGGCCTGACGGCAGCCGCGGTGATGGCGCGTGGCGGCCTGCGGGTGCTGTGCCTCGAGAAGAACCACTTCATCGGCGGAATGGCCTCGACCACCGAGCTCATCCGCGGCTTCCGCTTCGAATTGGCCGGGTCCATCCAGTTCCCGGTGCCGAACGAGATCTTCGAGGACCTCGACCTCGGGTCGTGCCCCATCTACGAGCCCGAGGTGCAGTCGGCCAGCATCAGCGAGGGCCGGCAGCCGATCTTCCTGTACTCGGACCCCGAGCGCCTGCTCGAGCACCTCGGCGAGACGTTGGGCATCGAGGCGGTCCTCGGGATGGCGGAGGTGGCGGCCTGGGCCGAGGCACCCGCCCGGGCCATCGGGCGGTTCGACGTGCGGACGTGGCCACCGCGGTCACTGGACGAGATGTGGGACTGCGCGGCCAACGAGACCGAGCGCGAGGCGATCCGGACCGCCATGTTCGGCAGTGTCATGGACGTGGTCGATCGCTATCTCCCCGACAAGTCCAAGCACGCGCCGGTGCGCAGCATGCTCAGCTTCCTCGCCGTCAACTCGACCTTCCGTGGCCCGTACTCACCCGGGAGCGCGCTCTGCCTCGCCTTCGCTCTCGCATCTCCGGGGACCGCCACCATGTCCAAGGTGCGCGGCGGGCTGGGCACCATGGCCGACCACCTGCACGCCATGTTCGTGCGGCACGGTGGCGAGCTACGGCGTCATGTGAAGGTCTCCGGCATCGTGGTGGAGGACGGAGCGGTCAGGGGCGTCCGGTTCGGCGACGGCGAGGTGGCGACCGCCCCGGTCGTGGTGTCCAATCTCGACCCGACCGCGACGTTCACGCAGCTGATGGATGCGGACGACCTTCCCGACGCCTTCGCCCGCCGCGTGGCCGCCATCGACCACCGGGCGGCCTACTTCCAGGCCCACTTCGCGCTGAGCGGGCTGCCCGAGTACGGCGCGCCGTACGAGGCGCTGAACGAGGGTCAGCTCGGGCGCAACGTGACGTTCTTCGAAACGGCCGAGCAGATGCAACGCGACTTCGAGGGATGCGTGCGGGGCGAGGTGCCCCGGTCTCCTTCGTTCAACCTGCAGATCCCGTCGCTCGACGACCCCAGCCTGGCCCCACCAGGCAAGCACGCGGCAAGCAGCTTCGCGTTCTACCTGCCGGTCGCAACCGACCGCGAGTCACAGGCCCGGCAGCGCGACGAGATGGCCGAACGGATCGTGGCCAAGATCGCCTCCGTCGCCCCGAACTTCCCTGATCTGGTCGAGCGCCAGCTGAATTACCCCGCGTACACCTACGAGCTGATGTTCGGGTGCACCGGAGGGGACTTCACGCACGGGCTGCTGCAGCCGGAGTTCATGGGCCCGTTCCGACCCGGGCCCAGGGGCTGGCCCGACAACCCGGTGCCCGTCGACGGCCTGTACCTGTGCGGGGCAGGGTGCCATGGTGGACCCGGCGTCACCTTCATCCCCGGCTACAACTGCGGCTACGCCGTGCTGGAGGGGACGAGCGACCGGTTGTAACGGAGCTGGCGCTCCATGAACGCGAGGAACATCGCGATCGCGAAGGCCAGGCTCGTGAAGAGGCTCATGACGAAGAAGATCCAGGCCCACTTCAGGCCACGCCGGCCGCCCTCGACGATGGTCCACAGTGGCATGAGCACCACGTTCACGATGACGTAGTCCTGGGCCGCCGAGTCCGCGGCCCAGTTGGTGAAGAGCATCTTGGTGTAGTTCACGTAGGTCGCCCGGTGCCCGTACAGATGGGTGTACCGGATGTTGAAGTACCAGCCGAGCGCCAGTGAGCACGCGCCCACGACGTAGTAGGTCCCCTCGAGCAACGTGACCCGGCCGGCCGCACCAGCGGCGAACAGCCGCCGGTTGACGGCGAAGGCCAGCACCGTGCTGGCGACGCCCAGGATGCCGTAGAACACCAAAGAACCGGTCACCGCAGTCCCTCCCCGTCGTCCCCGTGCAGCGAACTGGGCCAACCCTAAGTGCCGTCGCCGCACCGGCGGGGGACGGTCAGAGCAGCTCGAGGACACGCTCCGGTGGACGGGCGATCACTGCTCGCTGCCCGACCACGAAGATCGGCCGCTCCAACAGGATGGGGTGCTGGGTGACGGCCTCGAGCAGCTCGTCCCGTGAGCGATCGTGCAGCCCCAACTCGGCGTACACGGGCTCACCGGTCCGCATCATCTGGCGTGGATCGTCCATGCCGAGCAGGCGCATGAGCCGCTCGAGCTCCGCCGGCGTCGGTGGAAGGTCCAGGTAGAGGACGCTCTCCGCCTCGACACCCTGCTCGTCGAGGAGGGAGAGCGCCGAGCGGCACTTGGAGCACGACGGGTTCACGAAGAGCTGCGGACGCACGCCCTGACTCTACGAGGGGCCACGGACCCGTCCTGAGCGGATGGAGGCGTCGGTCAGTCCGAGCCCGGCGGCATGGCGGCCAGCACCTGTGTCCAGTCGTAGGTGAACGACCGTGCGGGTGCGTCGGCAACGGCCAGGGTGACCGCCATGGAGGTGCCGCCGGCGTCACCCCTGTGGGTGTCACCCTTGGTGTCGACGGCGGCCCCCATCACCAGGTTGGCGCCGGAGCCGAAATCGTCGAGAATGCCCTTGCGGTGCCCCCAGCAGCCGGCGGCTCCCCGGCGCAGGCAGTCGAGGTTGCCGCTGTCGAAGCCGTCGTCGTACATCCACCCGTAGTCGGCGTCGAGCCCGTTGGAGGACCCGCCGGCCCACTCGGCGTCGTCGAGCACGTAGGCCCGGCCGGGGTCGGGCGGATCGTTGGCGCTGTCCGCACCCCGTTGCGCGTTCTGGTCGAGCGCAGCGGTCAGGCCGCGAAACGGCGGCAGACCCCGGTCCACTCTCTCGAGGTTGACGACCACGAAGAGCTGATCGGGCACGCTCATCTGGGCAAAACCGGACGGGAGCACCATGGACCGGATCCCCTCCAGCGAATGGGCGTGGTTGATGGCGGCCAGGGCGGCCTCAATGCACGCAGGGGAGTCGTCGAGCCCGCTGGCGCACACGCGGGTGTAGTCCGGAACAGGCGGCACGTTGCCACGCGGATCGGAGATGCCCGTGTCGGACTCCGAGGACGGGATCGAGCGGAGCGGTCGCAGGGTGCCGGCCGCCATGGCCGCCTCGGCCTGCTTCCACGAGTAGCTGTACGCGCCCGCTCGCGATGTGCTCGCCGCGAACGTCGCAGCGAGCGAGGAACCACCCTTGTCACCGGGCGATGTGTCACCGGCCGGGTCGAAGGCAGCCCCCATGACGAGGTGTCGGGATCCGAACCGGTCCAGCACGATCCGGCGGTCGGACCAGCATCCCGACGTCTTGCCTGTCGAACAGTCCGGGACGCCGCTGTTCGGGCCGTCGTCGTACATCCACTGGAAGTCGGCATCGAGACCGTTGTCGATCGCGCCGATCCACTCGGTGTCGACCGCTGCGTAGGCCGCACCCGGACGGGGTGGCAGCCGCGCCGCGTCGGCCCCCTTCTGGGCCTCGCCGTCCAGTGCCGTGGTCAGGCCTGTGAACGGGACGAGTCCCCGGTCGACGCGCTCGCTGTCGACCGCGACGAAGACCTGCTCGGGAATGGTGAGCTGCGCGAAGTCGGCGGGAAGTCTCATCGGGCGCAGGCCCTCGGCGGCCCGGGCGCCGTCGATCGCCTCGAGTGTGATCCGCAGGCAGGGGCTCGAGGTGTCCGCCCCGATGGGGGCGCAGACGTCCGTGTAGTTCGGGGTGGGGGAGACGGAGTGGGACGGGTCTGCCAGCGCCCCATCGGAGTGGCCACCAGCCGAGCAGCCGGCGAGGAACAACGCCAGGGGGAGCACCGCCAACGCCGGAACGCGCCACCGCCACCGCCTGACGGCGGCAACGTTCAGGTTGTCGGGCCCCCGCATCAGGGGTCCCAACGTAGCCACGCGTGCCTTCGTCCCGGGGTCGCTCCGGGGGCCGGTCGGGCGGCTCAACGGCGGCTAGGGCGCCGCAGTCCCCGTGTTGCCGTAGCGCGGCGGTCGCTTCTCGAGGAAGGCGGCCACCGCCTCCTGCATGTCGCCCGTCATGGAAGAGAGGACCTGGGTCCGGTTCTCGAGGTCGATGCCCGCTTGGAGCGACGCGACCTCGAGCTGCGACCACATCACCTCCTTGGTCATGCGGATGCCCCAGGGGCTGTTGGCGGCGATGAGGCCGGCCGTCTCCAGCGCCGCTTGGAGCAGCTCGCCATCGGGGACGACCCGTAGGACCAGGCCGATGTGGTCCGCCTCCTCGGCTCCGATGATGCGGCCGGTCAGCATGAGCTCCCAGGCTCGTGAGGCCCCGATCAGGCGGGGGAGGAGCCAGCTCACACCGATGTCGCAGCCCGAGATCCCGAGCCGGACGAAGGCGACGTTGAAGCGCGCCGACGCCGCCGCGATCCTGATGTCACTGGCCAGCGCCAGCGCCAGGCCTCCGCCCGCGGCCGGCCCGTTGACGGCGGCGATGACCGGCTGGGGCAGCGTGCGGAGGCGCGGGACGAGCGCAGCGATGTGAGTCTGGGTGGCGAACGTTCCCTCCACCCGGCCGAGGCCGTCCGAGCCCGGCGCGCCGCCGTAGCCACCCAGGTCGAGGCCTGCGCAGAATCCCCTTCCCGATCCGGTGAGCAGCACGACGCGGCACGAGGTGTCCACCGCGATGCCGCTGAGTGCGTCATGCAGCTCGGCCACGAGCTCTGCGTTCATGGCGTTCAGCGTGCCGGGCCGGTTCAGCGTGATCCGGACGACACCCTCATCGGGTCGGTCAACGAGCAGCGTGGACATCTGGGCTCCCCTCCGCTGGGCTGACCACATCCTTTCCCAGCCCTGCGGCAGTGGGCCAACTTTGCACGCCGCCGGGGACCGGCGGGGGGAGGAGCGCTCGTTCGGCGGGAGGAGCTGAATTTAGTACTAAAATAACGTCATGACACCTGCGGCCGCGAGGGTCCGGCCCGGACGGGAGAGGACGGACACGGCGGTGGTGCTGTTCACCCGCGACCTGCGCCTGCACGACCACCCCGCACTCTCTGCCGCGTGCAGCTCGGCCCGCACGGTGGTCCCGCTGTTCGTCGTGGACCCGTCCATCGCGGGCCTTCCGGTCGCCTCGGCCAACCGGCTGGCGTTCCTCGTCGAGTCGCTCGCCGACCTCCGTGCGTCACTCCGCAGCCGCGGGTCCGATCTGTACGTTCGTCGCGGGGACGTCGTGAACGAGGTGATGAGAGTGGTCCAGCTGACGGGCGCATCCACCGTCATGGCGTCCGAGGACGTGAGCCGAGCCGCCCGGGGGCGCCAGGAGGGACTCGAGCGCGCCTGCCGCCGGCAGCGCTGCCGTTTCGAGCTCTTCCCGGGAGTGACCGTCGTCCCTCCCGGTGACGTGGTCCCGGCCGGGAAGGACCACTACGCGGTCTTCACCCCGTACTGGAACCGGTGGCGGCAGGTTCCACGACGGACCACGGCGCCGTTGCCGCGGCGCATCGACGGCCCGCGCGGGCTCGCCGCCGGGCGCGTCCCGGCGGCCAGCGCGCTAACCNNGCTCACCTCGGGGCCCGTCTCGCCAGGCCGCCCCCGTGGCGGCGAGTCGGTGGCCCGAACCCGGGCCTCGGCGTTCGTGCGCCGCTCCCTGGCCGAGTACGGCGCCGCCCACGACGACATGGCGGGCGACCGCACCTCCCGGCTCAGTGCCTACCTCCACTTCGGTTGCCTCTCCCCGCTCGAGCTGGCGCAGCGTTCCGCCGAGCACGAGCCGTTCGTGCGGCAGCTGTGCTGGCGTGACTTCCATACTCAGGTGCTGGCCGCGTTCCCCGGATTGCCCACCCGTGACTACCGGGCGCGAGGGCGGCGGTGGCGTCGAGACGGCGCCGGCCTCGACGCGTGGCGGGCGGGTCGCACCGGGGTGCCGATCGTCGACGCCGCCATGCGGCAATTGCTGGACGAGGGTTTCATACACAACCGGGCCCGCATGCTGGCGGCGTCGTTTCTCGTGAAGGAGCTGGGCATCGACTGGCGGGTCGGTGCCCGGCACTTCCTCGATTGGCTGGTCGACGCCGATGTCGCCAACAACTCGGGGAATTGGCAGTGGATCGCCGGCACCGGGAACGACACGCGCCCGAATCGTCGGTTCAACCTCACCCGGCAGGCTCGGCGCCACGATCCCGCTGGGGCCTACGTTCGCCGCTACGTCCCCGAGCTGGC
>PMPX01000218.1 GCA_003169235.1 Acidimicrobiaceae bacterium | reverse complement strand
CTTGGCAGCCGCGTCCTTGGCCGCCTCCGTGGCCGTGGCCGCCGTCGCCTTCACCTTGTCGAGCAGTCCCATCGGAAGACTTCCTTTCCTCGCTCCCGACATCATGGGACCGCTGGGCGCAACCTGCAACCTGCGACCGCCAGCCCCTGTTGCCGCGGACCGGCGCTCTCGAGACTCAGCCCGGGGCGGCGGCCGCCGAGGCGATCGAGGTCGAGGTGGTGGTGGCGCCCCCCTTGGGCTCAGTGCTGGCCGGCACCGTGGTCGTGCTCGAGGAGGTGGAGGACGAGGACGGTGTCGTCGTGATGGTCGACGACGTCGTGCCCGTCGTCTTCTTGGTGGACGCCTTGCCCGCCTTGGGCAGCGTCGTCGTGGTCGTCGTCGTGATCGACGCCGAGCTGGGCGCGCCGAGCGACTGCTGGGCGGAGGTGATCGCCTGCTGCATGGACTGGATGTCGGACTGGAACCCCGCCAGATTCCCCGCCTTCAAGGCGGCCAGCGCGTTGGTGTAGTCCGTCTGCGCCGCTGAAAGATAGCTCGACACGGCCGCCGGTACCGTGCCGGTCGTGGGACCGCCGGACCCCGACGGCAGCGACACGCTGGTTTGGAGCAGGTCGGTCAGGACCGAGGAGAGCGACGTGTCGATCTTCACCTTCTTGCCGAGCACGGCGATGACGTCGGTCAGCTGCGGCTGCGCGTTCGTGGTCGGCGAGACGTACATCGGGCGGATGTACACCATTGAATCCGCGACGGGGACCATCAGGGTCTCCCCCAGCAGGACCTCGGACCCGTGCTGGTCGAGCAGCGAGATCTGGGACGACACCGCCGAGTCGGCCGAGATCTGGGCATCCGCGTTGGCCGGGCCCGTGGTTCCCTGTGGTGTCTCGTAGAGCTGCAACTGGCCGTACTGCCCGGGGTCGGACAGCCCCACCATCCAGGCGGTCAGGTTGAAGTTCTGGTTCGACCCGGACACCGTCGACTGCGACGCCGGGACGAACCCGTCGGAGACGGTGAAGACCTGCTGGGTGGTGTTGGGCAGCGAGTACACCTGGTACTGCGGGGCCATGCGGGCCGGGGTGGTGGACACCAACTGGCCCTGGTTGTTGTAGGTGTTCTCGGCCAGCAACGCCTGCGACTGCGGGCCGGCACCTGCCGTGGGCGAGAGCTGCCAGGCGTTGCTGGCGGCGTAGAACTGCTGCGCGTTGGTCAGGTGGTAGCGACCGTAGATGGCGGACTGCACGGAAAAGATGTCCTCGGGGTAGCGCAGGTGCGCCTGGAGCTCGGGGCTCATCTGCGACAGTGGCACGAACAAGTGCGGGAAGGCGGCCGAGTACGCCTGGATGATGGGGTCCTTCGGGTCGGCGTCGTAGAACGTCATCTTTCCCGAGTAGGCGTCGATGACGACCTTGACCGAGTTCCGCACGTAGTTGTAGCTGCCCGGGAGCGTGCTCCCGATCGCCACCTGCTGGCTGCTCGCGTTCTGCGAGTAGGCGTAGTTGGCGGTCGTGGTGTACCCGTCGACGACCCAGTCGATGTGGCCGTGGACGATCACCGCGTAGGGATCGTGGTCGAAGCTGAGGAACGGTGCCGCCTTCTGGGCCATGGCGACGGGGTCACGCACGAACATGATGCGCGACTTGTTCGTGATCTGGCTCGAGATCAGCAGGTTGAAATCCCCCAGTCGCAGGGCGAAGGCCGCCCGCGTGAAGATCGACGACAGTTGGACGCCGCCCGTGCCCGAGTAGTGGCTCTCGACGTTGGTCCCGCTCTGCTGGTAGTCCACCTCGGCCTGCTTGGTGTTCGCCACCACGTACCCGGTCTCGCCCAGCCCGAAGTAGACGGACGGCTGGGTGATGTCGGGCAGCCCGTTCGAGGAGCTGGGCGGCACCCCTTGCACGGCGAAGACGGGGTTGTTGGAGTTGGTCTGGTTGGCCAGGGCCAGCGCGGCACCGTTGCCGTGGGTGTACTGCAGGTGGACGTTGACCCACGACGGGGACGGGACGTTGCCCGCCGAGATTGTGCGCACGCCGATCAGCACGGGCGTGAGCTGGCCGCCTGAGGTGTACCGGTCCACGCCGAGGGCCGGGAAGGAGTAGTACGACCGGATGCCCTGCAGGCGCTGGAAGGTCTGCAGCGAGATGCTCGGGTCGGGATCCCACTGCCGGATGTTGGCGATCGTGGGTGCGGCCGCCGCCACCTGCGTGGCGGAGATGGTGTTGGACGCGGCGAAGTTGCGCACCTTCACGTTGGTCAACCCGTACGCGTCCCGCGTCGCGGTGATGTTGCGCTGGATGTACGGCGCCTCGAGGGAGCTCTGCGCCGGTGTCACCTTGAGCGTCTGGAGCAAGGCCGGATAGATGATGCCGACCACGAGCGCGACGAAGGCCCAGATCCCGATGGCCAGGACGGGGAGCGTCCAACCCTGGCGGCGGATGTTGAACAGCAGGATCCCCGCCGCGAAGATCGACACGTAGACGAGCAGCGTCTCGGCAGGCAGCCTGGCGTGCACGTCGGTGTAGCCGGCGCCGTTGACGTAGCCGTCCTGCGAGTTGACCAGAGACCAACGCTGCAGGACGTAGCCGGCGGCCTTGTCGAGCGCGATCAGGGCCAGCAGCACGGAGATGTGCGCCTTGACGGGAGGGCGGACCCGCGGCAGGCCGCGCTGGGGTTGAATCCCGCCATTGAAGTAGTGGAACACCAGCGTCACGGCCAGCGTCACGATGAGGATGGCCAACGTCCAGTCGACGATGAAGGTGAGGAACGGCAGCTTGAAGACGTAGAAGCCGATGTCCTTGCCGAACTGCGGGTCCGTGAGGTGGAAGCTGCCGCCGTGGCGGAACAGGATCCAGTTGTTCCACTGGCTGATGGTCCCCGAGGCACCGATCAGCGCGAGGACGAAGGCCAGCGCCACGTAGATGCGGCCGGCGTAGGGCCGCACGTACTGCTGGTAGCGGCGCACGAGCTCGTCCTCCTGGGCCAGGACGATGTCGTGCCCGGCGATGCGGTCGCACACGACGAGGTTGACCCAGAGGACCGCGAAGAAGATGGCGCCGAACACACCGAAGAGGCCGAGCTTGATGGCCAGGAGGGTCGAGAAGACGTTGTGGTAGTCGACCGAGGAGAACCAGAGGCTGTCGGTGTAGATGCCCGCCAACGACCGCAGGGAGATCAGCAGGATGACGAGGACGACCGCGAAGCCGATGAGCCACCAGCGGGCCCGGTGGCGTCGACGCGGCGAGGGATCAGCGGTCAGGTCGCTGGGGATGCGCACGAGGGGAGCCTAACGTCCACCACCATGGCCCCAATGGCCAGGCCCGGGACCCCTCGACCCAGCCGGACTCCCAGGTCAGTCGCCTGCAGGCGCCACCAGACACCGGCAGCCCGAGTGGGCCGGGGGGTGGGCGTGACCGGTCGGGAACGCCTCGCTCGCGCTCACCGCACCGGCGAGAGCGTTGTCCTCGCAGTCCGAGCAGCCGCTGGTGGACGTCACGACCCAGCGCACCTTGTCGTCCCCTGCGGCCGCCATCACACCGGCCGAGAACGCCTGGGTCGCGTAGTCGCCCGTCAACCGCTCCACCCGTTCGCCGCGCCACTCGCGGAACGCCGCGCCGACCCTGTCACTCAGCTCGTCACCCCTGTCCGCCATCTGGCGGCGCAGCATGGTCACGACGACGTGCGCCAGGCCCTCCGCCGACTGCTCCACCGCGTCGCCCTCGACGACGGCCGCCGCGCCGGCCCCGCCGAACGCCGTCCCGGCGGCGAACGCCTCGGCCAGCTGGCTCCGCGCCGCGACGACGAAGGCAGCCGAGTGCTCGTCCTCGGGGCCGAGGAGCTCCTCGACCGTCAGCGACGGTGCGTTGCGCAGGCGGTCGAGCAGGCGGTTCTGGTCGTCGCCGAGCGCGCGCTTGATGCTGCGGCCCAGCCGCGCGATGACGGGCGCCAGGGCCTCGTCACGCCGACTGATGAGCTCGTCGTCGGGACCCGGGACCGCCTCGGCCGGTGCCGCCTCCACCACTTCGGTCTGCGCCGTGCCGGCCTCCGCCGGCTCGGCGGCCGACGTGGCGGCGGGGGCGGCACTCGGGGGAGCCGCAGACCCGCCGGCGGCCCCGGTGCCGGCGCGGATGCGGGCGAAGAGCTCGTCGACCGAAGGGGCGGCCGCCGCCCCGGCGTCGTCCTCGCCCGACCCTCCTCCGGTTGCCCCACCGCCCGCCGGCGTCGCCGGGGTCTCCCCCGTCGTGTCCTCCACCGTGTCCTGGGCGTGGGGTCCCTCGCCGGCGCCGTGCAGCCGGAACTGGTCGCCGACGGCCGCCGCGGCGGCCCGCGCCTCCTCGTCGGTGCGCTCCAGGTGGGTCACGATCCCGTCCACCTTGTCGCGCACACCGAGCACCGAGGCGGCCATCTCGTCACGGGCGGCACGGAGCTGCTCAATCTGTATCCCGAGCGCGCGACGCCGGGACGCCAGGTCGGACAGCACGCGTCGCCGCGCCTCTTGGACCTGCTCGAGCAGGGCCCGCCCCTCGTCCTTGGCGCGGGCGATGACCGCCTCCCCGTCGGCCACCGCCTCGGCCAGGATGCGCTCGCTCTCCACGCGAGCCTCCTGCTCGGCGTTGGCCACGAGCAGCTCGACCTCGACCACTCGCTCGGCGGACGAGGCCTCGGTGCGCGCCTGCAGCTCGTCGACCTGGCTCTGGGTCTCGCGCAACAGGGTGGCTGCCCCCTCCTGGGCCTGGACGACGATCCGGGCCGCCTCCTCGTGGGCGTGACGCAGGATCTGCGCGCTGTGCTGCCCGAGCGACGCCGTGAGGGTCGCCTCGTCGACGACGGGGTGGGCGGCCCGCTCCTCCGCCTCGGCCACGGCGGCGCGCAGCTCCTGCTCTCGCTCCTCGAGCGCCTCGATGCTCCGCGACACCGACTGGAGGTAGGCCCGCACCTCGTCGGTGTCGAAGCCCCGTCGCACGACGGCGAACGAATGGCGGGCGATGTCCCCGGTCGCGATGCGGGACGATGAGATGGGGGCGCGGCCTTCAGGCATGGCCAGAGCCTATGGCGCCGCCTGGGCCGGCACAGGCTTGGTGGGCACGTGGCCCCCGAGACGCTCGAGGATGCGCAGGACCTGGTTCAGGGTGCTCACGGCATAGACGTGCAGCTGCGGGGTCGCCTTGGACTCCGCCGTCTTGAGCTCGACGGAGGGGACGAAGAAGACGGTCGCTCCCGCCCGCTCGACCGCGATCGTCTTCTCGGCCACGCC